>CAUZEG010000097.1:0-14212 GCA_963578775.1 Myxococcales bacterium
CCTACTTCGCAGGGCTCTTCCTCGCTACAGCTTACACCCACGGGGACGGACGAAAACTGACCTGCCCAGCATTGATCATCGATGCAATGCAGCCCCAGACCGGTACAGCTATCGTCTTCATTGCAGGCGAATTCGGTTTGCATATAGCAGGGATTACAGCCCGGAACCCCAAGGGCTTCAATTCCATTTCCTTCACCTGTCATCGCGATGTCGTTGCAACAGGCCTGGGCGGCGAGGGTGGCTTCGCCGATCTCGTAGCATCGATCCTCGACACAGATCGAGTCTTCCGGGCACAAGGCATGATCCATCTCTGGGCAGGCGCCGGGCTCTGAGGTGGCGGCCATACTGAAGTCCTGGGCGTAACAGGTCCCCTCAAGGCATACCATCTCCAGATCGTCACACGGGTTTTCTTCGGAGCACGACGCCTCGGTCATCTGTAGGCAGCCGTTGGTTGCCTGGTTGACCTCGGTGGCGGTGTCGGCCTGATTCGACAGGTCCTCGTATATATGGGGTGGACCGGTCTGGGCGCCACCGCCGCAGGCGGGCAGATAGGCCACCAGGGCCAGACCCGCCAGAGAGGGGAGGATCTGCCGGCGAGCTCCTACGACGACGGAGCGCGCCGCTCGTAAAGCCTTTCGATGGGTTTTTGGATCCAAGGAGTGCTCCGGATAGTCAGTACACCGTATTGTAGAAACTTCATCTCTAAGAGACAAAATTTGAATACGAGCCCCTATTCGCCACGACGAATACCAATGAGGGCCGGTTCACGAAGTGGACGAAAAATCGTCCTCAGGCCAGCTGGGCCGCGATCTCTGCATAATCGGGTTCGACGCCCGGATTGGGGGCGACCCATTGGTAGAGCAGAATTCCTTCCTCATCCACCACGAATACGGACCGTTGGGCAGCGGTATATCCCCCCATGCCAGCGAAGTCCGGCAGGGCTACGCCATAGGCTTTGACCGTCTCACGGCTATAATCCGACAGGATCGGGAAGTTGATCTCATTTTGTTTCGCAAAGGCCGCATTGGAGAATGGTGCGTCCACGCTGATGGCGATGACGGTCGCGTTCAGATCATTAAAGTCCGAGAGAGAGTTTCGGAAGGTGCACAGTTCTTTTTCGCATACACCGGTAAAGGCGGCTGGGAAAAAAGCGATGACAACCTTCTGTCCGCTGAGCCCCGACAGGGAGACGTTCTGGCGGGTGGTGTCGAGTAGATTGAAATCAGGGGCTGGGGCATTCAGTTCAGGCATTATGAGGGCTCCTTGGCTTCATGTCAGTCGGATATACTCCTGAAGAAGGGCAATTGACCGCAGCCGGTCGGGAAACGCAAGTCCCGGTGTTCTAAGAGTTCACAGACATAGCTGAATCCTGATAAGACAGCGGTTGGAGTTTTTGGATTCCTTTACGAAGTGAGCCATGACGGAACGCCTATATTATGCGGATTCCCTACTACTCGATTTTGAAGCCCGGGTAGTGGGCCACGGACAGTGGGATGGTAAAAATTCCGTTCTGCTGGATCGAACCGCCTTCTACCCGGAGTCTGGGGGACAGCTTGGAGATCGAGGTTGTCTTGGCGAGCTGGGGATCCTGGACGTTCAGGTGGACGATTCGGGCCAGGTTCACCATCTTGTCGAGGGCGAATTACCGGAGGTCGGCGCTTTGTTGACCGGCCAGATCGATGAGCCCCGCCGCCGCCAACATATGGCCCAGCATACGGGCCAACATATGTTATCACGGGGCCTGCTTGACGTAGCTGGAGCTCCGACCGTGTCGTCACGCCTGGGAGAACATAACTGTACCGTCGATGTGTCCGTAGACGAATTGACGGAAGAGAGAGCTTGGGAGGCCTGTGCCCTGGTAAATCAGGTCATCTCCGAAGACCGGGCGATCCGCGCGTTTGTGCCGGATCCCGCTACGCTTGCGGGTCTTCCCCTGCGTCGAGATCCCAAGGTCGAAAATGAAATCCGGGTCGTGGACGTAGACCGCTTTGATATGAGCCCCTGTGGGGGAACCCACTGTCAGTCTACGGCCCAGGTGGGTCTGGTCTATATTCGAAGCGTCGAGCGCCATAAGGGTGGGGCTCGTGTAAATTTCTCTGCCGGCCAGCGAGCACGAGCGGAAACCGCGATCGATGCACATCGACTGAAGGAATTATCGGATCGGTTCAGTTGCGGTCCCGATGGCGTGAGAGATGCCGTCGAAAACGTCCAGGCAGCCCTTAAACAAGCCAATAGTCGTTTGCATAGTCTCCAGAAACTCTACGCGGAGAGCTATGCCGACCGTCTGGTTCAGAACGCGGACCAGTCCAATCGAATGATTGGTTCCATACCAGGAGCCGACGCCGCCCTGTTGAAACAGCTCTCGCAGCAGGTGTTATCTCGGCGCTCCAATGCCGTGGTTCTGTTGGCGGGTATTGGCGACGAAAACCTCAGTGTGCTGATAGCTCGTGGTGAGGACAGTGATTTCGATTGCGGTCGAGTTATGAAGATTCTCGGTGAACAAAATAATGGCCGCGGAGGCGGTCGACCCGAGCTGGCCCAGGGGCGGCTTCCCATCGGTGCGAAATGGGAAGAAATGGTGCAAGCGGCTCTGGAATTGGTCGGCTGATCAGTCCACTAGACCGAGCAGCTCCAGATATTCTTCGGCCTGATCCGTGAGCCGATGTCCAGGGGTCGTTCCGGTGAGATATTCGGCCTGGGTGAGTTTTGCCAGGGCGTCGTTCAGATCGCCCCGGACTTCGGTGCCCAATTGTAGATCCTCAACGGGATCGGGGATCTCGCCATCTGCGTGGAAGACCGCTTTGAGTACGGCCAGTTCGTATTCGCCGATTGCCACCAAGGGAACTACCGTCTTCGGCGCTTGCCGGGTTCACAGGCGTCCATCACACCCAGGGTACACGCTCGTGCAAAGATCTGCTGACTTCGCGCCTTCCTGTCGGCGACCTTTTTGCAGATAGGCTTTTTCGACTTCTTTTCGGTCTTGCATCCGCTCTGGGAGTAGGCGGGCGAGCGACTATCCTTTTCAGCCAGAACTTCCAGTGCGACTCCGAGCCCCATGACCGTGTCGGGGTCGTTGGGGTTGGCTTTGATTGCGATCTCGAGGGGCACGAGTGCCGCCTCGTACTTCTTCCGTTTGACCAGGACACGTCCGTAGTAACTGGCGAAGAGGCCGACCTTTGGTTTGCCCTCATGAGCGGTGTGTAGAAGCTCCTCCGCCCGAGCCAACTCACCGACTTGCACATAAGCCAGTCCGAGGTGGAAATAGAGTTCGATATTCTTCGGAGCGCGTTGCCGAGCCTGCTCGAAATAGGCAATGGCCATATCACCGTCATCGGAGAAAAGGGCAGCCAGCCCCGCGTCTCGGAAATCATCCCAGCGTGGCTTCATATTTCGCATCTGCATGACGCGAAGCCGGCGAACTATATATGGTCGCGCCTTGCGTGGTGTTCCCTGGAAGTGAAGTAATAGGGTCCCGATATTTTCCAGGGCGATCAGGTCGTCGGGGTTATAGGTCAACGCCTCCTGGAAGGCCTCATAGGCCCCGTTGAGGTTTTTCTGGGCATGGCGGATCAAGCCCAGGTTATTCCAGGCCGGACCATAGTCCTTATTCTTGGCCAATGCTTTCAGGATGAAGTCTTCCGCCTCTTCCAACTTCTCCTGATGAAAGCGAAGAAGACCAAGGCTGGATAGAATGCCGGGGTCATCGTTTTTCAATTCGTGGGCCCGCTGAAGCGCTTCTTCGGCGCATGGAAGGTCTCGTATTCGAGTGCAGCTTGCACCGAGCCCGTGCCAGGCCCGGAAGTCTGTCGGATCCTTCTTCGTCTTTTCACGGTATCTGGCTACAGCATCCTTCACCTGGTCGGCAGAAATTAGCTCGGTGGCCGGATCATTTGGGAAACTGGACGTTTGTGTCGTCTGGGTTGTGGCGCAACCGAGGGCGAAGATGAGCAAGAAGAAGAAAAAGTACAGGCGCTTCATGCGATGGTCCGTCGAGATTAGGGTGAACAGCACGGAGGGTCGTAACCCAAAGTCATCTTCTACGCCAATACCGTATGAACCGGGGTTGCGTCGAGTCGGCTATGCGCTTGTCGAATCGGGCCGGGTCCAGAGTTGCTCTATGAGCTTTGTGGCGCGTGCCGCGTCGGCCTCGGAAACAATGAGGGTACATAACCCACGTTGTTGAATGTATAGAACGCCGTAGGGGTCCAGACCGTAGCCTTCCATTCGAAAGGGGATGTCTGCGTCTTTAAAGACCATCGTTATGTAGGACACCTCCACCGGATCGGTACAGACATGCACACGGACCTCGGGTGGGGTTGGGCGTTTCTCTTTTTCCATCGGAGCGAGCCCCGATTTCGCGCGGCGTCGTCTTAGACGAAACCCGGGAAATTTAAGAGAGAGTGGGAATGGGAAGGTGCGGCTCATAGGGGCATTATACATGAACCGCGGACTGAAACCGAAAACAGTGTCGCATAATGGACCGGGCGGACTTCTAAAAGCACGATGACTACTTGCTCTTCGAGGCGTCCGGAACTACACTTGAAGGACCAGGAAAGGGAGTTCCGATGGGCATCACAATTGTACAAAAATCGGACCTTGAACAGACCGGGCGACGGACCAAAGTTGCGTTGGTATTGGCAGGGGGGGCCATCAGCGGCGGCGCGTTCAAGGTTGGCGGCTTGATGGCATTAGACCGTTTTCTCGGCCAACGTTCGGTTACCAACTTCGACATCTATGTGGGCATTTCTGCCGGCGCCTTTCTGGCCGCTCCGCTGGCCGCGGGAGTTCCACCTATTGAGTTGTTGCGCGCTGTAAATGGTCGAAGCAAAGTGATCTCCCCGTTTCGGCCAAGCCATTTCTACTGGCCGAATGTCGAAGAATTCATCGGACGGCCGCTTCAGTTCCTACGCGATAGTATTGCGTTCGGCCCGGCTGTGATGAAAGGGGTCATGCGGGGAGCTTTCTACAACCGTCGCAGCGTCCTACGAAATATACGGCGGACCCTGATGCGCCCGAAAGAGGCCCGTTGGAACGAAGAAGTCCTGGAGCCCATCTTTGCCAAGCCGTTCTCCGATCCGCAATTTCCGCTCAGCCTGGATTATCTGCCCAGTGGCCTGTTCGACAACAAACGAATTGAGTCCTACATCCGCACCAATCTGGAACGGAATGGATTACCCAACCATTTCCGACTGCTTCGGCTTGAGCACGGCGCAAGCCTGTATATCGGCGCCACCAACCTGGAGAATGCGACGTTCGATGTTTTCGGTCCGGACGAGGATCATTCCATCACCATCAGCCAGGCGGTGCAGGCGTCAACGGCCATACCGGTGTTTTTCCGTCCGGCGCGGTTGCATGGCCGCCGCTATATAGATGGTGCGATCAGTAAGACCGCGAGTATGAGTGTAGCGGCCGCGAAGGGGGCCGATCTCATTATCGCCTACAATCCATTTCGTCCCTACGTCAGTCGCGCCCGTAAACCGGGCCAGGAACCCAAGAACATTGGTGACTCCAGCGCTCTGACGGTCTTGAATCAAGCGTTCCGGACCCTTCTTCACACACGACTACATCTGGGAATGGAGAAATTACGTCTCGATCCGGAATTCAAGGGCGACATTATCCTGATCGAGCCCTCCGCCAGTGATGAAGATTTCTTCCAGATGAATCCTTTGAACTTCTGGACCCGGCATATTGCTGCAGCCCATGGCTTCCGCTCGGTGAAGGAGAGCATCGAGTCGCAGTATCCTTCGCTTAAGCGGATCCTGGAGGCGCACGGTTTCAACGCGGATCTCTCCGCCCTGCAATCAACCTTCGATCGGATCGCGGCCGCAGAAGAGGAAAAACAGGTCTACGAGGCCCTTGAGGCGGACGCTCGAAAGCAGAACGCCACAGCGAAGCCGCATCTTAAGGTTGTATAAGACGCCGTCTCGTCAGTATCCAGGTTAAGCCAGCGCATAGCAGGAATAGCGCCGAGACCGGGACGGGTTCCCCGGAACGGTTACAACCACCACTACCTCCGCTCGGTGGCAGGTTGACTGGGCCGCCTTCTGAAGAGGAGTTTCCATCCGATGGTCCCGCATCTTGCCCTGTCCCCTGGTCTACGTTCGTAGTGCCGGGATCACTGGATGTTGTGTCCGGATTGGGTTCGGGCCCTTCACATTGTTGGCTGGCGTTGCAGATGGCCGGGGCTACACAGCCTCCACAAATTCCATCACAGCCGTCATCGCCGCATTCCTTTCCAGAACAGTCGGGCAGACATGCGCTATCTGGGCAGTCCATGGGGATCTGATCGCTTGGCTCAGGGTTTGCTTCGGATGTGCAATCGTAGAAGCCGCTCACCTCGGTAAAGTCGACCCAACCACATTTGGTTTTGTCCTGGTCGGCGTTTTGCGAACAATCCACGATGTTAAGAATGCCGTCCGCGTTGCAGTATTGAACGGTATCGCCGGTACAGCAGCCTAGAACCGGAACCTCCCCACAGGTCTGGACCTCGACGCAAGAATACGAGGAAAAATCGCAGGCCGTTCCCTCTGGACAGCTTCCACAGGTTCCACCACAGAGGTTGGGGCCGCATTCGCGACCCTGGCAATAGGGTTCACACTCTTCTCCCGGGCATAGGTAAGGGTGGCCACCCGTGGGTTCCGATTCACCGTCGGTATTGCAGTCGTAATACCCTTCCGGTTCATCCCAGCCACAAGGTTGGTTGTTCGGGCAATTGAGCACTTGTAGACTGTCTTCAAAACAGAAAAAGACCGCATTCTGCGAACAGCAACCCTGGAAGGACACGCTTCCGCAGGGTATGTCTCCGGAGGCATCGGATGTGTCGCTCGTGTCTGAGCTGGCGTCCTCGGCATAGAGGTTTCCAGAACCAAACAGTAGGCATAGGGTGAGAAAATATCGCCCGAAACGCATATGATACCTCAAATTTTCTGCCCTCAGGGCTCTGGAGTCCAACTAGCAGAGTACGGGTTCCCCGGTCGGATCGTCAAGACGATCACGGACTCGATCCGACACCATGTTTCCGGTCATGGCCAGAGAGCTACAGCCAGCGCAACCCATCCTACAATAAAGGCTGTTCCTCCAATCGGAGTGATCGCTCCCAGCCAGGACTGGCCCGATAACACCAGGGCGTAGAGACTCCCGGAAAAGATCAGGGTTCCCCAGAAAAAGGCCTGCCCTGCAACTTTCAGGCTTGTGGTCTCGGACCGGTCCAACAAGATGGCTACGGCCAGAAGGGCCAGGGCATGGAACAACTGGTATTGCGCTGCAGTACTCCAGATGTCCAGCATGCGTTCTTCGACCCGGTCTTTGAGGCCGTGCGCACCAAAGGCACCCGCCGCGACACCGAGCGCGCCGGAAATGGCGGCCATGGAACCAAAATAGGCATTCATTGCGTAGTCTCCCCGGATGGTTCGGCACCACTACGGCTACTCCAATACCAGAGTTTCCTGCCGTCGATGCCTTTGAAAGTTATGGATACATTTTCACGACTGGCGTCCACCAGGGCGTAGCCACGTGTCGACTGCCCCCACATTTGTCCGGCTCCACATTCTGGAGGACAGGAGGGGCGTTCTCGGATTTTCGCCGTGGCCCCACTGGTAAGGGCGAAAATTCCAGCGTATCGCCCGAACTGTAGAAAATGTGCATGGCCGCCAAAGTAGAAGTCTGGATCCAGCGCATGCATTCGAATCCAGGGGTAAATTACATCTTCCGTTGCTTTGTCGTGATAGGTTTTCAGAACATGATGCCCCGCCAGGATCTTCCAGCCGCTTGTATTCTCGAAAGCAGTCTTTGCCAGTTTCGCCTGGTCAGGCGTCAGTTGATTGGTATTTAGAACGACCAGCACGACGACTCCAAGATCGACCGTGTAGAACAGATCGGGAAAGATGAGGTTCTTATGGCCGGCCGCGTAATCGAGATAGCAGGCTTCGCGCGCGGAGTCGTGCGGGCGATGCGCCAGGTCATGATTGCCGAGTGCCAGTAGAGTAGGGCGTTCCAGCCTACCAATGGTACCGTAGAGTCGTTCGTTCAGGATTCGCAGGGCTTCGCCTTTGGCGCGCCCACTGGGGCAGGTGGGGCCGACTTCGTATACCAGATCTCCGAGCACCAGTACGTAGTCGGCGGCTTCGCTCCGAAGTGTCTGGACCAGAGTGTCGATTTCGGGGCCGGGAAGCCCTGTATCTCCCATGACTATAAGCCGCACTCGTTCCAGATCACGTGCTGCAACGGGGGCGTCGCGGCGGGTGGCTTCTGGGCTCGGTCTTTTCGTGCAAAAGCACAGGCCGAGAACGAGCAAGAGGCAAACCAGCAGACGTTGGATGCGATAGGCGAGCATCGATAAAACCGGTTGGGTCTGTCGCGCTTATACAGGCTGTGGCGTAGACGGTAAACCTTCAGGCGGCCCCGGCCCAATCCGTTGTGGCCAGGCGTATCACTGTGTCGGGATCTTCCAGGTCCACCATCTGGAGTGTGCTCTCAATATCCGCCTTGTAGGGAAGGAGTGCCTGTTGCAATGCCTGCAGGCCGGCTTCACCGGACGGGGCGTTATAGACCTTTTCGTAGATGCTGCGGGTGCGAGGGTCCACAAAACGCCAGGTGGCCTCGGCTTCGTAGCCGTATCGAGCACTGGCATCGGCTCCTTCGCTCGATCCTTCGACGATCATCCCCTCCTGGAGAGCCTTGAAGTAGAGTGCGTTCTCCCGGTACAGCCGCAGACGGGTCAGAATGGCCGACTCACGCCATTGGTCGAAATCGAGTCGTTGGATGTAGGCCAGGTTTAAATACAGATCGAGGGGCGTGGTCCAGGGGGTAAACATGATAAAACCGAAGCTGGGCTCACATCGAAAGTGCTCTTGGCGGTCGCCGATTCCTTTGAGTACATTCAAGCCCTCGATGGCACTCCGTACCGAGACTCCCTTATTGAACCGCCAGAGCTCCATCGGAGAGAAATTTTCAATGCCCACCAGGTACATTACCAATCGAAGTTGACCGCCGGCTTGCTCAATAGCCGCCTCGAAACGGTCTCGGAATTTATGGATATAATCGATGCGTGCCGAGAAAAAGATCTCCACGTCGCGGAGCCCTTCTTCCAATAAGAGCGCTACGAATCGGTCCACATAGCGAAGGGCGTATTCGTCCACCAGGATCAGTTGTTCGAGATTGGGATGTGCCGTACGGACCTGTTGGAGCTGTTCGCGCACCAGCGACAGCGCAAAGTCGGGCCGGATCCGATCGTAATCGGGCCGGTCACAGAATGTGCAACCTCTCGCCGTGATATTTTGTGGAAGTTCTATATTATCGAGAAATCCCGTTCGATTGGGAGCGTTTCGATACGGGCAACCAAGATTGCCAAAAACATGTTTACGAAGAGGCGATGGGTCCGGTGAAGGCCGTGTCTGAACCATGAGATCGTAGGCCAGGTCAAAGTCTACGAAGAGGCGTTCCACCGATGGTCGGTAACCCAGGGCCGTGGTCGTGCCGTTATATTTGAGGCCGGCTACGTCTGCGAGGCCGTCCCGGCCCCGGTTGGCCAGGGCGTTGATGGCCTCTACCACCGGGGTACGGGCCAGGCTGGGCAGGCTGAAGTCCACCCCATCAATGGCTTCCGCGCTTTCCTGGTGCAGGGCGCCGACGGCGACAACGGTATCGGTACGGAGTTCTGCGACCAGCTCGGGGCCGAACACCCGTTCGAATAAGAAAACCTCGGGCTTGAACAGGTCGAGGGCTGCCTTGAGATCTCTTAGACCTGAAGTCAGGCTGTCTACCTCTGCCAGGTTATGGTCAAAGACCTGAACTTCGTGACCCGCTCGACGAAGATCGCCAGCATATAAGACATTGAGCGTGTCAAAGAAGTAGGTGGCTGGCATACGCCGAATCTGTAGAATGGCTACTCGCAATCGGTACATCGTCGATTGGGATCAGGGCAGGAAGACCATAAAGCGGTTCTGGAGTTGCGGTGCGTCCCAGTTGAACACCGGATCCTGACCAGCATACACGACCACACCCTCTGGAGTAAGTTCCAAGCGGTCTCCGGCCGAAAACTCCGCCGCGAGTCGAGCGAGTTTTTCGCCCCCGCTCCGATCTTTGGGATGTCCGCTGGAAGGTGCAATCTGCGCGGAGGACAGTACTTCTTCGTAGGCGAATCCGGTCTCGGAATTGTTGCTTACACCACGGAATTGCAGGAATAACGGGGAGGAAAACCAGAGCACGACACCGGCCAATGCATTTTCAAAATCCTCCTGGCTTAGACTGTAGTCCTGCTTCATCGATTCCAGGGCTCTTTCCGCATATTTAATAGATTGAGCACAGGTGGGAGAACAGGGGACCCAGCCCACGGGTGCCACACCACGCGGAAAGAAATTCATCAATGGGGGCATGGGACGGCTGAGGCTGGCGCCAAAGGCACCCAGAATATCCACATCATTTTGGCGTGGCGCGCTAACAAATGACTCCACACAACAGGGTGGATAGCCCAATAACGTACCCAGTTTTCGTGCTGCCACGGTTCGGCGACCAGCCTGGCGTTTCAGACGCTGGACCCGTTCAAGCTTGGTGGCCTGTTCAAGCAATCGGTGGTCACGAGAGTAATAGATGACCGAAAGACCGGGGTCCGGTCCGGTAATTGCTCGGGTATGTAGACCGGATCGCTCAAAACGCGCACATTCGGCATCGAGTTTTGTATCGGGCACCTGCTCCATTTTGCCGATCTCGCGAATTTTACACTCGACGAGATAGAGATCCATCTCGAAGTTCTCAGGGAGAGGCAGTCCGAGCCGTGTGGAGCGGGAGGTCATGGCGGTTGCGCTCAGGAACGGCGTCCGTGGTCTCGAGAGGAACGATTTCGACCGCGGTCTCGACCATCACGTGAACGGTTTCTACCATCGCGTGAGCCCCGATCGTTGCTACGTGGCTTGAATGCGGCCTCGATGGGCTCAAAGGTATCGGCCGTTGATTCCATCGTCAGAAACTGGCCGCTACGAATGCCGTCAACCAACTCGCCCCCATCTTCGTTCGCAAAGAGACCCAGGGTCAGATACCGACCGAAGTCTTTATGGTCGGGTCCAGTTGCCGATGCACCACCGGCGGCCAGTTGTCGAACCATGGCGAATTCCTGTGCCAGTTTGTTTTCGTTTCCCACCGCGGCTCCTACCATGGCCAGAACTCCGTGAATGCCGGGGATGTACACGGCATAGTCTCGAAGTTCCCCGCCGGGGAGTTCCCGTGCGTAGGGATTACACAGTAGAACAGCGCAGCCTTTTCCCGCCAGATCCTGTACCACATCAGCCGGGTCCATATCGTTGGTCGGGTTGGGCCGAATTTCGTTCCAGTCGCTATTATCAGGTGGGAGTACCCACAGCCGCGCGTTTCCAGCCGACAGGGTCGCGGCCCGGTAGGTTCTGGTACCGTTCTGGTTAAGCTCTTGCACGGCTTTCGAATCTTCCGCAGGGGGCTCGTTTTCGGACACAAGGCAGACGGCGTCTATGCCAGCGTTGCGTATGGTTTCACATAAGAGACCAACATCCAATGGCTGTTCGTCATTCTCCTGGTAGGGGACGAAAAGGTCGATGATCATGGTACATCTCTCCTATATGGGGTGCAGTACCAATTTGAGCATTGCATCCCAACTCGCGGAAAACGGAGTCATCGACCTAACATCTGATCCCTTGTTGCACAAGCTTCAAATTCTCGCTGCTTATGCAGGGCCTTTGTATGGTATGAGAACAGCAAAATGTTCCCACGCGCCGGCCCTTGGCTTTGGCTATAGAATTTTTCGCCGGGGGCACTTCTCGTATACCCTGGAGACCTTCTTTGTTACGTCCGATTCCAATGGTCAACGAGGCTATGAGTCAACCGGCTACAAATCGATTAGTGCCCCCTTTGGTTGAAGAGGTAGGCGGGACCATCTCTAGTATGGGAGGTCACCGATGAATACTCGCGCACGTTGGGTCCTGGGTATACTCCTGATTGTGCCAGTGCTTGGGGGTCTGTTTCTGGTTTCGGGTGTGGAGGCGAAAGACTTTGCGATCCTCGAATTCCATCCCCTCTGGTGGGCAGCGGCTTTTCTAGCCTATCTCGGTTCCCATCTGATCCGCAGCGTGCGGATGCTCCACCTGGAGGAACGGGCGCGGGTTGAACGGGTGGGCGCCGTGCCCATCAGTGCGATGTTGGCCGTTCATCAGGCGGCAAATCATGTTTTGCCGATGCGCCTCGGAGAGTTCACCTATGCGACACTTATGCGAGCTGTGGCGAATGAAGGTTTTTCGCGTAGCCTGGGCGCGACAGCCTTGATGCGTTTTGCGGATTTCCTGGGCCTGGGTGTGATGGTGATCTGGGGTGTTGCGCTGGCACCTTTCACGGATCCGCGCTTCCAGGTCACGCTTTTCCTGGCGGGCCTGGGTGCTCTTTTTCTGGGCATCGCCGGCCTGTGGTTTGGCGATCGCTTTGTGGCGCTATTGGTGCGGCCGATCCAATGGTGTTTTGGCTCCCGCTTCGATCGGTTTTTACACGATCTGAGCGAGGCGCTCGGGGTTTGGCGTCGAGAGCGACGCAGCGTCGTTTTGATTGCAGTGGAATCGATTGTGCTGTGGTTTGCACTTTTATGTCTCAACCTCTGTCTTGCGCGTGGTGTCGGCATGGAAATTGGCTGGGCCGCGATGTCCATTGGCTTTCTTGGCAGTGTGATCTTGAGTTTTGTACCGGTTGGAACGGTGATGAATCTGGGCACCATCGAGGCCGGATTTGTGTTGACCTTGAGCATGGTCGGGTTCGAAACGAAGGAGGCGGTGGCCTACGGAATGGGGATCCATCTGGGGCTTATCGCGACCACCGGGATCGCCGGTATAGTCGGAGGACTGTGGCTATTACGGAGTCAGAACTCGACCGAGAAGCCCCCACCCACATAGGCCTCTGCGTTAGACGGATTAATTTCACCATCCAGAAAGACCTGAAACAATCCCAGGTCGGCTCGAATGAATGGATTTAGCAGAAATATCTCGTTGGCGTCTGTATGACCCGCCACATGAGATACTTCGTAACAATCCAGACTCTTGTCAGCACAAGCAACCGGCCCCGTAAGGCGAACCGTTGGGGTCGTGCTCGTTCGAAGAGCGAGGGTTGCTCCCGTCCCGAGACTGAAGGCAACCATTCGGCCGGAGCCGGCTGGAGCCAGAAACCGAATCGCGACCTCGCCACCCATGCGCAGATCCAATGCTTTGGACGCGTCGGTGTCCGAATCCCCGTCGTGGTTGTTGAAGGAGACCCCTCCAACCAGTCCCACATCCAACCGGTCAAAAAAGCGCCCACCTATGATAAGTTGGGGCCCGTGTCGAAAGGAACCGTTGAGGCCTCCTTTCCAGGTGTAATCGACACGCACATAGGTGGCGTGGATGCCGCTAAAGGACTTCAGCGCCGGTGTTTTTGCCAGGTCTACAACTTCCGAGCTTACCACTGCCTGTCCCAGGTTTTCGCCGCGCCGGAACCGCCGTACGACCACACCCACAAGGTGGCCGTCTCTGGTGGCCAGGGCCGCGCCACTCTGGCCGGGATTAATGGCTGCATCGGTGACCAGATAGGGCCCGACGTAGTTGGTGACCTGGCCACAAGATAAGGTGTATTGGAGTAGAGGCGTACCGTCCTTTTCACTGTAGTCGGGATAGGGATGACCCACTAGACAAACCGGCGTACCCAGGGGCGGGCGCGCCGTCGTCGCCTTGATGGGGTCGACTCCCGAATCGGCAGAGAGTTTCAACTGGGCCAGATCAAGGGACGCATTGATCCGTACAACGCGGGCGCTTTTCCGGCTTTTATCCCGGTAGACCACCTCGATGGGGCGCCCATTTGCTACAACGTGAAGGGCTGTGATCAGATGTTGGCCATCTCCGAAGAAGAAACCGGTCCCGCTCCGGTCGCCACATACGACCCGTACTGTCTTTTCGGCCAGTTGATTGTAGACATGATCGGAAGCCGTCGCTGGGACGGGCTCATCGGCCAGGACGGCCTGTGGCAGCAGCAGGGCGAGAAGCAGAATGAGTCTAGCCCTTATCATGGAGCTGCTCCTCGAGTTCGGATGATGTAGTGATGGGAGAGAGCTCACCCACGGAACGCAGAAAGGTCCGCTGGCGTTTCGCAAAGCGGCGGTGGCTTTGGGCGATAGCAGGGGCCAGCTCGGCCGGTTCGATGATCCCTTCTATATAGGCGAGCACCTCGCGGTAGCCCG
>CAUZEG010000098.1:0-14195 GCA_963578775.1 Myxococcales bacterium
ACCGTCTTTATGCGCCGATAGAACGGGGTACCAGAGCGCCAGGCTCATGATGTCGTCTCCGAAACTATAGATTCCATAGCCGCCTTTTTGCAGTCCATCCCCCATCACAAGCTGAACCAGCTGCTCCAACGCCATCTTCTGCATATTGGTGGCCTGGCCCTTTAATCTGTAAATGACTCCCGCCAGGTCCATACTCACGGTCAGGGATTTACCGGGCTTCAGGGCCCGGGGCAGGGGAATGGATAGAACCGTCTTATTTGTAGTCGACTTCACCGCCTGCCCGTTTACCCGGACATTCTTCACGCGGAGATTGGGAATGTTCCCCTCAATCAGTTCTTCTGTATTCGGATAGAGCAGAAAATGGAGGCTCTTGAGTGCGACGGTCTCGGTATTGGTCAGCCGGAGAGTCTCTTTTCCCGTAAAGGTCAGGAGCTCATAATCGACATCCAACTCCAGGGTGTAATGGGGAGCCGCTGCAAGGGCGGTTTTGTCCTCGACGGTGTCATTCAGGGATAGCTCCAGGATTTTCTGCACCCCGGGCGTAGCCGGCATCGAAGATTGGGGGTGTTGGGTTTTTGCTCTATCCGAGGCCTGGCTACGTGCGTCTGGAGTGGACTTGGAACAGGCTCCAAGTGTCAGGCTACAAAGGGTAAGTGCGCATAGGATCTTCAGGCTTTGCATGATGGAGCATCTCCTGGCAATGAGCGTGGGCGCTTCCATAACCAGCGTAAGCGGTCGTCTATTTCGGACGGACCGATCTGGGTAAATTACACCATTCGTCGCTAGTGTACCCGCTCAGGTGTGGATACAGAAGCACGGATTGTCTCTTCCATGCGGGGCTTGGATCCTATATAAACGGCAGCATGCTTCAGCGACCGCGAAATATCCCTGCGTTGTTGGCGGGGATCCTCCTGGTTCTGGGCCTGGCCTGTACGGCGAAACAGGGATCGGAACCCATCGTGGATTCGTTCGACACTCCGGATACCGTCACGGATGATTTGGCGAATACGGCCGATGTTGTCCCATCTCTGGACGATGGAAACCATATTGGTCCGGTGCCGGAATATTCCCAAACAGCTGGTGATCCGGAGCTTGGATACGCAGCTCTGGTCAACAATGGCTACGTCAGTTGTGGGATCCCCAAATCCCTATCCCATCTCATCTATATGGGGGTCGAGTCCGACCGCATTCCCGGACGCAACGAACAGAACGCGGATATGCCCTATTTCTGGACGGCCATCACCTCCAAGACGGGGGTAGAGCTGATCGTGGGCAACTGTCTCGCCTGCCATGCGGGCCGATTCAACGGAGAGGTCATTATCGGTCTTGGCGATACGCGTCGTGATTATACCGAAGACTTCTCCACTGTCTTAACGACGGCTCTCGCCTTCTCCAGCACTCTGGTTTCGTCCGAGGAAGAGCTGGCCGAGTTCGAAAAATTTGTGACGCGGGCCCAGGCCTTGGCACCGTACTCCATGACCATGACCAAAGGTCTCAATCCAGCGATCAGTATTACAGCCGGTATCATGGAACATCTTAATCCGGTCACTCTTAGCTGGAGTGAGGAACCCATCCTTGATGTTCCGGCCGCCTACAAAGAGCATGTGGGTGGCCTGAGCGTGCCACCGTGGTGGTGGCATAAGAAAAAGAACGCCATGTTCTACACGGCGTCGGGGGTGGGCAACCATGTGGCCTGGGCCATGTTGGCGTCGTCCATGTGCATCGAAGGAGAAGAACAGGCCGAGGAGATAGCCAGCTATTTCCCGGATATTCTGGCCTATATAGACTCTATCGAACCACCCGAGTTCCCGTGGCCCATCGATGCCGACCTGGCTGCCGCGGGCCGGAACGAGTTCGAGAAAAACTGTTCGAGTTGTCATGGGACCTACGGAGAGGATGGCACCTATCCCAATCGAGTTGTGCATATCGATGAGGTGGGGACCGATCCGGAGCTCGCCGTGCTTATGTTCGAAGCCGATGCTTTCCATCAATGGATGGACGATTCCTATTACGGTCAACATTCCTGGGCGCGTCCAGCCATGGGCTATATTGCGCCGCCCCTTGATGGCGTCTGGGCCACCGCACCCTATCTCCACAACAGCTCTATACCAACAATCGCTGCCCTATTGGAAAGCCCCACGCGACCCACTTGTTGGTCCTGGTCCTACGATACAACAGACTATAATCCCGCGACTCTTGGTTGGAACTTCCAGGAGACGTCCTGCCACGATGTGATCACGGACTCGGCCGAGAAAAAAACCATCTACGACCCGTCTCATTTCGGATACGGAAACCAGGGGCACAATTTTGGGGATTCACTTCTCCCCGAAGCGCGTAGCGCCATACTCGAATATCTGAAGACCCTGTAGCCGGCGTCAGGCGGCAGGGGGAGGGCCAACTTTAAGTTGACTAATGTACCGACCGGTACATACACTAAGCCGCCCGGTTGGTAGGTGCCCTGATTCCGGTTCAGAAAGGAGAAAAAGATGCGCTATAAGCCGTATGGTTTCGAGTTTGTGGGATGTTCGTTGATTCTTATGTTGATGTTGAGTCTGGGGTGTGAGGCAGGTCAAGGGAGTGGATTGGACGAGGAAGGCCCAACCTATTATGGCGAGATCCGAAGTCTTCTGGATGCGAACTGCAATGGTTGTCATGCGGAGGGGAGGGTGGCTCCCTTTGCCCTCGACAATTACGCCGGTGCGGTGGCTATGGCGGAACCGTCGTTGTTGGCAATTGAACAAGGGCAGATGCCTCCCTGGCAGCCTGATCCCGATTGTCGCCATTTTGCCAATGAGCGGCTGCTGTCGGCTAGCGACAAGGCGTTATTTCGGAGCTGGGTGGAGGCCGGTACGCCCGAGGGCGTGGCGTCGACGGATCTGGAACCGGAGGCGAATGTCTCAAACACCTTTGAGGTCAGCCATATTGGGCGCCCGGAGGGTCCCTATACTCCATCCATGGAGTATGTGGACGATTATCGTTGCTTTCCCCTCGACCTGACCTTTGAAGAGGATATGTACCTTAGAGCTTCGGAGGTGAAGCCGGGGGCCGGGGCTCTGGTACACCATGTACTCGTATACGTAATACAGCCTCAGTTTCTGGATTTGATGAACGCCATGGACGCCTATGATCCGGGACCCGGGTATACCTGTTTTGGGGGTGGCGAGGTCGGTTCACCCAGCCCGGTTGGTGCCTGGGTTCCAGGGATCGAGCCAATTTTGATCGAAAACGATGCGGCGATCTACATAGCCAAGGGAAGTCGCGTCGTTATGCAGGTCCACTACAATCTGCTGGTCGATGCGCCACAACCAGATCGGACCGAATGGCATGTGAGGATGTCACCCACTCCACCGGCATATCTGCTTGAGGCTTTACCGTTCGTGCACCGTACTCTGGAGATTGCGGCCGGTGATCCGGAGTCGGTGAATAGCAAGGAGTTCGTAAACAAGACCAAGGATAGCTGGAAGGTTGTATCCCTGGGACCGCATATGCATTTGCTTGGGGTTCGTATTGAGGTCGAGCACATCACGAAGAATGGCGATTCACAGTGTTTGATCGACATTCCAGACTGGGATTTCAATTGGCAACAGAACTATACCTTTCGACCGAATGAGCCGGTAGAGGTCGCACCCGGTGATTCGATACGGCTGACGTGTACCTACAATAATTCGGTCGAGAACCAACCCAGTGTGAATGGGATCGTAGTGGAACCACGAGATGTTAGCTGGGGAGATGGCACTCTGGATGAAATGTGTTTGTCATTTCTCACATTGATCCGCCCGTTCGAGGCCCCAGTTCCCATGTGTCGAAACTTTAGTGACTGTGACGCGGCTTGCCTCGATGGCACCGATTTTACCTGTGTTGTCAGCTGTATGTCGGTGGACTTCGATTGTGCGTTTTGCATGATCCCTCAAATGTTTACCAATGGGGGATGTGTGGACATCTACTGCAAGGACGAAATGGACGCGGTGGACACCTGTTTTCTGGATTGCGCGTCCAGTACGCTGGCCGAGGGAGGGGATACCAACGATTGCATGATCGAAATGTGCCCCCAGGAGCGGGACGCTCTCGATGCCTGCGCGTCGCCCGTATATGCCGCCGGATTCTGTGATGCGCAGATGGTTGGCTGTGGCGCATTCTGAGGATCGTCTGTGGTCATGGTCTCCAAATCACGATACACTCCTGACCACGAAAGAGGAGCCAACCGCAAGGGATTATGAACGATGCTGTGGCGCTGGACAATCGTAGTTTCGTTATTGGTCTCACTGGCCTGTTGGCCCCAGATGGCGGAGGCCGACGAGCCTACAGCTGATTGGCCGCAGTGGCTTGGGCCGGATCGTACGGGTGTGTCCAAAGAAAAGGGGCTTTCCCAGGATTGGCGGAAGAAAAAGCCGAAGGTCGTCTGGCGACGGGCGCTTGGTAGCGGTTTCTCAGGCATGTCCGTGGTGGAAAATCGGCTCTACACCATGACCTCTGATTCCAGTTACGAATATGTCGTTGCGTTGGATACGGCGACGGGGATGGAAGTCTGGCGCCATAAGGTGGACGATCTATTTCGTGATTCCCAGGGTGGAGATGGGCCACGCTCCACCCCTACCGTGCATAAGGGTGTTGTTTATGCTCTGAGTTCAAAGGGAACTCTGGTGGCGTTAAAGGCCAAAGATGGGACGGAGATCTGGGAACGTAATCTTGTTTTCGAGTTTGGAGCCAAGGTGCCCATATGGGGGTTTTCTGCGTCGCCACTTCTCTTCGAAGGTAAGATCTACCTTGATGTGGGGGGAGAGGGTGGATTTGGACTGGTTGCGTTTCGTGCGACGGACGGCAATGTCCTCTGGCATATGGGGGATGTAAAGGCTGGCTACTCTTCACCGATCGTCTTTCGAATGTCTGGACACGAACAGATCATATTCTTTACAGGTGAGGCGATTATTTCGGTGGACCCCGACCGGGGTCGACAATTCTGGCGTGTACCCTGGAAGACCAGCTGGGATGTAAACGCCGCCACTCCGGTCTTTATATGGCCCAATATGCTGTTTATATCATCCGCCTATGATGTGGGGTGCGCGCTCTATCGCGTGGACCAGACGAAGACAGGGTATACCGTACACCAGATCTGGAAGAACGACGTAATGCTGAATAAGATGGCTACATCGGTTCTACATCAGGGGTATCTATATGGGTTCAGTGAATCGAAACTCGTCTGCATGGAAGCACAGACCGGTTCGAAACGTTGGGAAAAGGAAGGCTTTGGCCGAGGCACCTTGATCTATGCGGATGGGCATCTGATTGTTCTGGGCGAGCGGGGTAAGCTTGCCCTGGTGAAAGCCTCCTCACAAAAGTACCAGGAGAGAGGGCATATGAAGCCCTTAAAGAGCCTGTGCTGGACGGTGCCGAGCCTGAGTCAGGGGCGATTGTACATTCGCGATCTGGAGCATCTGCTCTGCCTCGATCTTAGCCCCTGATAGCGAAGAAATTGAAGGCTTGCCCCTGGTATCTGGTTGGCGTAATGCTGATGGAGGATACGGATCCAGTAGTTACGCTTCTATGATCAACGACGACACCACAAAGTTGGATGCGAAGGCCTTACGCCGCGGCTTCAGACCACAGTGGTTTGGGCGTGGGATGGAGCCGCTGGATCCCGCAGAGCGCCTTCCGCGTAGCGAACGGGATGATCTGATTCAAGAGCTGCGAAAGCAGCAGGATATCACGCCACGGGTTCCAGGAGCGGGCCGGGTGAGTATTGCTTTGTCTCTGCTTTTTAATGGCTGTGTCCTGGGGATGGCGTTATGGCTGGCCGGTGGCGATTCGGAGCCGTTGAAAGTGTCCGCCCATCGGACCGCAGCGATGCAGGGCCCAGCTATGTTGCAGGTGGTCAGTGCGGTGGGTACGCCCAAGGGGATCCCAGCTCTGCAGGCCGACCCCAAGCCGGTCGAAATACATCCAGAGAAGAGGACGGTGGAACGGTCCACCCAAAGCAAGAAACACAGGTCTCGAAACGTGGTTCGGTTGTCTCCTCCTGCTGCTCCCTCCGAGTCGGCCGAGGTGAAACCAGCGACGACCAGTCGAGACCATGGCGTTGACGGGAAGGATGAATCGCCCGCACTGGCGCAAGCGGCAACAAAGCCGTCTGGAGGAGGGCCGGACTTCGGCATGGTGGTCGCGGGCCCTTCCATCGATCTGTCGGGCGTGCTGACGGACTATGTGGCACGCATCGAAGAGGCTCTACGAGGTATGCAACGATATCCGGCTATCGCCGTGCGGGCCCGACTGGAAGGACGTGTTGTGCTGGAAATCGTGATTGCGGCCGATGGACGGGTGGTCACGGTAGCGATCATAGAGTCTTCGGGTCATTCGGTGCTCGATAGAGCGGCGTTGGCGGCTGTCAAAACCAGAAAAAAACTGCCGATGCCACCGGATGAGCTTTCGTGGAATAACGGCTCTGTACGGGTTCCCTTTGTATATCGCCTTCGAAATCGCGGCGGTTGAGTACAATCTGGAGTCTCACTGGAGAGACATCTTGCATTTGTGGGGTGTGGGTACCCAGCTGGGAGGGGCCGGGTACCCATCACCTCACAAGTACGCTTATTCCAGAGAGATACCGAAGCCAAAGTCCAACATTGTGGACGTGGGTGTAGCTACGAAAGAACCATCCCGGACGCAATCCGTGCAGAAGGGAGCAGGAAAGTGTTTCTCCCAGATGATCTCTGCGCTGAAGATATCCTCGTCGACGACGTAGATGGAAACCTGCGATTCTGGCTCAAGGTACAGGAGCACAGACTCGTCCCAGACGGGATCATAGGTGTCATAGATCTCCGTGGACTCAAACACCACATCACCGTCGACCTCCACGATAATCCGGGGGTCTGGAGCCTCAAAAAGTTCCATGGTGTCGTCCCAGGCAAATCCGTTGGGATCCGAATAATCGATTGTCGCCCAATCGAAGTGGAGTCCCACGAATCCGGGATAGATTGGTTCGCAACTATTGACGGCACAGATTTCATCGCTGAAACATTGCGAATCGGTATTACAGGGGATGACCTCCACAGGTGGGGTCACAGTGAGCTCGCAAGCTGTCAGGCCAATTACGCAAAAAAACAATAAAAACAGTGAACAAGAAATACGTGTCTTCATAATGTCCCTCACTCATTTGGGGGTGTGATGAGACAATAAACGGGTGACTTATGAGCTTATTCAAACTGCGGTTTGGAGTGGGGCGGGCCCAGATACACGCGTAGATTCTTGCGTTTCGGCTGTTTCGGCCCGTTTTTTGCTTCCTTTATGTACCGGCGGAGCCTTTCGGCCCCACCCCACTGAGAATTGGGAGACGAAAGTTGGTACGGTCAACTCAAGTTATTTGGTTTTTCCTTCTTGTTCTGGTCGTGGTCTGGGGTTGCTCTGAGCCGGTTGGACAATGTCTCGGACCGAATGCGGTTTGTCCCGAGGGATACCAATGCACGAAATCGGGTCGTGAGATCTATGAATGTCTACCCGTGGAAGGTAGTCCGGAACCCGCACCCGAACCCGAACCGGAACCGGAACTTATGCCTTCGTCGTCGCTGTCGATACAGCTGGAACTGGACGCTGAATTGATGTCCGGCGAAGTCGATGTGCGAGCGGTTGTTTCCAGCCAGGCGTTTCTATATGGCGTCGAGTTTCTTGTAGACGGCGTATATATACATACCGACACGGTCCCCGACTATATGGTTCATCTAGACACGGCGACTTTTTCTGATGGCCCGCACCTGCTAGTAGCCGAAACGGCGGATATCACCGGAAGCAAAGCTCGGGTGGAAGTGGAAGTCATCTTTGATAATTCACCGCCGGAAGTCATTACCCTTACTCCGAGCATCAATTCTACGGTCTTTATTGAAGACGGCCCTCTTACGATGGTTGCTGAGCTGAAAGATGCCGCACCGATCGAATCAGTAGAGTTCCGGGCGAGTGGGTTTGGCGTGGCTTTGTTGGACATGCCCCCGTACCAGGGTTCCATCCCGTACACCGACATTCTGATCGACAAGGACAATCTACCCACATCGGTGTTCTTGCAGGTCTCGGCCATCGACGTGCTGGGTCAGAACACAGACATCTCCTACGATGTGAGTGTGTACAGCCGACTGGAGTGGGAGTATTCGACCCTGGGTGAGATCTGGAGCTCCGCAGGAGTTTTGCCCGACGGAAATCTGGTCTTTGGAAATAGCAACCAGAAATTCTACTGCCTGAGTCCGGATGGAAACCTCCAGTGGACGCAAGACGCGAGTGCACCCTTCGATAGGAAGGCGACCGTCGACGGTAACGGTAATATCTTTGCGGGCGACCGAAATGGGACGATCCACTCCTATAATGCGCAGGGTGGAAGCCGTTGGACGCAAGAGCTTGGGTCTCCGGCTGGCGATATTGTGTTTCGGGACAATACGGTGTTTGCGTCGGTATATGCGGGAAAGGTCTATGCATTGAACGCCGATAATGGCTCCATAGTCTGGCAATCTCCGCCGTTGCCCGAAACGATTTTTGGCTCCCCGGCTGTGGCGGCTGATCATACCGTCTATGTGGGCTGCCAGGACCATAATCTCTACGCCATTCGAGATGGCACGATCCTCTGGAGTATTCCCACCGGTGGGGAAGTCTGGTCGACACCCGTGATTGGTCCCGATGGCGCTGTGTATTTTGGATCGAATGATGGGTGGTTGTATGCGGTACACGCGGACGGCTCGCAGAAATGGCCTCCCGTCGAAGTGAAGGGGGAGTTCTGGGGGCGTCTTTCGATTGATGAGAACGGTGCTCTCTATCTGGCTACGACCCATGACCGGGTCCAAAAACGTCATATAGAAACCGGGGAGTTACTCTGGGAAAGCCCAAACCTGGGTGGACTGGGCGAATCCTCCCCGGTGCTTGATGACCTGGGTACCGTCTACATCGCGTCGAATGGGGGTACTCTATGGGGCTTTGACCGGGAAACCGGTGAGGTGCGGCTCCAGTATGAAGTGGCCGATGGTATCGATATACGAACGACGCCGGTCGTCGTCGGGGAGCGGGTGTTCCTGGGCACGAACGGTCGTAGTTTCTATTCGATCTGGCGTTGGGGCGCCTCGTTGCCCATGCCCTGAGAGATCTTCCGGCAGTTCTTGCGTCGGGATACGCCACTCCTTCTATAGCCCGTGCGTCGAAATGCATGCTCATGAATCGTGCGCCGGATTGTTTACTCGCCAATCCAGTTCTGGAAATGTACACTCTTCAAACAATTTTGGTTGGAGACCATGGGCATGAAGTGGGCACAAACAACGGTACTAGTATTAATAATCGGTTTACTGGCTTGCGGTGGTGACACGGAACCGCAGGATACGTCGACCGATACCGGAACGGATATTCAGGTTGCGGATGCGGATGCCCAGGACAATTCGGTATCGGATCCGGGGACTCCCGATCCGGGCTGTATTCCCCAATGCGACAATAAGGATTGTGGTCCCAATCAATGTGGTGGCCTTTGCGGTCTATGTGCCCCAAACAGCACCTGTACTCCGGACGGGATTTGTGACGAGGTCATTATCACACCACCGGATCCCGAGGTCTGTAGCGGAAATACGAAATTGGGCGAGAAGCAGAACTTTGGTGGCGCCTGTTGCTATACGGCAGCCGGCCATCCACAGAATCCGAATTGCGTCTGGTATGCCCCCGATTATGGCGACGGAGAATGTATCGATAATGAGTGCGGCTCCGGATACTGTGCCTCGTCGTCTTATTGCAGTAAGGGCTGCAGCATCTACAAGGACGATCTGGTCAATGCCACCGGTGAGGGCGGCGATGATGGCATTAACGACGAAGACGCCATCAACGAATGCGATGGTGGTGTAGACGGCCCGTACGGAACGGACTTTCAATGCGTGAACCTGCGCCCTGTGACCCAGAATGTCTTGGCGTTTTGTCGGCCAGGAACCACCTTCAAAGGGTGCGAAAGCAATATAGACTGCCCGACAGGTGAAAGCTGTCAGCTTTTGTACATCCGTGGTGGAACCTCTGCGCGTTGCATGACCATCGAGAAAAACAGTGAACCGGGTATGGCACAATGCAATTCGGATCCCAATAGCGGACCCATCAAACATTGCCAGGGCCCCTTCTGTTTCGGGTCGGGTTGTGTTGATCTTTGTGCCAGCAATACGGATTGCATTACCGACACCTGTGTGGATGAAAGCTGCACCAAGTCGGGTGCAGCCTGTACTACGGATACGGAATGTAGTGCCTGGAAATGCGAGGAGATGAGTCCCTATAGTGACTCCGATTTCACGGATAACTTCTGCCAGCCGCGAGATTGTACCAATGCCACGGATTGTGTGGATCCCGATTGGTTCTGTCGACCCTATTGGAATGGAGCCGAATTGGTCGAAGAAGTGGCCTTTTCGCCGGCGTGCCGGCGTCTCCCGACGGGTGCTGTTGGGTATGGGGAGGCCTGCGGAAATGAAGGTGACGGCTCGGGTCTACCGCCCTGTGCCTGGAGCGGTGGTTGCATCGACAATTACTGCGCTGGACCCTGCACCGCAGATGCGGATTGTGGCGCGGGCGCAGAGTGTTTACTTGGTGCGGAATGGAACATCGATGTAGATGATAATGACTCGACCGATACCACACTGAATGTCGACCTATGCCAGGCCTGGCCCCACGATGGAGAGCTGGTGGATTGCGCTACGGATGCCGATTGTCCTGCGGACCATCATTGCCGCTATCGTGTTAAGGGGGACGGCCAGGGAGATGATCGTGTCTGGGGCGTGGAATATAAATGTCGTAAGAACGACGGCGAAGTCGGTTTCGGCGAAATCTGCGGCGGCTCGGATTACCCGGGTTGTAAGAGTGATCTCTGCCTGGTCCCGTCGTCGAGTAGTGGCATGGATTCCATGTGCACAGAGACCTGTACATCGGCCGCGGATTGCCCGGAGACAGTAGAGTTTGATGGCTACACCTGGAAAACCCTTTGCTTGAGCTTCAATGTGAACGGACAGAATACGATCGATCCCATTGATGACATCTTTGTTCCCTACTGTTGGCGAACGTCATCCATTGGTTCCGTAGATCCCTGCGACGCAGAGAAGAAATGTTCGGATACCAAGGAATATTGTCGTGCAGCTATTATTGCCGGCAATGTGGATGAGGCCGTCATAATCGACCATATCTGTATCGATTCGAGTGAGGGGCTTGATGCCTTCCCAGTGGGAGTTATTGGGGATACCTGTACAACCTGGAGCGATTGCAATGGGCGCATCTGCCTGCCGGATGGATCGGGAACCCGTTATTGTTCCGAACTCTGTGGTACCGACGCGGGCTGTTCGAATAGCGCGGGCTTGAACCTAAAATGTACCGACAATATGTTGCTGCAACGGCCGGCTCCGGAATTAAGCGGCTGGACCAAACGTTGTGTAATGCAGGAGACCTGCCTCAGCTGTGAAAGCGATGGAGACTGTGGTGGGGATCATTTGTGCGTGAACGATGGCGGGCTTGGTGCTCTGGCTGACTTCCGGTGCGGAGCTGCATGCATTGAAGACACGGACTGTACGGATCCCAATACGACCTGCCAGCAGGATATCAGTCCGACGGGGGCCGCTACGGGCAAGAATGCGTGTCTCCCCGCCAGCTGTGGTTTGTAGAATCAGATTGTCGATAGACCGGTCTTGATGCTGTATCCCTCCGATTAACGGAGGTATATCCGCATAGTGTTGAGGCCGGTAGATGACCTGTGTTCCTGGGGCGAAAGGGCTTTTCCGTTGAATTTCGGGGATCGAGCCATGTATATGCCCCGGACCGTCGCAGGGTAGGGACCAGGAGACATCTATGAATCGCTATTACCGTATTGTCGCCATGGCAGTTTTCGTGGCGTTCTTGGGCGCCTGTTCGACGCAGTCTCCGAATCAGGATCTGGAACTTGTATCCAGTTTCGCTGGATCGGGTGGGGATCATAAAGCCGATGCACCCAATAAGGTGATGGATTGGCAGATCTTACAGGCCGACCCACAGACCGTTGTTCTACGTGCCCTCGATGGAGCGGGCGATGTGTATTTCGAGGCCTGGGTGGAACGGCAGGGCCGGATCCTTCGGGTGGACTACCTCGCACCGGAGGCCTGTGTCATTTCGCTTGATTCGATCAGCGGTCATCAGATTGAGAACAGCTGCAGTCTTGAGCAGGTGGGGATCCTGGGCATTACGACTCTTGACTTCGTCCGTGACCTGGATTCCTCCAACCTGGCACTTCAGATGGTGGAACAAAAAGCGGATGGTATCGGAGAAAATGTCTGCACCACGGCTCAGGTTGTCCTGGGTGGTGTGGGTGGACTTATAACCACGATGGCTATTTTCCACGAGTCGATCTTCTACCTGTTTGGTGCGTCCATCCTGGGTGGACCGGTCGGGATTTCTGCGGCCGGGATAGGCCTTGGGGCACTGGTCTTTGCCCTTGGGGCCGTGGGCACCGCCTGGGGGGTGGGAGAAATCTGCGACCTCATCGGCGTGGGTGAACACGATCTGCAGCTTGCGCGATGCGTGGACGGCTGCGATCTGGACTCCGAAGAATGCGCCAGCGGCTGCATGGCCGCCGCGGCCAGTGAAGAGGGCGTGGTTGCGGGCCTGGAGGAGTGCAATACAAATTGTGACCAGGAGGCCGATTGCCTGGATAACTGTACAGGCGCTTTTGGCTCCGATACGAATCTGCGTCAGACCCTGCTCGCCCAATGTGTGATGGGTTGTGGTGGTCGCGGCCAGGCTTGCGCGCAGGTATGTGTGGACGCGCTCAACAACGTCTTCCCGAACGAAGTAGCTACGCCATAGGAGCGTCCCCCGCTTTTCCTTCACGACGGCATGGCAGCCAATCACCCGTGGAGTTTGTACTCGGGCACAGAATCGGTTAGCGTGCGTCGCCATGATTCGCCCATCGTACCCAAACTGCCTTGTATTCCTGCTCCTTGCCGGCCTGTTCGTCGTTGCGGGTTGTGGCAGTAGTTCCGGAAAGGCGGAAGCAGATACGTCGTCGACCTCTTGTGACCCCACAAGTTGTGACGAGGTCTGTAGTCCTTTTGACGATAGCTGTGTGTCCTGTCTGGTCTCGGCCCAATGCGAAGGAGACGCACGGTGCTATGACGGCATCTGTCTTCCCGCACAGAGTTGTAGCTTGGATGCCGAATGTGACAGCGGCCATTGTGATCCCCAGACAGGACTCTGTGTGGCCTGTTTGACCGACCATCATTGTGGTGGAGAGGGGATTTGCATCTACGGTGATTGCGTTGGACCGGCTCCCTTATGTGGAGAGTCTTTTGACTGTCCTGAGGGCCTTATCTGTAATCTGTCCTATGGCTACTGTCTGATGTGTGGAACGGGCGCGGACTGCGACGAGGGCTGGCGTTGTGGCCCAGGCGGCATCTGTTTGCCCATGGAGTGTACCGACGGTGAGGCTCGATGCGAAGAGGATCTGATCGCCCATTGTGGTCCCCAGAATACGTTTCTGGTGCCGGAACCCTGCCCGGACGGCCAGGTCTGCCATATGGGTGCCTGCAGCGAGACCGCCTGCACGCCGAATGCGCGAACCTGTGAAGATCTACAGATCCGCCAATGCAACCCACAAGGCACTGGATCCACCCTGCAGCCCTGTCCTCCCGGAGAGTACTGTCCGAATGGGAGCTTCGACTGTCAACTTGTACGCCACCGGGTCATGATCCTATTTGATACGTCGGGTTCAATGGGGATTTATCCAGGTACCAATGTGATTTTGGACGACTGTGCCGAGGAGGGGCTTCCGTGCCCACCCGATTGGCCGGTCTGTGAGACAGCCGACAACGCCTTGACGGTATTGGCCAAGAGTAAGGTGGCTTTCGTGGAGGCTCTGGCTGAGCCGAACGTAAAAGAACGCATCGATTTCGCCCTTATGCGCTTTCCCCAGTCCATTCGCGCGTACGCCACCTGTCGCAAAGGCCATTATAAGGGGCATAATTATCTGGAGGGAGATCTGGGGGCCCATGTGACGCCCTGGGATTCCAATGGCTGGTTTAATCAAGGCCTGGCGGAGTCCCTATGTGTTTCGTTCCCAAGCGATACGGCCTTGGGCTCTAATTACCCGGCACTCCTACAATGGATGGACTTCAGCGAAACGGTCGCTTCGACGGGATTGCCGTGCGAAGACGACGATGATTGTGGTTATGGCTACTGCGAGAGCTGGAGCACGACGGGTA
>CAUZEG010000099.1:0-14188 GCA_963578775.1 Myxococcales bacterium
CAGATCCTGCGCCGCGCGCTCCATTTCACCGCGCGCCTCCAGGATCAATGCACGATTGTAATGACCGGTCCCAACCCGGTCCTGATAGGGCCAGAAGGCCATAATAGAAAGCAGGCAAACCACCGCTGCCACAGGTAACAACCGTGTTCCCCGCAGACTCCAGAGGTGTTGTAAACCCATCACGGCCGGAATCAGCAGGATGGGCACCATCGGGATTTTCAGACGGGTAATGATATAGAACACGCTCACAACCAATGTGTACAAACCACCGCTGGCCAATAGCCATAGATGCGGCCGAAGCCGTCTCCAGGCTAATCCACAGCCTAGAATGCCCAGAACCACCAGGCTTCCAAAGCCGTAGGTAAAGATGTTCAGGAACGAGGACTCCCCGCGCATATATTGCACCGGGATATTATTGGTGATCTCGGAATTCGACATCAATCGGAGTAGCTTCCGTCCACTGCGGGAGACAAATAGACCGGGTGCATCCCATACATGATCAAGGCCTCGTCGAAGCCAGAATCGGCTGAGCTCGGTCGGAGAGATCTGCTCCGGCTGGACCGGTGTACATTCCGGACCACATCTCTCGTTTACGATCTCCGCCATTTTACCCCGCCAACCCTGCTCTTCCTGGAGCGGATTGTCGCCGGTGAAAGGAGGGTTGTAGAAGTCCGTTCCCTGATGATGGGGGTTATTGCCCTGATAAAAGTTGTTACCAAGGTTGTAGGTGATGGGAACAAACGTATTGGAGGCCGAATAATTCCAGACTGTGATGGGCAAAATCACAAGTACGAGGCCAAGCCCAAAGCTGCCCGCTCCTATGCCCCGCCAACTCCCACTATTGCCTCCCCGGAGCCATAAACTGACGAGAAGAACCGGCACCATGGCCTGTAAGTTACCACGACATAAAACAGCCAGACCAAATAAGGCGCCGGCACCGCCGGCTATCCGTGGGGTCGGCTTATCCCAGGCTTTCAGAAACGCCACGAAAGACCATAACATAAGCGCCAGCGCCATGGTCTCTTTCATGGGAAATACCTGGTAGAACAAAAGAGGCTGGCATAAGGGAAGTAGGAGAGCGGCGAGGACCCCCACAAGAGGGCCTCCCACACGAGCCGCCACCCGTCGAAGCGCGAGGCAAGCCAGGGCAAGGGCCACAATGTTCAGAGCGATGGGCACTCCAATCCCGGGACCGAACAGGGCCAGGGTTCCGGCCCGCATCAACAAATAAAGAGGATCGACAAAGAAGGCGCTATCAAAGGTCCCATCGGCGATCGACTCGGCGACCCGTTGATAATGCAACAGATCCAGGATGGGCTCTTGCACCAGGGGATCAGCCACCACCTGCCAGAGATAGATCAAGGGGATAAGACAGGCGAAGAAGGCCACCAATAGATCGGCCTGCCACGGTTTCTCCGCAGTCAGTACGGACTTCACTCGCTGTACAAAGCCAGAACGCATGAACGACGTTATCGCATATCAATCCGGGAATGCGAAGTACCGTGCGAAGGGTCCGGCCGATCCGTTCCAGAACATCAGTTTATGGAGCCTAAGGGCTCAAACAGAACCAGGCCTGCACATCACCAACACCACCGCTTCGAACCACGACAGGTCCGAGCTGACAGGTCAAACCACTCGCTCCACAGGCATCGGCATTCGCCGGATCGCAAAGACTGGAACATCGATCGCCCTGGCAGTAGCCAGCAACACATTCGGAATCGTCGCTACAGATTGTTCCCAACTCTTTCGTAGCATCCGCGCCGACGGATACACATCGGGCGTCGATGACTCCCGGGTCCAGAAGATCGGTGACAATTGGGAAACCAATACACGTTTCACCCGCCGGACAGACCGAGGGATCACCAGTAGCAGGCGCCGTTCCTCCACAGGCCGAAACCGAACTGGTCTCATCAACCGGAACGCATACAGGCAGACGAATATCATCCTCTTCCGCCACGGTTGAATTCAAGCCGTACCGTATGGACGTACAGGCTGTGTGCAATAGTTGGGGCCCAAAGGTGACCGAGTCACAATCATCGGCGGTGGCACAAAGACGGGTACAGGCTGGTAGTTCCAGACCCTGGATATTGTTCTGCAGGCAAACCCGACTCGCACAATCCATCTGGATGGCCGAACCACATATCTCTCCATAGCCTGCCAACGCACCTGGCTTCGTACATACGCGCATCAGGCTGAGTGCTCCACTCACCGGTGGCGTCAGATAGGGTGCACAGACCGAGTCTGGTGCCACGCAATCCGCGTCGCGGGTGCAAGACGCCAGGGCCGGACCATCGTGTGGAAATGTACGGCAGTTACCGATGGACATATAGACATCGGTGATACCGTCATCGTTCACATCTTCGGAAAATTCCGAGGTCGAACAGACCTGGCCATTCTCCGTGGCGCAATCCGCGTTCGTGTCACAGAGCGTGCCGCAGTAGCCATCCACACACCAGAGGGGGTTTTCGCAGACAGGACCCGGGCTACCCGTAACCGGATAGGCATTGCAGGATTCACCCAGCCCTACCGTATCGGCCGGCCGAGGCGTGCAGAGATTATCCCAACCCACCAGGGCTGGATCCGTGGCCCCATTGGTAAAGACCTGACAGAAGAAGTCCGCATCGGGGCAATCACTATCCTTAGTGCACGATTTGGGATAGCAGACGTTGTCGACATACCCGAGAGACGGCGCGAGCGTAACGGCGGTACAGGCATACGCTGAACAATCGGCTGCTGTGGTACAGGCCTGGTCGGAGTTATTGGTACAAGTTCCGGCGACACATGCCGTCGGGCCTTCTGTAAGACAATCCTCGTCGGAAAAACAGAACGCCGAGCAACCGAGCCCTGCGCCAAAACAGAGCTGCGAGTCACAAAACGCCTCGTCCGTAATCCAGAAGGCGGTCGGCGTAAAGGGGTTGACCTCACAGATATCCGATAGTCCAACAACGTCGACGGCCCCCTCTTGAATGGAGGGCATACAACGAGCCTCGACGCCTCCCGCGATGCTCAACACCTGGCATGTTTCGGCAGGCGTACAGTCCAGGTTGCTATCACAGGGGCGAAAGTCCTGACCGGGCATACACATACCGAAGACGGTACCTGGAGCCGAGATATTCACACAGCTCCAGGGGCCCTCAAAGACCGTTGATTCCGGACCTTCGCATACGGAATCCACAACATCCGGGTCATCGATCAGATCGGGTCCAGCCTCACCGGATGTATTGTTGATGTCGTCCTTGGTTACCATACAGGTGTGCACACAGACCGGCACACCATAGGGGGCCAGACATTGGTCGGCAGGATCCGCACATTGGCCATTCAGGCAAGCCGGCCAGGCGGGATTCATCGCCATACCACCGCTCGAAGGATCAAATACGAAGGGCTGGCATTCCGCGGTTACATGGCAGGGCCCTCCGTACGCGGACGGTGGCGGTGGCTCGCAAAGCCCCGCTCCATTGCACATCCAGCCCGGTAAACACTCCCCGCAGAATCCACCACAAGCATCCGCCCCACATTGCTTTCCAGCACAATCGGGAACACAGGCCATATCGCAGATCCCCAGATCCGTGCATTCATATCCCAGGTCGCATTCGCCGCAACTGCCCTCGCAACCATCGTCTCCACAGGTGCGATTGGTGCAATCCGGTGTACAGGGATCCACACATCGGAACTCGTCATCACATTGGAGCCCTTCCGCACAGGTGCCGCAAGTCCCACCGCAGCCATCGACACCACAATGTTTTCCAGTGCAGTCCGGAATACAGCTCGGCGTGCATACCCCTTCGTCGGAACAGGCGTTCCCCAGATCGCAAAATCCACACGACCCACCACAGCCATCATCACCACACTCCCGACCAATGCAATCGGGAGTGCAGCTGGCCGAACAAATCCCGTCATTCGTACAATTCAGTCCCGCTCCACAATCTCCACACGACCCACCACAGCCATCATCACCACATTGTTTGAAGGCACAATTCGAAATACAGTTACCCGTCGTATCCGAATTCGACTGGTCTAGAGTCACAATATCCGCAGCAACGCCGGTATCGCCCGTGTCCGTCGTGCTTCCACCACACGCCGAACCAAGAAAGAGAAGGCAAATAACGATGGTAACCCGCAGATAGTCAGTTGCTCGTTTGGTTCGTCCCCAGGTCATAATCCGTTCTCCAAAATAGCGTTGGCTCTCATACCGTCCACGGCCATCCATCGTTCGCGCTGTAGAGTACCAGATTTTGTACCGAAGCCCGAGACCGCTGGCAAATGCTTAATAGCTGCAATTAAACCCAGTCTTGGTCGTCCCCTGGGCCCGGACTCGTTCCAGGTAATCCAAGGGCCGCTCAAATACCCGGCCCTGGCTGGCTGGATCGGAGAACCATTTTACAAAGCCCTCCCGCATAGGACCCAGATCATAACGAACACGTATTCGCTCCGGGTTCATCCCTTGAATAACCCCACGCCAACTGTCGCCACCACGCGCCAGAAAACTGCTGGTGACCAGCTTATATACCCGGTTCGGCTCGATCGGACTTCCGTCCGCAAGGGTCACCGAGACCAGACGATCCCGATCAGTTTTCCCAACCTCTCCATCACCATCCAGGTCTTTGGAGGGGCAGGCATCACGCGAGGGTTCGTATACCACTCGTAATCCGGCTACTTGTGACACGCCATGTGCCCCGGACGTAGCGATACGTAATACCTCAAGCAATTCTGAGCCTTTTATATCCAACTCCGCGACCATATTTCCGAAGGGCATTACATCGTAGAATCGGCCATAGGTCAGAAGTCCCGCCGCCAGATCATGGCGTAATCCACCACTATTCAATATGCAGAGTTCTCGTTCGGGAAACATCTGAAGCAGGCTATCGCATAGGAAACTACCGATCGCACTGCTCTCGGTAAACGCGCGTTCCAGCGAGTGTTTCAATGATACCCCAAGTTCGCGACCACGCGCGGCTGCTATCTCTTTCTCGGCTGTATCCAGGATCCGCGATACGGCGCCCGTCCGCCCTCGATTCGCTTGCACTCGCAGAGGCCGCGGCGGGTGGATCGTCAGCTTGATTTTCCCGTCCGGCTGCCGAGCCACGTCCAGCATGCCAGCCTGGCTTGCGTAACGTCCCGCCTGAATGATGGGCACACCCGCCACGCGATGGGCCACCGGCATATGGGTATGACCACCGAAGACCGCATCGATCAACCCCTTGGGAAGCCCCCGCACCAACGTAAAGATCGGACTCGCGGGCAGACAATGGCTCAGATCATCCGGATCGTCGAAACGGGTACACCCGCCCCCGATATGGGCCACAACAAAGATGAGATCTGCACCGGCCGCCCGGAGCCGAGGAGCCTCCTTTCGAACCGCCTCCGCTGGATCGGTAAACTCCAGTTTCTGCCCCACGTAGGGGAATGTAATGCTGGGCGTGTCCGGTGTGATCAACCCGATAAGACCAATCGTAAAGCCACCCCTGCTAACCAGGGCCGAAGCCTTCAGATTCTTCCAGGCGGGGAGCTGACCGGTAGCACGGTCCCGAAGATTGGCGGCTAGAACCGGAAAGTCTGCCATTTGAATATTGCGTCGCAACACACCAAATGAATCCCCGCCTCCTTCCCGGCCACCCTTTGCCGAGCCATAGTCGAATTCGTGATTTCCCAGGGCTACCGCCCCGTAGCCCAGCGCGTTGAACAGACGCACCCCCAGGGCCCCGGTATTGGAGTCAGACAGAAGCGTGCCGGACCACATATCGCCGGAATCCAACAACAGGACGGCCCAACCGGCGGCCTTCGCATCCTCGACGACGACTTCTAATTGGCGCAAACCTCCGGTGCCATTTTTCTCTTCCGGATCTCCGAAGTAGCCATGAACATCGGTGGTCTGAATCACCCGCAGGCGTCTGCTGGGTGTCGCGCATGCCAGAACAAATGCAAGGACCAGAACAACGATCACCCGACCGAACCAACCAATCCATGCTGTATGTTTTCTGTTTGGCACCAGGCGTCTCCTCAGGTATCGTGCGTTCTTGAAGTCACTCGCGGTACCCGGTTAGCCGGGCCAGATCCGTATTATCATGAGAATTTGACCCTTGGCCAATCGATGACCTTTCCACGGGAACCCAATACCCGCCCCTGCTACAAACGGAAACTGGGGATCTATGCTGGTCTGGGTCTATTCTGCCTGGCTTGTGTTACGGCCCGGTCGCCGTCTGAATCGACGAAACTCCCAGCCAGCCCCTCACCGGCCGCTATCATCAACGTTGATTTCGGAATCGACCTTCGTCAGGCGACACCAGAGGAGCAGAGCTATTTCCGTGCTCATCCAGAGGTACTGGCGCAATCGACCAAGGATGGGCGGGTTGTCGCCAATCCTTTTGCCCAGCGTGAGCCGGGCCCGGACGGAAAGCTACGCATCTCTCCGAAGCATAGAAAAGAACGGAGCGCAGCGATCGACCGAGAACGAACACTCCTCTTCCTTCGAGTACACCAGATTCACCCCCGCTTTGCACTCACAGCTGAACAGAAAGACCAGTACGCCGCCGGCGATCAAAACAGTGAAGACATTCGCCGCCAGATCCTGCTCCAGCTCATCATTGATCCCTCTGCAAAAACCGGGGCCACACCTGCCCAGAAGCATAAAGCCGAAGATGTGCGTCGGCGAATGGAGCAGGTCAACCACCAGACCCGCGGGGAAGCTCCCCTGAATAAATGGGAATACCCCTGGGCGACTACCGAAAGCCATGCACGCGATCAGAATATTTCGTCCATCTGGGTACAGGAGATCGTAGCTGCTCGTCCCGGTATGCATATCGTCGATGTGGGTGCAGGAGCCGGTTATTTCACATTCAAATTCGCTCAAAGCGTCGGACCAACCGGTGCTGTCCTTGCAACAGAGATTGATCCCGACATGGTCAGCCATATGAAACGTGAACGAGCGTTCCGTAAGCTGGACCAGGTTAAAATCCATCTCGTAACGGAGACCGATTCAGGTCTTCCTTTGAACTGGAGCGATGTGGTTCTACTCGTGAACGTGCATCTGTTCTGGTCGAAACTGGACCGCCATAGTAGTGCCCTGCTTGATTCGTATTTCCGCTCCCTCAAACCCGGAGGACGTCTGATCGTATATCAGGACTATCTCTTCGGTGGGGCCCAGGGTGTAAACTGCTACTGGGGAAGTTGCCAGAGCCTTTCATTTTCAGAGTTGGCCCAGTTGGCGAAAAAAGCCGGGTTTCGCATCGGAGAACATCGAGTTCCTAAAGTGGAGCCCATAGAGAACCAGGTGCCGGGATTCCTGGCCGTATTTATCCGCCCCTGAAGAGATCAGGAATCACGCCAGACAAGAATGCGGCGCGGCCATTTGGAATGTCCCCCCGCGCTCCTGGCAATAGTGCGTGCAAAGGCCAGACGACGGGTATCAACCCAGGCCTCTGGTTCGGACAGCTCCGAAGGCTCACGCTCCGTCGTCTCAAAATGAAGTTCCCCCGTCTCCACGTCCACTTTCAGATCGTATCGTACAAGCCCATCCGGAAGATAGATCACTAGCTTATAATGAGCATACTCCTCATCAACGGCAGAACGCTCGAATAAAAATCGGGCGCCAAATTGCGGATATTCGGTGGTACTCACATCTCCTCGCAAAACCAGAATTGCAGTCCCTATACTTCGAAGGTTACTATCTTGACCTACCAGGAGGGGTCAATCTCCATCACGAGAGACGCGCAAGCCATTAATGATACATCGGATCCCTACTCTTCTCATCGTATGTTCTCTTATGAGTGCCTGTACCCAGGCCTCAGTCGAGTCGGACAGTACAGCCGATACCGTGGCCGATTCCAATTCCCTGGGCGATCTTCCAACGCTGGCGGAATTGAATCCGGGCTGGAACGAGCTATGGGCGGGTGGAGAAACCAGCTGCTCCCGGGGTAGCCCCTATGCCTTCTACGTACGTCCTGGCACCAGCCCAAAGGTCATTCTGAACTTCGAAGGTGGTGGCGCCTGCTGGAATAAGGGAACCTGCTCCGTGGCCGACGCCATCTTCAAAGACTCTGTTCAGGGTGATCATGACGCCTTCCTCGCCGGATACGTCGGCGGCCTGCTAGACCATGAACATCCAGACCATCCCATGGCCGACTGGCACCATATCTACATCCCCTATTGTACGGGGGACATACATACCGGTTCGGCAGTGGTCGAATACGGCGACGGGGACGACGCGTTCACCATCCGCCACAAGGGCGCAGTCAACGTCCGGATGGTCCTCGACTGGCTATACGCCAATCACCCGGATGTGGAAGCATTTTTTGTAACCGGCTGTAGTGCTGGAGCCTATGGATCGATCTACTGGTCTCCTCATATCGCCAAGCAATACCCAGAAGCAAAGCTCGTACAGCTCGGTGATTCGGGCTGTGGGGTAATCACCACGACTTTTCTTGAAGATAGCTTCCCGGTCTGGAACGCCAACGCAAATCTCCCGACCTGGATCGAAGGATTGGACCCCGCCACCATCGAAATCACAGACCTCACGCTAGCCGATCTCTACATCCGCATCGCGAACCATCTGCCCGATCAACTCTTCTCCCAATACACAACCCTCTTCGATGAAAACCAGGGCTTCTATTTCGACGTCATGGGAGGAGGAAACATACAGGACTGGTCGGAGAAGATGCTCCTCTCTTTGACCACCATTACCGAGGGTACCGAAAACTTCCGACGCTTCATCGCCCCCGGTGAGAGACATTGTATAATTCCATTCGAAGAGGTCTTTACGCTGCAAGTGGGCGACATCCGATTGCGGGATTGGCTTGAAGATATTACGTCCGGGATCCCGGTATCAGACGTGATCTGTGAGGAATGCCAGCAGAACCCGGAACCATGAGATCTTGACGGGTCTACTTATGAGTAGATAAATTTAACATATGGCTAGGCCCAAGAAAGATACCATCGACGTTGCCACGGAAGTTCGACTCCTACGCGCGGCCGAAGAAGTGTTCGGAAACCGCGGCTATGCAGAGGGGCGTCTGGAGGACATCGCCGAAGGCGCGGGGATCCGCCGCTCGTCTCTTCTGTATCACTATGGCTCCAAAGAAGCGCTGTACAAAGAGGTGGTTTCTCATGGCTACGTCCAACTCCGTGAAGTGGTAGCCAAGGCCCTGGGACAGGGGGAAACCTTTGCAGAACGACTTGCGGCCATCGTGCAGGCGCTGATTGATTTTGAGGCCTCCAAGCCACAGGTCTCTGGGCTTGTATTGCGCGATCTCATCAACCAGCAAAGCCCGGCCCATGAAATGGTCCACCGTCAATTGGGCCCGGTCATCGACCTTCTGGAAGAATTCGTGCGTTCCAATGTGGGTGATAAATTGCCTGCTACCTTCCCTATTCGCCAGACGATCCTTCAACTCTATGCCGGCCATATGGTTCGTACTGCGTCGGGTAAATTGGGCCTGGAACTCTGGGGCGACGAGGACCAGACCGTGAATATCACCATGAAGATTTTCTCCATCGACGACTGATTCGAGTGGAATAGTTGCTAAAATTCCTGAACAAATTCAGTTTTTTGACAGTCGACTGACTCCGCCTGACAATATCCGTGGTGGCAAGTTATCGGCTCCGGCCGTTTCGATAGAGCGAGGTACGTTATGGGTATTCGGGTTGTAGGAAAGATCGTTGGGATCTGCGTTCTGGGATTCATGTTGAGTCTGACGACGGGTATTTCCAGCTCACAGGCAGAGACACCATCAATCGATCCTTTTGAGTGGGACGAAGAGACGCATTCCAATCCCCCGGATCCCGATACCGTATCCACGGATTTCGGTCTGTCTAACGACACAGGTACCGCACAACCCGCTTCCGATGATTCCGGCGGCTGTATCACAACGGTACGGACCAAGAAATCCAATCCCTGGCCCGTCTTTCTGCTACTTGGGGGCCTGGTTCTGGTCCGTAACCAACTCGATAAGACCCGCCAACGTTGACGGTTTCGAACCTTCAGCTCGCCAGGTCCTCTACCGAGGGACAGGTGCAAATCAGATTGCGATCCCCAAAGGCGTTGTCCACCCGCCCGACTGCGGGCCAGAACTTGAACTGCCGTAAACCCGGCGCCGGATAGGCCGCCTCGGCACGGCTATAGGGACGATCCCAGCTATCGGACGTCACCACCGCCGCGGTATGGGGCGCACGTTTAAGTACATTATTCTCCAGGTCGGCCTGGCCGTCTTCAATGGACCGGATCTCGTTGCGAATCGAGATCATGGCATCGCAGAATCGATCCAGCTCCCCTTTGGTTTCACTTTCGGTGGGTTCAATCATCAGGGTGCCGGCCACCGGCCAGGACATGGTCGGCGCATGAAATCCATAATCCATTAGACGCTTCGCGATATCTTCCACGGTGATATTTGCAGACGATCTGTATGGACGGATATCGATTACGAACTCATGGGCCACCCGACCATTGGGTCCCGTGTACAGAATGTCGTAATGGTCCTGCAACCGATGCGCCATATAGTTGGCATTCAAAATCGCCACTTCTGTTGCCCGTTCCAGCCCTTCTCGTCCCATCAAGGCGATATACATCCAGGAAATGGGGAGGATCGCAGAGCTACCATAGGGGGCCGCCGATACGGGTCCGACTCCTTGTTCCGGATCGACCTCTTCGAGGGGATGGCCAGGTAGATACGGAGCCAGATGACTGGCGACACCAATGGGACCCATCCCAGGACCACCACCGCCATGGGGGATACAAAAGGTCTTATGGAGGTTCAGATGGCAGACATCGGCCCCGATATCACCAGGCCGACAATGACCCACCTGGGCGTTCATATTGGCGCCGTCCATATAGACCTGACCGCCATATTCATGAACAATCTGGCATATCTCTTTTACGTCTTCCTCGAATACCCCATGGGTCGACGGATAGGTGATCATCAAGGCCGCCAGATCGTCAGCATGCTCGACTGCTCTTACCTTCAGATCGTCAATGTCGATATTGCCCTGCTCATCGCAGGCGACGGCCACAACGCGCATACCCGCCATCACGGCGCTCGCCGGGTTGGTTCCATGGGCTGACACAGGTATCAGACAGACGTCACGCTGTTGTCCCTGGGCGGCGTGGTAGGCCCGTATGCTCAACAAGCCCGCATATTCTCCTTGTGAGCCGGCGTTGGGCTGAAGGGAGATCGCCGCATAGCCGGTGATCTCTGCCAGCCACCGTTCGAGTTGCTGAAATAAGGTCTGATAGCCCCTGGCCTGCTCGGTGGGAGCAAAGGGATGCAGATAGGCGAACTCGGGCCAGGTGATAGGTATCATCTCGGAGGTGCCATTGAGTTTCATAGTGCACGAGCCGAGGGGAATCATCGAGACCGTCAACGACAAGTCGCGGCTTTGGAGGCGATTCAGATAACGCAACATCTCGTGTTCCGAGTGATAGCGATGAAAGACCTCATGATTGAGGAAATCGCTACTACGTCGAAAGGCGGGATCCACCTCATACTCGATGTCAGCTGCCAGATCAGCAACCGATACAACGGGCTCACGCCCCATCCCAAAGACCTCCAGTAGATTGCCAATATGGTGGAGTTCGGTGGTCTCATCGAGAGAAATCCCCAACGCTCCATCGTCGAAGACACGGAGATTCATCCGATGATCCCGAGCCGCTGCCTGGATCGCCTCGCTATCGGCGCATGCCAAGACCTTCACTGTGTCGAAAAAAGGCCCCGGTACAAGGGCATATCCCTGTGCCTCCAGACCTTTGGCCAGTATTCGGCTCAGCCCATGGACCCGACCCGCGATTTGTTTTAGACCCTCGGGGCCATGGTAGGCACCATACATGCCCGCCATGATCGCCAAGAGTACCTGGGCGGTGCAGATATTACTCGTAGCCTGCGCTCGACGGATATGTTGTTCCCGGGTCTGCATAGATAGCCGATAACCGGGATTCCCCTCGGCGTCGCGAGATATTCCAACGATTCGCCCCGGCATCTTACGCACATATTCCGAACGGGTCGCCATAAAGGCTGCATGTGGGCCACCGTAGCCCATTGGCACACCAAATCGCTGGCTACTGCCAATCGCAATATCCGCCCCAAACTCACCGGGCGGACGCAGTAGGGTCAGGGCCAGGAGATCGGTCGCCACCACCAATACGGATCCGGCCGCATGAGCCCGCTCTGCCAGGTCCCGATAGTCATTGATCCGGCCGTCCGTGGCCGGATACTGGACCAGGACCCCACAAAGGTCCTGGGCCTCGAAGTCGATGTCGGACACATCACCTACAATCACATCCACGCCAATGGGACGCGCCCGCGTGCGGATTACATTGATGGTCTGCGGATGACAGTCCTGGGCTACGAAGAAACCCAGGCTACGCTTTCGGCTGATGGCAAAACACATGGCCATGGCTTCGGCCGCCGCTGTGGCTTCATCCAGCAGGGAGGCGTTGGCCAGGGGAAGGCCCGTAAGATCGGCGACCATAGTCTGGAAATTAAGGAGGGCCTCCAGCCGACCCTGGGAGATCTCCGGCTGATACGGAGTATATTGGGTATACCAACCCGGGTTCTCCAGAACGTTTCGCTGCACAACCGGTGGGGTGATGGTGCCGTAGTATCCCATCCCGACAAAGGAACGGTAGACCACGTTTCCCTGGGACAGGGACCGAAGGTCCTCCAGTAACGCGTGCTCGCCACGCGGCGGTCCGAGGTCGAGGCTCTTCTCCACATGTATGGCCGCTGGAATGGTCTCCGCCACCAACTCCTCCAACGATGCCAGGCCAAGGGTAGCCAACATCTTCGACACCTCATCCGGATTCGGACCAATATGCCGTTGGACGAAGATATCGCTGGGCTGGAGGCGGGTCGGTACGGTCATCGTCAACATCCCTTTACGGAGCCTCTCGGCTCTTAGCACACCCGGGCCACAGCATGAAGTGCTTTTTTCGCTTCAGGCAGGACCTGCGGAACCGGTCTACCCGCTGCACCGCATACTTTCCCTATGACCCTGTAGGTCGGTTGCACTCTTCAGAGATTCGGGTACTCTTGAGAGAGACGGGTTGCGGAAGAATCTGATGTCAGAAGCACGTTACCAGGTGGGTCAGGTGATCATTCACCGACGCTTCGGATACCGCGGGGTTATTGTCCGAGTGGACAACTCCTTCAATGGGTCCGAGGAATGGTACGATCTCATGGCCTCCTCCCGGCCTCCGAAAAACCGGCCCTGGTACCATGTGCTGGTACACCAGTCCGGCCATAAGACCTATGTCACCGAGCGGAACCTCACCCTGGACGAATCCAAGAAAGAGGTCTGCCATCCGCTCATTGAGCACTACTTCGTGGGATTCCGTAACGGCGTATATTTCCGCCTGGTGGGCGGAGGCTCACGGGCTGTGACTTAACCAGTCCGTTTCACCGTTTACGAACTGCTCCACCCAACGCCACAGGGGCATGCCTCCAGCGGACTCGATGGACTCGTAGCCCAGAATCATCATGGTATGGGCCGAGCCCGACAGGACGAAATACTGTGCATTGTCCTCCTGATCGAAGACATCACATACGTCCATCAGTTTGTCCCGGAACTGCCATGGGAACATCCCCAGAAAAGTGGCGATCACCGCATCCTGGTCATAACTCATTAAAGCCAATCGATGCTCCGATAAGAACTGCGTACGATAATAGTCGACCAATTTGTCGATATTTTCGTCGCAACCGTCACAGCCGGCCGGAAGTTCCATATTCCATACGTCCTGCCAATCTTTCCAACGATCGTCCATTGGCTGAACAGGAGGGCCGGAATCATCGAGTATATCCACCCGGGCTCCGGGGAACGCAGCCACAAATAATGGCCAGGACAGACCGGCTCCAAGACCACCGGCGCTGGAACCCGAAACAACCACCTGCTCTACATCCGCGAAAGTGGGTGCGAGACGGTTCAGATAGGTCTCCATATTATGCCGCCCCTTGAAGTGCAGGGTCTTTTTCAGCCACGGCAGAGCACCGGTCAATTCTACGACCGAGTCTCCACTGAAGGCATCGCCAGTACAATAGGGAACAAAGACAAAATGGGCCTCTCGTAGAGGATTCTTAGGCTCGTCCCGGTCAAAGAGCAGGATGTTTTTGTACACTCCGGCAATAAGCCCATTGAAGGTCTGTTCGTCGTATCCGTCCAGATGAAGACTCGTTTGTATGAGTCCCGCACAGCCCGAATAGGTCCAACA
>CAUZEG010000100.1:0-14113 GCA_963578775.1 Myxococcales bacterium
GACTTCGTTGTGGACTTCTGCCAACAAAAGCGGCAGGACGTCATCGACTACGCCATCGGAAAATACGGCGACGAAAATGTCGCGCAGATCATTACCTATGGCTCGATGAAAGCCAAGGCCGTAGTCCGAGATGTAGCTCGTGCTCTTGGAATGACCCCCCAGGAAGGGGACCGCATTGCCAAACTCATCCCGACGGATCTGGGCATAACGCTGGAAGCCGCCTACGACAAAGAAAAGCGCTTGCGACAACTGTTGGAAGAAGATGAACGCTACAAACGCTTGTTTGAAATGGCTCTTGAGCTTGAGGGCCTGTACCGCCAGGCGGGAATCCACGCATCGGCCCTGGTGATCTCCGACGCCCCCCTCTGGCACTATATGCCCACAACCCGCGGCAGCAACGGCGAACTGATGACACAGTACGCCATGAATGAAACGGAAGAAGTCGGTCTGGTAAAGTTCGACTTTCTAGGCCTGAAGACCTTGACCGTTTTAGACCACGCGGATCGGCTTGTACGGGAGCATCTGGACCCAAAATTCAAGCTAAGCAACCTGACGCTGGATGATCCGACCACCTACAAATTGATGTCGAGCGGCAACACCCTGGGCGTATTTCAGTTGGAATCGGCTGGCTTCCAGGAGCTCCTCAGAAAGCTCCGACCCGACTGTTTTGAGGACGTGGTTGCAGCGGTGGCGCTCTATCGCCCTGGTCCTCTGGGCTCTGGCATGGTCGAGGACTTCGTAAAGCGAAAGCACGGACTGAACCCGGTAGAGTATCCACATCCAGATCTAGAGGAAACCCTTCGAGAAACCTACGGTGTCATCGTATACCAGGAACAGGTTATGAAGATCGCCTCCATCCTGGCGGGTTTCTCACTGGGACAAGCCGATCTGCTTCGCCGCGCCATGGGGAAAAAGAAAGAAGAGGAAATGAAGCGGATGCGCGACATTTTCCTCGAAGGAGCCACCAAGAATTCGGTTCCCTCTGCGCAGGCAAATACGATCTTCGACCTGATGGCATACTTTGCCGGCTATGGCTTCAACAAATCACATAGCGCCGCCTACGCCGTACTCACCTATCAAACGGCCTATCTAAAAACACATTATCCGGCGGCATTTTTTGCGGCCATGCTAACCAGCGAATCCAACCGTACAGAAAAGGTCGTCCGATACGTATACGAAGCCCGCCGTATGGGGATCGATGTCCTCCCGCCCGATGTGAATGAATCCGCTCAGGATTTTACTCTAGTGGAGCGTGCCATTCGTTTTGGTCTGTCAGCTGTCAAAGGCGTGGGAGAAGCAGCCATCGAGGCGATCATCAAATCTCGCACAGAAGACGGACCGTTTTCGAGCTTGACCGACTTCTGTGGACGAGTCGATTTACGTTGTGTCAACAAACGTACAATCGAAGCGCTCGTAGCCTGTGGTGCCTTTGATAATATGGGCCTCAAACGCGATATTATGCTCCATAATGTGAGTCGTGCTGTCGAAAGTGGTACGCGGTATCAACGGGATAAGGAGCGCGGACAATTCAACCTCTTTGGTGGAGACGGAGAGGAGCAGGAGCTGATCGAGATCCAGTATTCCGTGCCCGAAGAGCGCTTTACCCAACGTCAAAGGCTCCGTCTTGAGAAAGAAGCACTTGGCTTTTATCTGACAGGACATCCCCTTGAGGGGCATGAGAACGAACTGAAAGCCCTGGGGGGCTGGACAACCGCGGACATCGAAGACCGGGCGTCCGACGGCGACAATACTCTCGTAGGCGGTATTGCCGCCGAAATCCGAGAGCGTCGTTCCCGCAATGGCGACCGGATGGCGATACTTCAGTTCGAGGATCTCTGCGGCCGCGTAGAGGTGGTGGTCTTTCCACGCACTTTCGCCGAATGCGAAACGAATCTTTCCGATGACCGGCCCATTGTCGTTAAAGGGCGTGTTCGAATCGAAGAAAATGAAGAAAACCGTGTGATAAGCCTCATCGCGGATTCCATTATCACCCTCGGATCCTTCCGGCTGGAAAACGCGCGTGGCGTCACCCTGGAGCTCTCCTCAGAAGCCGCTGAAGACCAGGTCTCAGAGTTCATTTCCCATGTTGGCTCCGTGCTGACAAAACACCCGGGAACAGTGCCCGTATTTGCCAGCCTACGGCTAGAGGGCTCCGGCCGAATCGCCTTGAAGTTAGACGGAAAATACCAGGTATCCCCTACCGACGAATTCCTATCTGATCTTCGTGAAATTGACGAAGTGACCACGATAGTGACGAACTCGGTGGGCCCGGCCGGTTGAGTTATCGACCGGTCTCGTAAGGGCCGCCCGCCTCCGGGACAAAGGCTGTCCCCTCGAAGGCAAAGCGTTCGATAGCAATCGAGCCGGCTTCCACCGTATACAAGTTAAAATGCCCGGTTCGTTTGATGTCCGGTAGATAGGCATAGCCAGAGGCCCCGGGATTCAAGCTTGGAAACGAGCCGGATTGCGTCGGAATGGTGGTCTTATAACCATGATGAATATGCCCATGAAGCATCGCAATAATTGTGTCTCCATATGCCGCAAGACAATCCTCAATAACGGCACCATTCTGGATGTTGTGGGTCTTGTCCGCGTATGGCTTTCCGTTACGGTCCCGCAACGGGTAATGCAAAGCTATGATGACCTTGCGCCCCGCGTCGGCCTCCCTTGTGAGAACATTTCCCAATTCCTTCAGCTGCGCCGCATCAATTCGACCCGTGGACAACACATGGGCTCGGCATACATCGACACAAACAACGGACAGATTATCACTAAGTATATGGGTTCGCGGCCAGTCTCCGGTACCCATCCATGGAGCAAAATCCTTTTCAAGAAACTGTCCCTTCCAGGCCGATCGGGTGTAGGTGTCATGGTTTCCTGGAATCACCACCGTCGGCTGGCGTTGGAATAGGGGCTCTAACAGCTCAAACGCCGCACGAAATTCCTCGGGCGTCGCTTGCGCGGTAAGGTCACCCGTACAGATCACAACATCCGGCGCACATGCCATCACATCTCGGACAAGCGCTTGCTGGGCGACCTCCGAGAAATGACGCTTCCGTCCGAAAACATATAGATTCAGCGTCCCCAGCAACCGCTTCCCGAAGAGTTGGGACAACCGGGGCGGCACAAGGACGTGAATATCCGTAATATGTGCGATTCGCATACCCTTTCAATCACCCATACTGAAAACCCGGTCAAGCCCGCAGACGATTCACACTCGCCAAATCAGCGCCAATTTGTTTGACTCAACCGCAGATCCACACACGAGATACCTCGATGCCCCCGCCTCTCAACGCCATACAACCTCTTCTGAAGCAACGTATTCTGTTGCTAGATGGAGCCATGGGCACGTTGATTCAGGATCATGAGCTCACGGAGGCGGATTTCCGTGGAGATCGCTTCACCGACCACCCGTGTGAACTCCAGGGCAATAATGACCTTCTATGCCTGACGCGTCCGGACATCATCCTCGATATCCACCGACAATATCTGGCGGCCGGATCCGATCTGATCGAAACCAATTCATTTAACGCCAACGCCATTTCTCTGGCGGATTATGATCTGGTCGAACTTGCGTACGAATTAAATGTTGCCGCCGCCAGACTTGCAAAGTCGGCCGCCCAGGAGGCGTCGTCTCCCGACAAACCCCGCTTCGCAGTCGGTGTGCTTGGCCCAACAAATAAGACCGCTTCGCTGTCTTCGGACGTGAACGACCCCGCGTCTCGAAACGTAGACTGGAATGAGCTTGTCGCCTGTTATACGACCCAGACGCGTGGTCTTCTCGATGGGGGCGTAGATATCCTCATGATCGAGACCGTATTTGACACCCTGAACGCCAAGGCTGCCATCTACGCTGTGCAAAACGAGATGGTGAAACTCGGCAACTCTGTTCCGTTAATGGTGTCCGGTACGATCACGGATGCCAGCGGTCGTACACTTTCAGGTCAAACACCCGAGGCCTTCTGGGTATCCATTTCCCACGCCAATCTCCTGAGCGTCGGCTTGAATTGCGCCCTCGGCGCCAAGGAGATGAGACCACATATCGAGGAGCTGGCCCAGGTCGCCCCGTGTCATATCTCCTGCCACCCCAACGCCGGTCTACCCAATGAGTTCGGCGGCTACGACGAAACTCCTGAGCAGCTTTCACAAACCCTAACAAACTTTGCCGAAGCGGGATTCGTGAACCTTGTGGGCGGATGTTGTGGCACCAGCCCTGACCACATCCGTGCACTTGCGAATGCACTAAAGGACATAAAACCCCGCACAACACCCGAATTCCCTAAACGACTCACTCTTTCAGGCCTGGAACGCTTCGAGCTTCACGACGACACCAACTTCGTAAATGTGGGCGAACGCACCAACATCTCGGGCTCAGCGCGCTTTCGAAAGCTGATCTTAGACGACGACTATGAAGCGGCGGTTTCGGTAGCCCGCCACCAGGTAGAAAATGGTGCGCAGATCGTCGATGTAAATATGGACGAAGGGCTTCTGGATGGCCCAAAGGCAATGAAACGTTTCCTGAATATTATTGCCTCCGAACCCGACGTCGCCCGTGTGCCGATCATGATCGACTCTTCGGATTGGGATGTGATCGAGGCTGGCCTCCAATGTATTCAGGGCAAAGGTATCGTGAACTCTATCAGCCTGAAAGAGGGCGAAGAAGCCTTCCGCGAGCGGGCCCGTTTGATTCAAAAGTACGGAGCAGCGGTTGTGATCATGGCTTTTGACGAAGAAGGCCAGGCGGTGACCGCGGATAGAAAAGTAGAGATCTGTACCCGTGCCTATCGAATTCTCGTAGATGAGGTTGGCTTTCCAGCCGAAGACATCATTTTCGACCCGAACATCTTGACGGTCGCCACCGGCATCGACGAACACAACAACTATGGCGTGGACTTCATCGAGGCCACCCGCAAGATCCGAGAGACCCTGCCTCTGGCCCATGTTTCGGGTGGTGTAAGTAACATCTCGTTCTCATTTCGGGGCAATAATACGGTCCGAGAGGCCATGCATTCGGTTTTCCTATACCACGCTATCCGTGCCGGTATGGAAATGGGGATCGTCAACGCTGGACAGCTGGCAGTCTACGATGAAATCCCAGCGAAACTCCGTGAACCGGTCGAGGACGTCGTCTTGAATCGGTCGGAAGAAGCTACGGAAGCCCTCCTCTCCGTAGCCAAAACTACCGCAAACACAAAAGAAGCCAAACAGGAAGAACGTGCCTGGCGACAGGAAGATGTCGATACCCGAATCAAACACGGCCTGGTCCATGGACTCGTAGAGTTCATCGAAAAGGACACCGAGGAGGCCCTACAAAAGTACGGCCGTCCCATCTTCGTCATCGAAGGCCCCCTGATGGCCGGCATGGACAAGGTAGGAGATTTGTTCGGTTCCGGGCAGATGTTTTTGCCGCAGGTCGTAAAGAGTGCCCGTGTCATGAAAACGGCGGTGACCTGGTTGACCCCCTACATGGAAGAAGAGCAGGAAAAGGCGGCCAAGCCAAGCCGTGCTGGTCGAGTACTCCTGGCCACCGTCAAAGGTGATGTACACGACATTGGCAAAAATATCGTTGGGGTTGTCCTGGAGTGCAATAATGTCGAAGTCATTGATCTGGGCGTGATGGTTCCCTGTGCCAAGATCCTACAACAAGCAGCCGAAAATGAGGTTGATGCCATCGGATTGAGTGGGTTGATTACCCCCTCGCTTCGCGAAATGGTTCATGTCGCCCAGGAAATGGAGCGTCTGGGACTCCAGTTGCCCGTCATGATTGGCGGGGCGACCACCTCAAAGAAGCATACGGCCGTAAAGATCGATCCCGCCTACCCGGGCTGCGTTGTATATGTTCGCGATGCATCACGTGCCGCTCCGGTCGCGCTGACCCTCTGTAACGATACGGCTGTTGATGCCTACGCAGACAAGATCGCAAAAGAGTATGACGTCATTCGCACACGTCACGAAGCGAAAGGGGATGCAAAGCTCATCAGTCTGGAAAAAGCACGCGCCAACGCACCCCAACTGGACTTCTCCAGTGAAACCGTTCGCCGTCCGCAACGCCTCGGTGTTGAGGTTCTTTCCGATTACCCACTACAAGACCTCGTGCCATATATCGACTGGACACCCTTCTTCGCCACCTGGCAGATCCCGGGCCACTTCCCCGAAATCCTGGATGACGACAAAAAAGGCGAGCAAGCGCGCGTATTACACGACGATGCCATCCGCCTACTAGACCAGACCATCGCTACAGGTGGACTGAATGCACAGGGTGTCATGGGGATCTTTCCGGCCTACCGATCCGGCGATGACATCGTATTACGACCCAACGAGGACAACGACGATGAGACTGTCGTCCTCCATACCCTGCGACAGCAACGTGGCCAACCGGCCGGACGACCCAACCTGGCATTGGCGGACTTTGTGGCACCGGAGGACACCAGCGTCCGAGATCATCTGGGCGCCTTCGCAGTCAGCATCTTCGGAGTAGAGGAGCTGGTGAAGACCTCCATCGCTGCCAACGATGATTACACTTCGATCATGATAAAGGCCCTGGCAGACCGCCTTGCCGAAGCCTTTGCCGAACGCCTCCACGAATACGTTCGCAATGAAGTGTGGGGATACGCCGCTGAAAAACTGCCCAAAGACGATCTCATCCGCGAACGATACCAGGGTATACGACCCGCCCCCGGTTATCCGGCCTGTCCGGACCATACATCAAAGCCAGATTTGTGGAATCTCCTGCACGTGACCGCCAATACAGGAAGCCAACTCACAGAATCCTACGCCATCACGCCAGCCGCTTCCGTAGCCGGCTGGTATTTTGCCCACCCACAAGCTCGCTATTTCGGACTTGGTCCCGTTGGGCGCGACCAGGTGGCGGATTACGCACAACGAAAAAGCATATCGATGGAAGAAGCGGAGGAGTGGTTGGCAGCAACCCTCGGGTATTCGCCTGAATGACAAGATGTTACAGAAGGGAAAAGACTGTTAAGATGTCTCTATGCCCAAAAAACCCCGCGGACGCGCCAATACCCAACGAATGAGCCGGGCTGACTCCCGTCGACTCAAGGCTATCGCCACCAGCTGGACTGGCGAAGAATTGAAGGATTCCGGCCAAGGGATGCGCGCTCGGCAACGGGAATGGGAAGATACGCTGAAAAGACTGTCCGACCAACTTGAGCGGCTTCGTGCCGCATATGAGCGCTATTACCGTGGCGTCGATGCGCGTTCACCCGTGCAGGACCGGCACGCTCTAGAGCGAGAGGTTCGTCGCTTTAAACTCCCCGTCGGTGCGCCGGCCCGAGTCAAGTTCAGCTTCCAGAATCTGATCCAACGACTTTCGGTTCTTCATTCCTATTGGCGACGCATGGACCGGATCCAGGAACAGGGTGGATATAGAATCGCAGCCCCCGCTCCGGCACCGGCCCCCACCCAGCCGGAAACCAAAACGGAAAAGAAGAGCAAAACAAAAGCCAAGACCAAAACAAAGAAGGCGAAAAAACCAACGGTAGACCCAACAGCGGATCGGGAGCTGTACAAAGATTTTGTGACCGCAACCCGTTCCATTGGCGCCGAAGATAGAATCCCATCCTATGCCGCCTTTCAAAGCTCCCTTGAAAGACAACGTCAAGACAACGCAAAACGCGGCACTCCCCCCCCGAGCTTTCAGGTGCAAACCAAGGGGGACACCGTACGCATTACTTCAAAGAAGGATGCTGACTCTTAGCCGTCCTGGGGGGTCCACTCGCTGACGGATCGGGGCTTCGACAATCTTCTGGGTGGCAGAACCCGCTCTACGTCCGTTTTAAACCCAAACAGGGCCAGACTGATCCGACCAACAAGCGGCGCCAGGGTATCTCGGTCCATGGCCGACATACTCACCGCGCTCCACTGAACCTCCAAAGCCAACCGAAGGTCTTCGTCGTGTGAGCGGTCGATCTTATTGAGTACAATCACGGAGGGAATGTCACCAAGCTCTAGTGTTTTCAAGGTGTCCATTACGGCCTCCATCTGCTCCACGACCGCTGGACCCGAGATGTCCACGACATGAACTAGGAGGTTTGCATCACCAAGTTCCTCCAACGTAGCACGAAAAGCCTTCACAAGATCGGGCGGTAATTCCCGAATGAACCCGACCGTATCTGCGAGGACGATTTCGCGCTCTTCCGGAAACCGTAGCCGTCTAGTTGTCGGATCCAGCGTCGCAAACAACTTGTCTTCCGCCACGACATCCGAACCGGTCAATGCATTCAAAAGGGTCGATTTACCTGCGTTGGTATAGCCCACTATACCAACGACGGGGACCGCGTTCTTACGGCGTTGCCTACGACGCGTCTCGCGCTGACGCGAAAGATGGTCGATCTTCTTGTCCAATAGATTGATGCGGTCCTTGGCACGACGGCGATCGATCTCCAACTTGGTTTCACCAGGACCTCGGCCTCCAATTCCACCGGCGAGTCGACTGAGCGCCTCGCGCCGACCGGTTAATCTTGGAAGCATATATTTCAATTGGGCCAATTCTACCTGGAGTTTGCCCTCACTGGTTTTGGCGTGTTGCGCAAAGATATCGAGAATCAACTGGGTGCGATCGATCACCTTCAATTCCGTAACCGTGCTCATCGAACGCAACTGGGTGGAGCTCAGTTCACGACCGAAGACAATGATCTCTGCGTCCATCTGCAAGGCACGAAGATTCAGTTCCTGGATTCGACCACTGCCAAAAACATATCGGTGGTCCACAGCTTTTCGCCTCTGTACCTCTTCCGCCACCACTTGAAGTCCGGCAGTTCGCGCTAATTCCCGTAGTTCTGGCATTACCGTTTTGGCGCTGAGGCCACCGGGCACATCCACATAGGCCAATATCGCGCGTGGCCCACCGGCCCGTGTTTTCGTTCCTACGGGCATGGACCGGGCCAACTCGGCCTCCAACTCCGCAACCCAAAGGGGAAAATCGATCGTCAGATCATGGATGGAGCACGGTTCCAGACACGTTTCGGTCCCCTGCCCATACGGTGCCACATGGGCCATATGGACAAGACCCGGAAGCCCATCGTCGCACGCCTCAATGGAGGCGATGAGATCAAAACGAAGACGTACAAGGTCGGTGATGTCGTCGCGGGTCAACGGCTCACCGCGCAGATATGTTACGACCCATCGAAGACCGCGTAGACGGCCCTGGCCTGCGCGAACACGCCCAAACTCGGGGACCCAGATTCTGGTCGCGTCACCAACGGAAATATGCGTAATTCGCCCCCGCCGGTCCAACAGCACACCGATTCGACGGTTTAAATCCCGAGATAGACTCGCCAGGCTGCGGGCAAGGGGAAGCCCCAACACGTCAGAGCCATTCGCTTTACGCGTGCGAAGGCGCTTTAAGGCCTTCAACTCAGCCGGTTTCAACCCCAGGGTTCGTCCAAATATCTGGTCGGAAATGGGTGCCTCCTCCACGATCCGGATTTTGACCTTAGCAGAACTTCTTCGCACACCCAAGCGCTAGTTGGAATGGGTTTTGCTCTATAGGTGTTTCGGACTGGGGACACGATACCCCATGCACCAGAAAACTGGTATAGTCCACGCGGCCCTCTTGCAACCAAGGTGAAACAACGCATGCCCGGACAAGGACGACTCGGAGATAACGCGCAATGCCCGTCAGACGGACACGGTTGTACCGGATGCACGCATTCGGTGATCGGCCCCGCCGTATCGGGATCTTCCAATGTTCTCGTCAATGGAATGCCGGCCTTACGAACCGGCGATCCCGGCATCCATGCGGCCTGTTGCGGGCCCAATACCTGGACAGCGAACGGTTGTAGTTCAACAGTCCTCATCAACGATCTCGGCGCACATCGGCTGGGAGACTCCACAACCCATTGTGGGGGATCGGGCCAATTGGTAGCTGGCAGCGGCGACGTGATTGTTGGCGGTTAACCCTTCGCCGAAAACATAAGCTCGACACCCGCCGAATACCCTCGCTCCGTCGAACATACCTGTGTGGCACTGACGTCCGGATCATGTTCGTAGAACAGGCCCCAGTTTTCCCTAGAGGCCCGCTCTAAGAGATGCTCCTTCTCGTCCATGATCATCAGAGGTCGGACATCGTATCCCATATGCCACGCTACCGGCACATGGCTACGTGTCGGAATTACATCGCCACAATAGAGTAGTCCGCCCACATCGTCGCCATCCTCACCACGAACCAACACCAGCTGTTGGCCGGTGGTATGCCCATCACTCATCAGAAGCTCAACACCAGGAAACAACTCACAAGGCCCGTCGAGAAATGTAAGTAGGCCCGCTTGTTCCAACGGAACAAAGTTCTCTTCCAAATAGGAGGCCCGCTCCCGTCCATTGGGATTCTGTGCGGCCTCAAGATTCCGACTTTGTAGATAATGGCGTGCGTTGGGGAATGTGGGACAGGCTCCGCCACCCTCGGCAGGGTTTGTAACCCCACCTGCATGATCAAAATGAAGATGGGTCAAGATTACGTCCGTTACCTCGTCCGGAGAAACGCCGTAGTTGACCAGTTCTTGCTCCAGTCGCTGGGCACCAACATCAATGCCATAACGGGCCGCAAGTTTGTCTGACCATTTTCGCCCCACACCCGTGTCGACAAGAATTATTCGATCCTCACCACGGATTAACATCGCTCGCAGTGCCAGTCGGATCCGACCCAATTCATCGGGTGGATGCTTCTTCGACCAGACCGGGTGAGGCACCACACCAAACATGGCGCCCCCATCCAGGGCAAAGAACCCTGTCAATATAGGGTGCACATTATAGGAACCAAGCTTCATAGGAATTGGATACTCCGAGAACCACCTCAAACACAAGCCCGACGGCTCCCAGAACGGAGCCATCAGGTCGCAGATGACATTTTGTGTGCCCCTGCATAGACTCAAACGGTTTACACCATGGAAGTAAAAGCTGGATATACCGTTGCGTCCTTTCCGTCCGAAGTCTCCGGGCAGGCGTATTTATGTGTGGTTCTCACCCGACGGTTCGCGATCAACCATACAGAGGGTATTTGTGAGGATTGGCCGGATCCGATCGACCTGAACTATGTGGACACCTATTTTGAAGGCGACGATCCCCAAAGCTCCTCCGTCGAGTTTCCGGCTGATGTCGTGCCCCTGAAACCGAATGTCGACATCTTGATGCACGGCACTGCACGTGTCGCTGGAAAACGCGCCAAAGAACGATGGCAAGTCATACTCCAGGTGGGTGACTGGTCCAAGACTCTTGATGTGATCGGCCCGCGCAGTTGCGTATATGTTCCCGCCAGGGGAAAGGGGAAAAGCCGAAAATTTCAGCATCCCAACTTCTCTGAACCAACTGCCATCAAAGAACTCCCCCTACGCTACGAATCTGCGTTCGGAGGCACCAGTCGGTTTGTTCCACCCGACAAGGCACTCTACGACAGTGCGGTAGAAAAGAGCGCCGCGCTACAGGATCAGTTCGCCCCGGATGCCAGTTCGCCCGACAGCCCAGACGTAGATCCCGAGGTTGCAGCGGCCCTGGACAAAGAAGATTGGTGGGAAGAAGCCGAAGATCGCCCCGCCGAAGAAGACATATCCGTGCGCCGTGTTAAAGCGGGCCTCGGTAGCGACGACGTCCTGCTGGACGACGAACATCTGCGTGCCGATGATGTGGGGGTCCCCATCATGTCAGCGGACGAGGACATTGAGGACGGCGATTCGCCAGATGGGCGGTCCAGGGCTGCGGGGAGCACACGAGTGCTCGATCCCGCAAAACTGGTGGAACAGCGACTCGTTGACGAAGGCTGGGAAGGGCAGTTCGAACCCGACAAACCTGCCGACAAAACCGAAGAAGATGACTCCCCGTACCCTCTTTTACCATGTCCCAACAACCCTCTGGGGCAGGGCTACGCGGTCTGTTATGACAAAGATATCCTCTCTAAGCTGAAGCTCCCCCAGATCGAGAGTCCCAATCGGCCCCTGCTTCCCACCGATGTGCCCGTCAATATCCAGAAGATTGACAGCGTCCCCTTCCCGGCCGGATTCGGTCCCATCCCTGTATCCTGGCTACCCCGAGCGGGCCGAGTCGGATTGGATGAAGAGGGGCAGGCCGCAATCCGGGAACAAATGGATGACATGATCCTGAATATGGATCCGGACGACCCGGAACAACAAAACGCAATCGTTGCCCTGGCAGATATCGAGCCACCCCGCTTTGACCCGCGCATGCACAATTGCGCGCCTGACGACCAGCAGATCCCCAGACTGAACGGTACAGAGCCGATACGAATTGACGGGGTCCACCACGACGGCCCGCTCGATTTCCAGCTTCCTGACAAACAACCCAAAGTGCTCGTTAACCGGGGGAGGGGTAGTGAACCGATGGATCTGATGCTGGACACGCTCATGATTCAGACCGACGAAGACTGGGTTTCACTGTCCTGGCGCGGCCAACTCACGATGGTCGACCTCGACGAATTCACCAACTATCCAATGGTAGACATCGATGTTCTCGACCTGGACTCGGAATCTTTTCATTCCTATATGGCGGAACTGAAGAATAAGGAGGGGCAGACTCGCATCCTTGATCCGTCTATGGGCCTGCTTGAAGACTCTCTGGACACAGCTCCTTCGAAACAAGACCCCATAGAAGACTCCGCGTGGGTCGAAGGGATCGACCAGGAAGTCAGCCCACTGGTCCTTGATGGTGCCGCCCTGAAGGACGGCGACATGGACGAGAAGACCAAGAAAATGGCCGCGCAGGCCAAAAAACGCCAGGACGTCGCCAATCTCAAAGCCAAGGCTCTAGCCAGCCAGGAAAAAGAAAAGAAGGCGCAGGAAAAAGCCCAGGCAAAGGCCGCCAAAGAGGCCTCGAAGAAACCACCTGGGAAAAAGAAAAAAGACACGGCAAAATCCGCTAAAAAAACGGCGAAGAGTAGCAAAAAGAAGAAGGATAGCTGAGTACCCTGCGGCCGCGTCCTACGCGCCAAGGGCACCTTTTTTGGTTGGATTACAGCCCTATGTCTTGTTTTCTCAAGGAAAGATGTCCTATAAGCGCGTGGTCCAGAATTATTGGATCCATCCACGAAACGACCAACCATGAAACGAATCTACCTCGACGCCAACGCCACCACATCGCTGCGACCGGAAGTCCGCACCGTGATGATGGACATCTATGACCACGTCTGGGCCAATGCTTCGAGTGTGCATGAAGACGGACAACGGGCTCGGGCAGCCGTAGAGATAGCACGAGCACAAATCGCCGCTGGGCTGGGCACGCGCCCCGAGGAGCTCTTATTTACCTCGGGTGCGACCGAAGCCAATAACACCGCCATCGCGAGTGCGGTCGAGACAGGTCTGCAGGCCGGCAAGAATCACGTTGTGGTCAGTCGAGTCGAACATCCGTCGGCGATCGGACCGATTGAAAAGATGGTTGATGCGGGCACCATCGAATGTACCTGGATTGAGCCGGATGGGTACGGCACCATCGAATCGTCCGCAATTTTGGATGCCGTCACCGATGAGACTTCGCTCGTGGTCATGATGGCAGCCAACAACGAAATCGGAAACATCTATCCTATCAAAGAGATTTCGACATCGCTCCGTGACCAGGAGATACATCTGCATTGTGATTGCGTGCAACAGGTTGGAAAGGTTCCCCTGAACCTCAATGAACTTGGTGTAAGCAGCGCGTCTATCAGCGGCCACAAAGTGCACGGCCCCAAAGGAGTGGGGGCCTTATATCTCCGCTCAGGCCTTCGCCTGAACCCATTTATTGTGGGGGGGCACCAGGAACGAGAGCGGCGTGCTGGAACCGAGGCCGTCGCCCTGATTGGTGGCTTTGGCGCGGCGGTCGAATGGGCCACGGGCCCAGGGCTCTCCAGCCAGATACGTATTGAGGAACTGCGGAATATGCTCTGGGATGGAATCGAACAGCGTATCGCTGGCGTACACCGTAATGGCACCGATGGGAGCCAGCCATCGCTCCCCAACACCTTGAATGTCAGTTTCGATGATACCGAGGGAGAGACGCTCTTAATCTCGCTGGACCTTGCTGGTGTTTCGGTCAGCAGTGGCAGCGCCTGTACGGCCGGTAGCCTCGAACCAAGCCATGTCTTATTGGCGATGGCTCTGGCGCCGGAAAGGGC
>CAUZEG010000101.1:0-14086 GCA_963578775.1 Myxococcales bacterium
ATTCGATATGCGAATTTGAGTGTCAAGCGCATGACCATTGCCCAGAGGAGCCTCGTCGATGCTGCGATCGGATTCGCCGCCCCCCCAATCCCCGGGGTCTATCAGCCCTAGAGCCGGGGGGGGGGGGCTCCTCGTCACCTATGTTGGCCTGGGCTATACTCGTACGTTGCGCATGACCCTCCGAGGTTGGGGTGCATCGCAGCCAGGAGGGCCTCTGGCTCATTGCACCCGCCGTCGGATTGGCAATTCGCGGTTTCTGATTCTGTTGGATCCCCTGCTTGCTTCGAAAGCAGTGGGGATGGGGTGTTTCAAAGGTGCAAGAAGGTAGGAGTCATCTAGCCACCATTAGGCCACATAAATACAAGAGAATCGGCCATATAAGCATCAGAAGTATAAAGGCCATGCCCTCAAAATTCACCCGAAGCACCTGCGATGGAGAAATGGGTCGGATTTTGCTGTGCCTTGGCAATAAAAGACCTAGCCATCCTGCTCTACTTACGTTGACGCCGTCAGGTAGCCTGCCACCTTTGGCTGCAGGGCCTATCAACTTTACCCACATCCAAACTACCGGAAATAAGATTGCGATAAAATACAGCCCATTCCAGTCCGAATCCGGAGGCAAAGACGCGATGGCGGGTTTCATAAAGGCGAACCAGGTCGGAAGAGCACAAACAACTCCGATCAGCACAGCACCACCAAGGCCACCCGGTTTCGGTAGATGACGGAACATCACAATGGTGATCGCGATCATTAATCCAGCGACCTCAACCGACGCCTCGGTGAAGATAAAGAACTTGATGTCCTCCCCGAGCCAGAGAGTCAACACAACGACCTCTGCGGGAATTACCAAGATAGAGATCAGCGCTCGAAAGGAATCGCCCGTGAGGAGGTAATATTTGTTGATAAAAAGGAAGTAGACAATCAACGCGAAGCCTACGCAACACATGGATCTTGCGTTTCCCTGCTTTGTCATCCCGGCCAGGAAACACGCGGCCAGCGGAATCAGGAACAACCACCATAGATGCAGCCGGGCTAAGAGCCGCGCCAAAGAACCGGCCGGCCTTCCACGTTCTTCCGCAATCCTTGAGGTAAACGCGCGGGATTCTTCCAACGTTTTCTTTATATACTCGTCGTTAATCTTACGACATTCATCGCGAACGACGGGATGCCAAGCGTCGTTGGTGTCAGCCAGGGCCTCATAGTTTTCGCGAGCCCATTCACGGTACTCTTCCTCTTCTTTCGTGGTGGGTTCCTTGGGTTCTCCCATCACGTAGCTTCCATATATCCGCTACGACTGTATTGCTCTTCGTTCATTCCTCACCTTTTCCGTGCTTCCATCGACAATACAAATAAAAGTAGAAAAAACCGTTTGAGGTTAGACAATAGAACCACGGACGAGAGGAATTTTCCACGAAATGGCTCCATGGACTTGAATCCCGATCCTGGATTTGTACCATGATCTCTATATGTTGTTTTTGTAGGGTTTTCGTATGTCTATCAAGATTGGATTTAATAAGTGCCTTGGCCTGGGCTGTCTGGCTGTTTCGGTTTGGACTCTGGCTGTTGCAATCTATACCGGCTCTCCCGTTCTGGGGGCTCTTGGAACGCTCCATCTCCCCTTATCGGTTCTGCTCTTATGGCAGACCTATATGGTGGTTACCGAGGACGAGCTGACGGTTCACAATCTATTTGGACAACCGCGCAAGCGCGTCTCCATCGCCGGTTTGTCGGACCTACGGGTGGTTCGTGGTCAGCTTCATTTCCAGACAGACCAGGAGCTCGCGCCGATCCCAGGCTTCCGTCGGTATATCGCCGATCGAACCCATTGGAACGACCTTCATGCGGCGATCCGGATCCACACAACGATGTCCAGACCGCAGCTCTGATTCGCGGACTTAACGACCGGTGTAGTCGGCCTTCCGTTTTTCCGAGAAGGCGCTCATCCCCTCTTTCGCGTCGGAGCTCGTGAATAGCTGTTGCTGTAATTCACGCTCAAAGGCGAGGCCCTGGGACAACCCCACATCGTCCCCCGTTTGCACGGCCCGCTTGATAAGCCCAATGGCCTTGCTGGCCGCATGGGGCGGCGTGAATTGTTCCGCGTAGGCCAGAACGTTCTGCATAAAGTTCTCGGCTTCGAAAACCTCGTCCACCAGGCCCAGCTCGCGAGCTTCGGCAACGCCCATCGACCGGCCACTTACCATAAGCTGCAGTGCACGACCCTTTCCAAGCAATCGCAGAAGCCGTTGGGTTCCTCCGGTGCCGGGCAGGACCCCGAGTTTGACCTCGGGCACTCCAATCTTTCCACCGTCTTCTTTGGCCACTCGGATATCGCAGGCCAGAGCCACCTCAAGCCCACCACCCACGGTATGTCCGTTGAGCGCTCCAATCACCAATTTGGGTGTCTGTTCCAGCCGCAATAGAGTCTCATTGGCGTGAAGACAGAAGTTGTACTTGAACTCGGGAGTCACATCCTGAAGCATATTGATGTCGGCTCCAGCACAGAAAAACTTCTCCCCGGATCCCGTCACGATTATGACCGCCACCTCATCGTCGAAACGAGCCTTTAAGATCGCCTCGTCCAGATCGCGCATCATGGCATAGCTATAGGTGTTGGCGGGCGGGTCGCAAAGGGTAAGGACAGCGATTCGTCCAACCCGTTCGAATAGGACCTTGGATTCCGGCATCTTCATGCTCCATAGTATCGAGTTCGGTGGCGCATTCTTGCGGCGCCGGCCCTGTCTGTCAACGCAACAGCCAGGTCGAAACGGAACAACACCGTCCCAGTGGACAAAAACATGACTCTGGATTGGGGTCTATCGACATGCTAATCGACAGTCGATGGCGACACCGAAAAACACGACCAGAAACATCAAAATTACACCGATGTTGCAGCAGTATTTCGCGGCCAAGGAAGCCGTCCCGGACGCGATCTTATTGTTCCGGATGGGCGACTTCTACGAGATGTTTTTCGAAGACGCACAGCAAGCCAGCGAGATCTGTGATCTGACCCTGACCCAGCGCGGTACCCACGGGGGGGATCCGATCCCCATGGCTGGCGTTCCCGTATCCCAGAAAGAAAACTATGTTCGAAAGATTCTCGAGGTCGGCGAGCGGGTCGCAATCTGTGAACAGGTCGAAGCCGCAAGTGCATCCAAGGGACTCGTTCGCAGGGAAATCACCGAGGTCTTCAGTCCCGGTGTTCGGCTGGACTCCGACTCCCTGGATCGTGACCGTCCCAACTATCTGGTCGCCATCTCCAGCGATATCCCTGGTACGGTCTATGGTCTGGCAGCCCTCGATATCAGCACAGGCGACTTCCGGGGAACCCAGGCGGAAGGAATCGACCTACTCATCGATGAACTCAAACGCCTCGATCCGGTGGAGGTTATCTGTGATCCCCTTAACGAGGACTTCCTTGTCCTGCTGGAGGATCATCTTCCTACAATCACCTATGGACCGGCACGCAGTTCAAAGGCGGAGAACGACCTCATTGCGTTACCGGTGGGAAACGATCTGCCGCACGCTCTTCAGGGTGCCGTCCGGCTTCTCACGGGGCATCTGCAGGCCATGCATCTCACCCGGTTGGACCATGTCCGCCCCCTGGAACGCTACAGCCCCGGACACCACCTCATCCTGGACGCCACGACTCTACAGAATCTGGAGCTCTTCCGAACGACCGACGGCTCCACCGGAAAAGGAACCCTGTTCAAACTCATCCAACGTGCCTGTTCGGGACCGGGTTCTCGTACCCTTCGAGCCTGGTTACGACGCCCACTAAAAGATTGCCAGGCCATCCGTGATCGGCAAGAAGTCATCGCCTGGCTCGTGGACGAAGGAGACATTCAGGAGCAGCTCCGGGAATGTCTGGGCCAGGTCCGTGACATCGAACGCATTATGGCTCGGGTCGTCTCGGAATCGGCCAATCCCCGAGACCTGGCTGGACTGCGAACATCCGTATCGGAGCTTCCTGCCATCGCCGCCCTTATCGGCCAGGCCGAAGGGGCCTGGATGGGACGTCTGCAGGAGCAGCTGGACCCCCTCATCGACATCTCCCAATCCCTGACCGCTGCGCTCAGCGAGAACCCACCGGTCCAACGCACCGACGGGAACATCATACAAAGCTCCTTTGACGCCACGATCGCGGAGCTACGCGAACTGAAGACCGACGGGGCCAACTGGTTTATCAACTACGAGAAGAGCGAACGGACGCGGACGGAGATTCCATCGCTCAAGGTCCGTTATAATAAGGTCTTCGGCTATTATATCGAAGTGACTCGCACCCACCTCGCGAAGGTTCCAGACGACTATATTCGAAAGCAGACCATCGCCAACGGGGAACGATATTTCACCCCTGAACTCAAAGAGATGGAAACCCGCATCCTGACCGCGTCGTCACGGCTCCTCGAACGCGAATGGGAGTTGTTCGTAGAGCTTCGTAAGAATGTCGCCAGCCATGCCGCTCGAATCCAACGAACGGCACATGCCGTAGGAGCTCTCGACGCGATCTGTGCGCTGGCCGATCTGGCCATGGAAAATGGCTTCGTGCGGCCCGAGGTTCACGAGGGCATCGAAATCGATATCGAGCAAGGCCGACATCCTACCCTCGAACGTCTTATCCCTGCTGGTGAGTTCATTCCGAATGACATCCAATTGGGCGGAGACCACGGCTGCCTTATGCTGATTACCGGCCCCAATATGTCCGGCAAGAGCACGGTAATGCGCCAGGTGGCTTTAACTGTTGTCCTCGCCCAGATGGGCTCCTGGGTACCCGCCGCCAAGGCGAGCATCGGACTGGTCGACCGGGTATTTACTCGCGTGGGTGCGTCGGACTCGATCACGACCGGTCGGAGCACCTTCATGGTCGAGATGGTCGAGGCCGCCGAGATCCTCCACCACGCCACAGACCGAAGTCTGGTGCTTCTCGATGAGATCGGTCGCGGCACCTCCACCTACGATGGCCTGTCCATTGCGTGGGCGGTCACCGAAGACCTCCACGATCGGATCCAGGCACGAACTCTATTCGCGACCCACTACCACGAGCTTGTACATCTGGCCGACACTCTTCCCGGAGTGCGCAACGCCCATATCGCGATCCGTGAATGGGAGGGCACCATTATCTTCCTGCGACGGCTGCGCCCCGGTCCTATGCGGCGATCCTACGGAGTCCAAGTAGCCGCCCTGGCCGGCCTACCCGACGCGGTTGTACAACGGGCCCGGAATATTCTCGAATCCCTGGAATCGGACGCAACCGACCCTCGATCGGTTACCGGCCAGAAACCCGACCAGCCCCAGATGGATCTTTTCACGTCCGAGAGGGCCGATCCTAGATGGACAAAAGTCTCCGCATTCCTCGAGACCATCGATCCGGAAGACACCTCTCCGCGCCAGGCTCTGGAGCTATTATACCAGTTACGGGACCTGCTTTAAGCAGTCCGATCAGCGAATCGCCTCGCTGTCTTCAAAATACTCGGGACGTCCGTCGCCATCACGGTCGTAGCCGATTCGAATGAGCTTTGGGCCGTCATAGTATTCCCAGGTATCCGCCTGACCATTCAAATTGGTGTCGCGCCCTTTTTTTACCAATATTCCCTTCTCATCATAGTGGTTCCAGACCGAAACCCGGCCATCAAAACCTGGCGCCAGCCGCTGTTCTCGAAGCACACCTTTGTCGTACAGATTCGTCGCATCCGGACGGCCGTCAAAGTCGAGATCGATTTTCTCCGAAACAAGTTTGGTGTCGGAATCATATCGAGAAAAGAGGTCAAACTTCCCGTTGTAGTCCAGATCCAGACGCTTCTCCCGGAGCAGCTTAAGGGTTTTGCCCTGGCTGTCCTTGATGTTCACATAGACCTTTTCCATATCCACCAGACCGTCGGCGTTCATATCGTAGCGCTCGGTCAAGGTGTTGCCCTTCTTGGCTTCTTCAAGAAACCCGGCAGCACGCATATCCAGGGCGGACTTGGAGCCCCCGCAGGCTACCATCAGCAGCAGAAAAATACCCGCGCAATACCGAACGGCAGAGTTGTTTCTATTCATGATTCTCTGGATCCCTGTCAAAATCTACACCGGCCTCAGATATCCTCAGCCGCCGCCCATTGGGACACGATATCGAAGTCATCAACGATACGTGAGTTATAGTGGTCCCAGACATTGCTGACCATTACGAGCTCTCCCTCACTGAGCTTGGGTGTAAGGTAGATCGCATAATAGTCTGCGCCGGACCCGTCGCCAACCGACCCGACCCTGTCGAGGGACTCGCCCGACACCGGGCATAGCAGCTCACAGACCGTCCCGCGCGGTATATCCGTCAGCCCTTTCTTTCGACGATCTCCGTGAAAGGGACTCAAATGGACCAGGCCATCTCGACCGTCGGCGCGGACCCGAACCGTGACCGCCGGAAATCCGTTGAAGGTAACATCACTGATACCAACAAGGTTATCGCCCATGGGGCCAAAGGCCTGGGTAATTACGATCACAATGTCCTGCAAAAGATCAACACCCGTATCGCTCTGTTTGAACTTATTTGCGTCCGTAACCGATAAATTTCCGGTGTCTATATGTTTCGAGGGCATCATCGTTTTCTCCACGCGAATCATAAAAGTGAGTCTAAACTCATAGGTAAGTGAAGCCGACTGGTCAAGCTCGCCTCTCCCAATCACCGCCAAAGGCCAGCAGAATTGGCGCTGGGGTTTCCGTGCTATCAACCTTTCCATCGGATCGTGCGACTCGCCCCTTTAGCTGGTCGGCAAAGGACCGATCACGTTCGTCGACCTGGCCGGACGAGCTGGGCGGCGGTGTTGCATCACCAATGCAGCCCAGTTCTTCGTTCGACAGCTGCACCCATGCCCGCTGTCCCCAGGCACCGATCACAATGGACGTCTCCATATGGCGACCATATTCGAGGGCCGGCTCGCCATGCTGGTCGTGGGCGAGATGCGCGATACGGGCGGCTAGATCCCCCGCTTCAGCACAGTCATAACGACAGGGATAAAAACTGATCCATCGAACCCCAAAGGGCGTCAACAGATCATTGAGTTGTGGATTGGGAGTCGGCACCCAGGCCTCACGGGCCGCACTATAATGCTCGCCGGCCACAATCTTCCCGCCGTCTTCCAGGCGGCCTACCCCCCGGCTACTCCACTTGCAAAAGGACTCCACACAACAATCTGGATAGCCCAGAAGTCGGCCAATCACGCGTTGCCGATCCAGTTTTTCAGCGATACTCAATTGGTCGCCCTGGGTGAAAAGCGGGGCCTCCGCATCGGCCAGTTCAGTTCGGATCTGTTCTTCATGGGCAATATAGGCGATCCAGACGGTCTGACCATCTATCTCCACCGGATTGGCGCTCCGGCCTACACTTGCCCCCATTTCCTCAAAGCGTTCGGTCACCTTCTCTAGCCATTCCGGCTCCAGTGTCAGACGAACCGCTGGCCGAAGACCAGCACGAAACGCGAGCCATTCCGGATCAATTCGATGGGGGTTCAATCGTTGTCTTCCTCCAGTTCTCCACGAGCCTAGTGTGAACCAGGGGCTCTTGACCAGGGAATTTCGGAAGGCTACCGTGCATTGAGGGACTGGTATGTCCGGTTCCGCGAAACAGGTCATAGGTGATGAGTTGCGCGCCGAACGGAAAAAAATACCGAACCTGCTTACGGTGGATGTGGAAGACTGGTTCCATATTCTCGATTCCGCCGAGGCACCGGACCGGAGGCAATGGGATCAACTACCCTCACGGGTCGAAGAAAATACCGACCGGCTACTGCAGATCTTTGCCGACGCGCAGGTACGGGCCACCTTTTTTGTGGTGGGCTGGATCGCCTGGCGTAGCCCCGGCCTGGTGCGCCGGATTGCCGCAGCCGGACATGAGATAGCCAGTCATTCGTTCTGGCACGAGCTGGTCACATACCATCACCGTGAGTCTTTCCGGGCCGATCTGACGACCTCCAAAAAGCTGCTCGAAGATATCACGGGCCAGGCCGTACAGGGATTCAGGGCACCCGGATGGTCGATCACACCGGAACAGACCTGGGCCTTTGAGATTCTGGCCGAAGAAGGCTTCCGCTACGACGCATCGATGGTATCGGGCATCGCCAGCCATGGCGGCTTTCGTTCCCCATTCATGGGGCCCCACACCCTGGTGCTTCCCAAGCACGAGCTGGTGGAAGTCCCACTGGCTACCTTTGGTCTGGGGCGCTGGCGCCTACCCTACTCGGGGGGCGGTTATCTACGCCTCTTCCCCTACCCTCTGATCCGGGGCGCCGCCCACAGGACCCGAAAATCAGGCGAACCGTTCTGTGTATACGTGCATCCTAGAGAAATCGATCCGGGCCAGCCGCGTATGAATAATCTCCCCATGCTCCGGAAGTTCAAATACTACGTGGGGCTGAAGCACACCGAACGCAAACTCCGACGATTGCTCAACGACTTTTCCTTCGTACCCATCTCGGATTGGATCGAATCCTATCCCGAGCGGATCGCTGAGCGACGGTATCGTATCGACACATTTCCCGAGCCCGCTCCGGACTACTCCCGGATACCGCCGAATCCACCCGCCGACGTACTACAGGGAACCTGATGGCCACCCTCGCCGCCATATACCTCGGTCCCCTTCAGATTTCCGTGCTGGCCACCTGGCTTGTTGTGGCCATCGTCGTGGCGATTATTCTACGGATTATCCTGCAGGAACGCCGTAAAGATCGGATTCTATGCCTGTTATATCATCGCATTGTGCCAGCCGATGTGTACGCTGGTTTCAAAGAGCGGGAACGGATCTTCTCGGTTTCTGCGGAGCAATTCACAGCCCAACTGGATTGGCTCCAGGACAAAGGCCATCACTTCGTGTCCATGGACCAGGTGGTTGCCTACCTGAAAGAGGGAACGCAGCTACCCGACAAACCCGTATTCCTCTCCTTTGATGACGGTTGTGAGAGCGTCTACAGTCAGGCCCTACCGCTCTTATCGAAGCGGAACGTGCCCGCTACGGTCTTCGTCACCACCGATGCCGACACCTGGATTTTCAACTCCGGTGAATACCATGAACGACGTATGACAGAGGCCGAGATCAAGGCTTGTCATGAGGGGGGGATACGAGTCCATTCTCATGCAGTCAGCCACCGCGGCCTAAACGAAATGAGCCGAGACGACGCGCTGCACGAGATGGTCGAATCCAAACGGCTCCTGTCGGAATGGATTTCTGACGATGTACGCTTCTTCTCGATCCCACTTAATTTCTACAACCGTACGACCCTGAAACTTTGTCAGGAGGCCGGCTACGAGGCCGTTTGTGTATGCGATGGGGCCACCACCAACGGAGCCACGAGCGCGTTTCGAATTCGGCGATTTATCGTAGAGGGGAGTTGGGGACTACGACAATTCGAAAACTCGCTCCAACCGCGCAGCGTAGCGCAGCGCCGGGTTATCAGTTTTCTGAAGAAAGTGCCGCCCAAACTACTCGGCGAAAAACGATGGATGCCATTACGGGCACGGATCTTCCGAAGTCGATTGGGACCGCGGCTCAATTTCCCCAATCTTCGCCGTGCCGTTCTAATCGTCGGACTGACAATTTTCTGTGGTCTACTGGCTGCCACTTTTTTTGCCTTTCCTTGACCTGGATCCCAACAAATTCGAATCCAGACAGACAGTGTGGCGCAACTATGGGCAGATGGTATAGTGGCCTTCCGCTGGTCGATCCGACCGGCCATAGGAGTTGTTGTTGGATCAAGTAAAACACCTCGTGATCGGGGCTGGTATAACCGGTCTCACCTTCGCAGACTGGGTCGACACTGACGATACGGTCATCTGTGAAGCTCTACCCGAGATCGGGGGCTATTGCCGAACGATCCAGAAGGAAGGTTTTACCTGGGATTTTTCGGGACATTTCTTTCATTTCAAGCACCCCGAAATCGAGAAATATCTGGTCGACCGGATGGACGATCAGACGGTGCGAACGATCGTGAAAGTATCCCGGGTCCACTACAAAGGAGACCTCGTCGATTTTCCGTTCCAGAAAAACATTCATCAACTCCCGCACGACGAGTTTCTTGAATGTCTGGTCGATCTCTTCGAGAAAGACGACCGAGAGCCCGACAACTTCCGAGATATGCTCTATGTGAAGTTTGGGCGCGGGATCGCTGAAAAATTCTTGATCCCCTACAACGAAAAACTCTACGCAACCGATCTTGCGCAGCTGGACGTCGATGCCATGGGACGGTTCTTTCCCTACGCCAATGTCGAAGACATCGTCCGTAACTTCCGCAAGTCGGATAATCAGAGTTACAACAGCACCTTTACCTACCCAGAAGGCGGCGCAATCCAATATATCCAGGCCATGGCGAAAGGGATTCGGCCGGAACAGATCGCTCTAAACGAGAGGGTCCTTTCGATTGACCTGGAGCGCAAGATCGCCCGAACCAATCGTAGAGAAATCCAGTACCAGACCATCGTCAGTTCCACACCGTTCGCTCGCTTGTTGAAGATGGCCGACGTGCCGCATGATCCGGCGGTCTACAACTACAATAAGGTTCTGGTCTTCAACCTCGGGTTTGATCGGAAAGGACCCGAAGGTGTGCACTGGATCTACTACCCGGACCGGGACCTGTGCTTCTATCGGCTCGGTTTCTACGACAATATTTTCGATACGGATCGGATGAGCATGTACGTGGAAATTGGCTACCCCGCCGACGCAGAGATCAACGCGGAGATCGTCGAAGAGAGAAAGGCCCAGGTCTTGAACGACCTACAGGCGGCGGGCGTGGTTAGCGATCACCAGCTCGTAGCGGACCACTCTGTACTTCTCGACCCGGCCTATGTGCATATCACGCAACAATCCCTACATGACGTTGCAGAGAAAAAGGCGCTCCTACAAGAACATGATGTCTATTCGATTGGACGATATGGATCCTGGACCTATTGCTCGATAGAGGACAATATCGTCGAAGCTCGGGCACTCGCGGAAATGCTCAGCACCGGCCCGACTGAGGAAACCACATGACAATTGCCAGCTCTGGTATTGGTGTCGGGCCGACCTGGCAGGATGCGGCAGAAGAAGCCGTCGTCGCGGCACTTGAAGGCATCGCATCCGCCAATATCGGCTTCCTCTATATCAGCGACCATTTCAGTACGACCGCCCATGAAATCCATGCCTTTGTCCGCGAACGGACCGGCATTGAAATTCTACATGGCTCGGTGGGGATCGGCATCTGCTCGTCACGCTACGAAGCCATGGATGAGCCGGCTATAAGTCTTATGCTGATGAATCTGCCGCCCAAATCCTATCGCGAAGTCATTCTGGACAACACGACGGTGGCTGAAGAGGTGCCGATCAGCTCGAATTGGCCGGTGGGCATCGTTCATATGGATCCGCGCCACCCCATGGCACAGGCCGGACCCGGCGTCTCTTTCCCGGAGACCTTCCTTCTGGGTGGGCTGACATCCAGCCGCTTTCAAAACGCACAGTTCTCGAGCCTTGGCGTCAGTGAACGCAGTGCCAGTGTTCTTCTGCTGGACTCCTCGGTCTCGATCCACTCCGCAGTGGCACAGGGTTGTCTCCCGCTCGGCCCGAAACATATAATTACCGAATGCGAAGGGAACATCCTCCTCAGTATTGATGACCGACCAGCCCTTGAGGTGTTCCGCGAGGAACTTGGAGATCTTGCGCGCGACAACCTCCAACATGTGGCCGCCAATGTCTTCGTGGGGGTGGGGTTGCCCAATCGCGACACCGACGACTATGTGGTGCGCCATCTGATCGGCTTCAATGAAGACGACCAGATCCTCGCCGTCGCCTATCCAGCCAAGCCTGGTGATACGATTCTTTTTACGCGACGGGATGTGCAGAGTGCCAAGACCGATATGGACCGTGTGCTGACTACATTGAAAGCCCGGCTGAAAGAAACCCCCAGAGCGGGTCTTTATTTTTCCTGTGTAGGACGAGGCTCGAACCTGTTTGATAGCCCCTCCTACGAACTGGAGCAGATAGCGGAGACCCTTGGGGATTTCCCCCTGGCAGGTTTTTTCTGCTCCGGAGAGATCAGTCACCACGAGCTATATGGCTATACAGGCGTTCTGGTACTGTTCGAATAGGAACCAAAAATGACAACGCCCCCCGAAAAATCGGAGGGCGTTGTAGACGTTATTGCGGACGCCGGTATCGAATCAATCGAGGTAGCCCCGGAACCAGAGCGCGCCCTGGTAATGGTCTACGTCCTCGAAGACAGGAACAAGATCCGTGTTCTGCATCTGCGGAACAAACTGGCTCGCGTCAAGGGGGCCATAGGTAAGCAGCGCAGAAACACATTGGTTCAAGCCGCTAAAGAACTCGCTATCCTCGCTGTTCTGAAGAGCATCCAGAATAGCCTTCTGTTCGACACGAGAGACGCCACTCGCCGCTTCAATAATCGCCAGAGTATTCTTCGGGGCAGCGAACTGGAGAACCAGATTCTCATTTACACCAACAACGCTTGATTCCATGCCGGTCACAAGCGTCAGATTCGCAGCGTGTCCGCCCTTGGTGTAGCCAAGCTGCACCTTGAGGCCGCCAAGCTGAACTCGATAGTCCGAGCTGTAGGCATCGAAGTTACATCCGTGTACCACCGGCGGAAGAAGCGGGGTGACGCTCACATACACCATCTTGTTGTTGTCGGCGTTCAGCAGTTTCGTGATACCGCCGAGACCGCACATCGCAGCCGATGTGGCGTAAGGCGAAACAGAGGTCTCCACGTCGAGCAGATGACCCGCCCATACCAGATGAAGGAAGCGGTTTACGAAGGCATCAGACAAGCCGAACATAAGATGGTCATGGGGCTGAATCGGCGCCGTCTGGCACTGGAACTCACCCACGGAACCAACAGAGTCGGAAAGCTGGAAGGCTGCATCGCGCACCATAACATCCAGGCCCAGGGTCAGGGCTGTGGGATCCACGATGATATGCTGCAGATCACCATCCACGCGGATGTCCATATTGCTAGCCCCGCCAAGTATGCCGGGAACCTCAAATACGTGCTCGATCTGCCACGAGGTCAGTACATTATTGAGAGCGCCAGGCAACTCTTCCGCCACCTGCATAGCAATATACATCTCAAGAACAGGCTTCAGGTCGGAGGTGAGTATGGTGGTAAGGCCACCCAGAAGATTCTGGAGCTCGCCGGACCAGAGAACCTCTAAACCGTCGAATTGAATCGCTGCGTTCTGTACGTAGAACTCCACGCCATTCTCTCCGACCGACGGAACGATCTGCGCCGTCATATCGATGGCGTTGATCCAGATGGTGCCCATTTCCGCATCGGGACAGATGTCGAGGAAATCGAAGATCAAACAGGTACCATCGAGGGTGCCATCGATCTCTACATCCTCCATATGAAGGTTCAGGTTGAGATAACCCGTTGCAAGACCCAGGGCTACTGTAGGCATGGCCGAGGCCACCGTATCGAGAGTCAACGTGTACGGAATACCCAGAGCGTCATCGAGCTCAAAGGTCAACCCACCAAGGGCGTCTTCGAGACCGAAGTTGGCCAGGCCGATCTCCAGCATGGTTGCGAGGTCGTTGGGATGGAGATGGTTATGATCGCCATCATCCACACTTTCCGGTCCAAGGCGCACGACAGCACCGTCGGGAATGGTCTCCTGTACGCCAACGCCCTTCTGGATGGGGAAATAACTGTCGGCCCACATAACCCAACGAGCAGCGGTACCAACCCGGCCAAAGGCGTCGGTCGCCTGCACTCGGATGGTATTTACCCCTGGTTCCGCCACAACCGTAGCCTCAAAAACACCATTGGGGCCAAGAGTCACACTCTCGCCATTTACCGTAAGATTCGTAATAACTGAGAATTCATTGTTCACCTGGCCGGTTACCACAACCAGGGCGTCGCCGGTCAAGCGTGCCGCCTGCTCGGGTGTGCTGATAACCACGGTAGGACCATTGGGGTCCGCCACGAGCTGAATCGAAGCCATTGCCGCCGGGGTGTCCACAACGGTTGTATTGATCTGGTAGACACCCTCGCTATTCACGCGAACCTTACCACCCTGCAGCACCGAAAGGCCGGTGGTTGGGCTCACGGTCAAGTTCGAGAGCTTCGGGTTGATGATC
>CAUZEG010000102.1:0-13995 GCA_963578775.1 Myxococcales bacterium
CGACCTGATTCTCGCACCCGGGAATGGCCAACTCGACCTGAATCGAAAGGACTACGCCAACACTTTGATCAAAACCGGGCCAGGTCTGAATTTCGATCCAGATTGTGACCCTGGACTCTGTAGTGATTTCAATCCCGACACGCCCGATCTGAGCTGTATCCAATCGTGTTCCAATCTCTTTGTACCACGGCTTCTACCGGGCCAGGAACGGCCCGAGCCCGCCGACGGGCGCTGCGATGGGATGACCTTCTTCGAGTGCTGGGGCGTGCTGGACTTCGTAGGCGGAAGCATGCCCGTCCATATACCCCTGGAAAATGGTGCCAACGTGCTCGCATATCCCACCAAAGACGGCCACATCTACCTTGTGGACGCAGACCATCTTGGGACCATGTACGATCGGCATAAACTGGTCGAACAATGCGGTACACCGGGAGACCAGTGTATCTGGTACTGGGCCGGCATGTCCGTAACACATCCCGCCCTGACGATGGTGGCAGACGAGCCGGTCGTACTCGTACCAACCTTCATGGGGGATAATACCCATCCGGCCGGTATCGTTGCTCTGCGTATCATACTTGAAAACGGTACCCCACGATTTGCCCCCTTATGGACCTACCCTGACTTTGCCACATCGGAAGCCATCGACCGCTTTCGACGTCACCCATCGCGCCTGCGGCTGGACGCCTTTGGTAGCTCTGAAACCGAAGTCGGATGGATCGTGGAGACGGCTCGTCCCGGCAAGAAAGCAACTCTCCATGGCATTCGTGTATCCGACGGGAAACAGCTTGTAAGCACCAAACTACAGGGTGCTGGTTTCCGATACACCATGCCACTGGTGCATAACCAGGTGGTGTACGTGAACTCCTGTGGTAACGACGCTGGCCCCTCATACATCGAGGCGTACCGTATCAGTACCCCGTAGGTGCTACTCCTCCGGCATCCCCACTGCCACCCATGCTTCCAAACGATCAAGCTCGTCCTCGGTAAGACAGTTGAAGGCCCCGAGTACGCATCCTCCGGGAGGCATGGACTGGTCCTTAATGAGCTCCGGGTGGCAAGCGCCAACCGTCAACGATCCGCACAGTGCGTTCGAAACAGCCGGTTCAAGATTCACAGCAAAATCATCGAGAAAACAGGACCCAGCGGCACAGCCGGACGAACCATGGCACCCGCCACAGGCACGGATCAGTCCAATCTCCACATCATCGATCCAGACCGGACCGGATGATACCTCTACTTGCGAGATATCCGCATCGGAGGCCCCCCCATCGGGCGTACCCAGATCCGTGTTGCCCACATCAGGGCTGTTCAGGTCACCGTTACCCGCGTCATAAGGTACCGGCGGGGGACTGCAAGCCGGTCCGACCCAGACAAGAAACGAGACGATATAGATAGCCAGGTATCGCATTGTGGATTTTATCTCCAGAGCAGGCTTCGGCTGTCAGCGGAATGACTCGGCCCGAATACCGTGGGTATCCAGCCATCGATAAACCTGTTTTCGGTCTACTCCCAGAGCCTGGGCGCAGGCTCGTATCGATCCCCGATGTTCTATTAATAAGGCCCGTAACTGGTCGGCATCGGGTGCCGTCTTTCGCGTCTTTGCCCGGGTCTTTTTGGCGGAGTTGATCACCTCGATCCCGACCGCCGCCAGATGTTTCGTATCGATCTGTTCCGTGGGTCGTATGGATTGTACGACCGAGTCGAGAATGGCATCCAACTCCTCTATGCTGCCAACCCAGGGATGACATATGAATGAATGCATCGCATCGGTAGACATCGTTGGAAGATCACCAAGCCGAGACTTCAATCCCTCGTCGACCAACGCTGGAATATCCTCCATCCGCTCGCATAGTGAGGGCATGGTCAAGAGCTGAAATCCTGCACCATGCAGAGCATCTTCCCCTTCATCTCGGATTTCCAGAACCACCTGATTGGGTACCGATGGCGGCGTCGGCTCGGTCGGATCGTGCCAAACGCCAAAGAGCGAACCGGGGCGGCCGTCGGCCACTCCCATATGCAGGTTGAGCCCACGCAGGGAGGCCACGGCCCGCAGGGCCTTAAGACCATCCTGATAGCCCGGGCAACGAAGCCAGAGAGGACCTTCTTTTCCAAGCCGACGGACACCTTTTCTCCATTGTCGGATAACCGGTCCCTGACCGATCCACATTTCGCCCGATTCCGACCCCGATCCATCGTCGTCATCCGATTCATCGGGCTCAACCCAGGTCTTTACTATAAGGAGGGTATCGCCCAGTCGAATACACATTCCGGACGGAACCGCGGCCGATTCTCCCCGGAGGCAGTCGCGATCAATCCAGGTCCCATTGGTCGTCCCGAGATCCTCCACAAAGAGGTGTTCCTCTTCGTCTTGAATAACCGTCATATGGTCGCGACTAACCGACGTATCTGGCAACTCATGACTGGGTGTACGACCAGGGTTCCTGCCAAACAGAACCGACGATTCGAACGGTCCATATCGAACCCCGTCCTGGCTCCGCTCGGGGCCCCTTGCTACCCAGAGGCACAGTCGTTCCGCTTTGTCCTTCCAGCTCACTCCGGCTCCTCACCACGAAAACCCTAGGGGGACAATCCTTGCAGTTGGTCGATAATCCGTGGATCTTCAAGGGTAGACGTATCGCCCAGATCCGTCGAGCCCGATGCAATCTTGCGAAGTAGTCGCCGCATGATCTTACCACTACGGGTCTTGGGTAGAGCAGGAGCGAAACGCAGTTCTTTTGGTCGCGCAAGTCCCCCGATCTCCGTCGCTACATGTTTTCGCAGCTCCGTCACCAGCTCTTCGGAACCTTCACGGGTACCTTCGAGAGTAACAAAGGCAAAAATGCACTCACCGGTCAGCTCATCGGGCGCCCCCACAACCGCCGCTTCGGCCACCAGGGGGTGGCTTACAAGGGCACTCTCAATTTCTGCTGTGCCCAGACGATGGCCAGAGACATTCAAAACATCGTCGACCCGTCCCATCACCCAGAAGTCTCCATCCGGATCTTGACGGGCTCCATCGCCCGTAAAATACACGCCTGGAATCTTGGAGAAATACTGTTCTTTGAAGCGCTCATCATCACCGTAGATGGTGCGCAGCATCGATGGCCAGGGTTTGCGAATCACCAATAGAGCTCCGGACTCGCTCGAAACCGGAGCACCATCTTCGGTTACGATCGCAGCATCAATACCGGGAAGAGGGCTGCTCGCGCTTCCAGGCTTGCCATTCGACACCCCCGGTACAGACGAGATCATGATGCTGCCCGTCTCCGTTTGCCACCAGGTATCCACGATTGGACATCGTTCATAGCCAATCTTTTTCCGGTACCACATATAGGCTTCCGGATTGATGGGTTCTCCGACGGTTCCAAGAAGCCGAAGGGACGACAGATCGTGACGGTCCGGCCATGTATCGCCCCACTTGATAAAGGCACGAATTGCCGTCGGGGCCGTGTAGAAGATGGTAATCCCATGACGTTCGATCAAATCCCAGAACCGGTCCGACTCCGGATAATTGGGAGCACCCTCATACATGAAGACCGTAGCCCCGTTCGCCATGGGTCCGTACACGATATACGAGTGCCCCGTGATCCATCCACAATCCGCCGTACACCAGTAGAGATCGTTCTCCTTCAGATCGAATACAGTCCGGGTAGTGAAGGCGGTCTGCACCATATACCCGGCGGTCGTATGTACCACGCCCTTGGGTTTCCCAGTGGTGCCGCTGGTGTACAAAATAAATAGCGGATGCTCACTATCCAACTCGGCCGCCGCTCCCAGATCCGTGCCATTCTCCCGGGCTTTGGAAGCCGCCTGTTCTCCAAGCTCCATGGCGTCATCCCACCAGAGATCCCTGGTCGGATCCCAGTCCACATCGGACCCGGTACGCTTCAACGTGATGACGCGTTCAATCGTGGGGCAATCCGCGACCGCTTCATCGACCGCCGGTTTCAAGGGGAGTACGCTTCCGCGCCGCCAGGTTCCGTCCGCTGTAATCACCAGCTTGGCCCCTGCATCCTGAATACGATCCCGTAACGCTTTCGCCGAAAAGCCTGCAAATACAATTGAATGAACCGCGCCCACGCGAGCACACGCGAGCATCGCTATAGCGATCTCCGGAGTCATTCCCATGTAGATGGCAATTCGATCGCCCTCTTCCACACCAGCCGCCCGCAGAGCACTCGCGAAACGAGTCACTTCCCTATGAAGCTGTTGGTAGGTCATTACCCGTTGGTCGCCCGGCTCCCCTTCCCAGATAATCGCAGCTTTATGCCGTCTTGGTCCGTCAAGGTGACGGTCGAGACAATTGGTAGAGATGTTGGTCTTACCCCCCAGAAACCACTGCGCATGCGGTTCCTCCCATTCAAGGACCGTGTGAAAGGGCTGATACCAGTGAAAATCGCGAGCTATCTCCGCCCAGAACCCCTCTGGATCCTCCAGAGCCCGACTCCGCATCGCCGCATATTCAGCAGAGTTCGAAAGGTTCGCCGCCGCTACAAATTCGGCCGATGGTGGAAAACTACGCAATTCCTCAAGAACGCTCGTAAATGCATCCTGGCTCATATCCGCCTCCGTTTCATCCCCAGATGACCTTCCAGCATCGCCCCGGCAGGCCGTTCAAGCCTGCGCACCATAAGCACGCCGACCGCGCTTTGGCAAGCATACCCAGGCCTGGATCCACACAAAAAAGATCCGCGTTTGACAGTCGGTACCCGACTGCCTTAATTTTGTTGGCCTCCCTCCGGGGAAAAATACAAGCGACTCATTATACAGGTGTATTCATGAAGAAAGTCGGCAGGATTCTGATCTTGTGTATGGTTGCTGGATCGTTGGCCATCTTTGGCTGCGGCGCCAAGAAAAGTGAAGAGAACAATGTGAACACCAACAAGGCCTGCTTGCATGCCGTGAATATCGTAAAGAAGGATCCGCGCACAAAACGCGCGCTCGCCAGTATTCCAAGAGAAAATCGGGCAAAACTGAAGAAAAGCATCCAACAACAGTTTGAGAATAGCTGCCGCTCCGCGTGCAGAAGAGACCCGACAAAGATCGACTGCGTTCAGAAAGCAAAAAAAATAGAAGATCTCGAAGGCTGTAATCTTAAATAAACCACCCCTTCGGCTGCGCGAATACAACGGAGAATGGTGAACACAATCGATCGAAAGACACCGCATGCCATCGGTTTTGGCCACGGTTGACAACAATGCCACCCACGCTTAGCATTTTTGGGTACGTCTTCGGGCGTTCGGGTAGCTCGTTTTAAAACGATACGTAAGAAAATATGAGGGCACTATGAGAGGATTTTTTACGAAGTTCCTATTCCTGTTGGTTCTTGCCGCATTCGCAGTTCCTGGCTGTAGCAAAAAGAAAAAGCCGACAATCCCGCAAGCCAATGAATGTGAGGCAAGCTGTAAGGAAGCATTTGATACGTCGTGGGCTGAATCCGCCGAAGAGGAAGATAAAGATACGAAAAACGAGATGAGAGCCGAAATCCGTGAGGCAAAAACAGATTGCATGGAAGAGTGCGCCGAAGCCGAAGGCGGCGGGGACGGGGACGAGGACGACGAGGAATAGAATAATTGCTCCGCAGACCCTGTTCTCCTCAAACACATTTCCTGAAGAGACGACGGCCAGCCTTTTGGTATGGTTGCGAACCCCTACCCCTACGCTAATCCTCTCTACCAGCTGGTTTAATGCGATCGTCGTTTTGACAAGGAATCACCATGCGGCGTAGCCTCGGTTCCGACTAGGGCTTCTCCCGTATGAGGGTTCATGCGCTACTATCAGAACAGGGTCTCTGCGTATGCCGTGCTTCTGCTGGTAATTGGCCTTTCGGCATGTGCGCGGGACCAGCCCGATCCGAACTGTTTAGACGCCTGCTTTCCAGCGCACGGTCTTGCGGTGGATGTCCAGAAACTGGAGGCCTGCCGCACCGGGTGCTTCAAGGCACAGAAATCGGCTCTAACAAATGCTACCAAGCTCTGCGAACGACTCGTTGATTTGGGGATGACAAAAACAGACGCTCATTTCACGCCTGCTATGAGCCCGCAGGAAAAAACCATCCTCCGAGAAACCGCGTACACCCGATGCCTACAAGCCATTCTAAAAAAACCGGGGCTGAAGAAGTGCCTTATCAAGGCGCAAACTACGGAGGAGATCCGGTTGTGCCGATAATGCATTGGAGATACAACTCTCCACTGGCTGCAGCCGGGACTGGTTGAACCCAGCCATCACCATCAAAACTGAAATCCATCCGATGCTCGTCCATCTCTCCGTTCGAAACATTGCTACCCTGGCGCATGTCGATATCGAATTCCCCGAGGGTCTGGTCGTGCTAACGGGCGAGACCGGGGCCGGAAAGTCCCTGCTGGTAGAGAGCCTCCGCTTTGCCCTCGGCGGTCGTGCACGTGGGCAACTCATCCGAGAAGGCGCCGAACAGGCCGAGGTTATCGCCGTCTTTTCAATCCCCGCGGACCATCCCGTCCGAGCCGAACTTGAGGCAGCCGACCTGCTCGACCGGGACGAGCCAAATCAGCTCGTATTACGACGTGTGGTGCGTGACACCGGCAGAAACCTGCTCCAGGTGAATGGCGTCGCGGTCCCTATTCGTACACTTGAACCCCTGACAGTGTTGCTCGTAGACCTGACAAGTCAGCATGACAATGTGCGTTTGCTCGATCCACGATTTCATCGAGAACCGCTTGATTCTCTAGCACCGGTACGGCCCAGGTATGAGGCCTATACAAACGCATACAAGAGTTGGATGTCAGCAAAGCAACAGTTCGACCAGCTTCAACAGCAGGCCCTGTCCCGTGCCGAACGCCTCGACTATCTGAAGTTCCTGCTTGAAGAATGTGACCGAACCAATCCGGGTCCCAACGAGGAAGACCATCTGGAAACCGCCTGGAAGCGCCTGGTCCACGCAGCCGAGATTCAAGAACATACGGTTCAGCTACATGCTATCTTGTCGGATGGAACGTCCAACGTCGGAAGTCTTCTATCGGACGCATCGACCGTTCTTCGCACCATTCGGCGCCTGGACCCGGAGCAGGTCGGGGTATTCGAGGAACGACTTCTCCGCCTGCAGGAAGAGGTCGCTGATTTCGGGCTTGATGTACGCCGATACGGCGAAGGGATTGACGCAGACGACACCGTACGTATAGAAATGGAAGCACGACTTGAGTCCCTGCGGCGTCTCCGTCATCGATTCGGCTGTAGCCCAGAAGAACTTCCGGCAGCGGTAGAGCAGGCACGCACCGAGCTGAGCCAGCTCGAAAATATCGATCACGAAGTCGAAGCCGCCGAGCAGGTTCTGAACCAGGCGTTCAGCCAATTGTCCAGGCTGGGTTCAAGCCTCACGAAATCCCGGCGGAATGCATCGAAGGAACTCTTAGCAGCGGTTCATGGGACTCTTGAAAATCTCGATATGAAAGAAGCACGGCTGGAGGTGCAATTAGAGCCCCTTGACGAACCCGGTCCCGAAGGTCTGGAACAACCTCGCCTGCTCGCGGCTCTTAACCCGGGAGAGGGGCTTCACCCCCTTGAGACTATTGCCAGTGGTGGAGAACTGTCGCGGCTTCTACTGGCCCTGAAATCTGCCTCACGTGAAACCGATCCGGTTCTGGTCTCGGTCTTCGATGAAGTGGACTCCGGCATTGGCGGAGAGGCGGCTCTGGCCGTCGGCCGTATGCTCCGTCAGCTATCGACCAATGGACAGGTCCTATGTGTCAGTCATCTGCCGCAGATAGCAGCCGCCGCCCACGCGCATCTGCATGTCACCAAGGAAGTCTCCGATGGCCGCACCTTTACGCAGGTGAAACAAATACCAAAACAGGAACGACCGGAGATCATTTCACGACTCCTCGGCGGCGATGTCACCCCCAAAGCCAAAGCCCATGCGGAAGAACTCCTACGGCAGGCTGTTAAATAGACAACCGGCAAACACCCCCTGTTTTTGCCTGATACCGTCAATACGTCGATTTTGTAAGTCCATGAGACCACAGGGTTTATCAAAGAACCCTCGACAAGGTGTCCCGGGCGTAGTAGTAGCGGCAGCGGATTTTATCCAAAGCGACGTATGGAGCCAGCACTCATCGCCTCTCTAGATCGTATCCTGACTATTGCCCTGGCTGAAGACCTGGGCAGTTCGGATGTCACCACGGACGCTCTCGTCCCTGAAGGCATAAGAGCGTCTGCATTTGTGCGTGCAAAACAGCCCGTGGTCGCCTGCGGATTGTCTTCCTGGAATCACGTTCTGACGCGTTGCGAGGGCGGTCCTACAGGGTTCTCAGCCGTCGCGGAGGGATCGCAGCAGCCGGCCGGAGCCGTGCTGGCCGAGGTCGAAGCAGACGCCTCGGTATTGTTGAGTACAGAACGCATTGTCATGAACCTGATCTGCCATCTTACAGGCATCGCCACAGTGGCGGCAGCATATACAGCCGTCGCCGGTGGCTTACGAGTACTCGACACACGGAAAACCACGCCAGGGCTCCGAGCCCTCGAGAAATACGCGGTTCGTACAGGCGGTGCCCACAATCACCGATTTGGTCTCGATGCGGGAATTCTGATCAAAGAAAACCACATTGCCGTCGCCGGCTCTATCCGGAATGCAATCACGAAAGCGCGTGCGCACGCGCCACATAGTTTGAAAGTCCAATGTGAAGTGTGCACGGCCGCCGAAGCCCAGGAAGCGGTCGACGCCGGGGCCGACGCACTTCTGCTCGACAATATGGACGATGAAACGATCGCTTCCGTCACCGCACAGGTTGGTCACGCCGTCTTTCTTGAGGCCAGCGGAAATATGAACACCCATCGCATCGAACGACTCTCGCCGCTTGCGGCAGAGGGTCTCGATGCTGTTTCCGTGGGGGCATTGATTCACAGTCGCCCCTACAGTGATTTATCGATGATTCTGGAGGTAATATCTTGAGCCCAGCACGAACACCATCCCATCTCCTTCCCCTGGACGTTGATCGCCTTCGGCGCGTTTGTATGACGCTCCGAAACATCGGCCCGATACAAGTGGTGGAGGAAACAGAATCAACCCATGTTGATCTGATGACCCTGGCCGCCAATGGCGCAGACGACGGCACCGTCCTGATTACAGAACATCAGACCAGCGGTCGCGGACGATCCGGCCGCGTGTGGATCAGCCAACAGTATACAGACGTCCTCATAAGCTACCTGGCCCGAGTTCCCCTGCCGGCCGATCGGATGCCGACGGTGAACTTTCATATGGGCCTTGCCGTATCGGATGCCCTTCAGCAGTTGTGTGGAAACAACTTGAAACTGAAATGGCCGAACGATCTGCTCATCTACAACAAGAAGGTCGGAGGGATCCTTGCGGAATCCCATGTGCCGCCAGGCAATCTTGCCAATGCCTATGCGGTGATCAGCCTCGGATTGAACGTAAACACCGAGCTGGAAGATCTTCCGTCTCCTGTAAATGAGGAAGCTACCACCATCGCGACCTATATGAAGCGTCCTATGGATCGCACGGCGATACTCCTTAAGATTCTCGACGCCCTGGATTTCTATCGTACAGAGATGGTCCACGGTGAGGTCCCAGCCGAACGCTGGAACAACCGTGCCGCCTGGGTCGGAGAACAGGTTACGGTCAACCAGGAACGGAAAAAGGTCAGCGGAAAACTACGTGGCATTCGACAAGATGGAGCCCTCGAACTCATCGGTGACACGGGGCAAATTGTCACCGTGACACATGGCGATCTCCTGCGCCGCGCCTGAATACGACGCACCTTTTTAGCGAAGAGACGAATCCTCGCTTTGGAATAAGTCGGCCGGATACCCGCTTTATTTCCATGGTGCCAACAGCCGTGTTAGGCTGAACGGTGTATGTACAGGTGCGTGTATGCGACGAGTAATTCTCATATTGATCATGGTTTTCCTTACAACTTCTGTTTGGGGGGCCGAGCCCACGACAAGCTCCCCCGGAACACCGGTTGCGATAGGGGACGAGGCCGACAAACTTCCCGACGGTATGCGTATTGGCCAGGGCGACACGCTCGAGGTTTTTGTGGACCTGAAGGGAAGCATCTACCGCAGACGACGATATCAGGGAATCGTTCCGCGGGTGAATGACAACCCGGCCTTCAGTGAAAAGGTAGCGCGCACACTGCAACAACAGGGTGAGCAGACACAGGTCTCCTGGATCGGCTATCAACAGCTGGCGGAAGCGTCTCGGGTGTTCATAAAGACGGACCGACTCAGTGTGTTCACGGCCTATTACGAGAAACCCCTGAAAGTGATAATCGAGTTTCCCGGGGCCACGATCCCCCTCAGGAATAACACCCGTCAATTGGACACCGAACACTTCAATTCGCCGGTGTCCCGGGTGCGCATTGTCAAAGACAAAAAAGGCAAGTCTGTGAAAGTAGTGGTCGACCTCAAGCGTACAGTAGGATACATCTATCAGCAGGATGGCCCCTACGTACTCATCGACTTCGAGCGCTGATTCTCCCAGCTCATCTCTGCACGGCAAAACCGTTATACTGGGTGTAAGCGGCGGGATCGCGGCCTATAAGGCCTGTGAATTGGCTCGCCTATTGGTGAAAGCCGGGGCAGATGTACACGTACAAATGACCGAGGCCGCGACACGCTTCGTGCAGCCGCTGACCTTCGCGGCCCTGACCGACAATCCGGTTGGAACCCAGATCTTCGACGCCGATGCAGAAGCCGCCATGCCGCATACCGAGCTGGGAATGAAGGCAGATCTCGTGATCCTGGCTCCCGCCACTGCGGATCTGATCGCCCGGCTTGCGGCTGGAATGGCGAACGATCTACTGACCACAACCATGTTGGTCGCAAACTGTCCGGTACTGGTATGCCCAGCTATGAACCGCGAGATGTGGGCCAATGAGCTGGTGCAACGAAATGTAACAGCATTGGGTCAGATCGAACGCTATACCATCCTTCCGCCGGATAGCGGAGACCTCGCTTGTGGTGTAACCGGCCCCGGTCGACTACCAGAACCCGAAAGCATCGCACAGATCGCCACCGCACTGACGCAAGACCAAACCCTCGCCGGCCGTCGCGTGCTCATCTCGGGCGGACCCACGCGGGAATACATCGACCCGGTGCGCTTTATCTCGAACCCCGCTACGGGATCCCTGGCCATCGCATTGGCCATCTGTGCCCAGGCCCGCGGTGCGGATACCACTCTGGTGCTCGGGCCAACCCACCTTCAGGATCCGCCCGGGATCGAGGTCATCCGCGTTATATCCGCCGAACAGATGTGTGATGAAATCATGGCCCGTATATCCGAGGTGGACGTACTGTGTATGTCGGCCGCGGTGGCCGACTACCGACCGTTTGCAATGGCCACCACAAAACAAAAGAAGAGTGAGGGGGACAAGCAGCTACGCTTGACGCGTACCCCCGACGTTCTTGAAGCCGTCAAGCAGGCAGAGCGAAAACCCGTGGTTCTGGGTTTTGCTGCAGAAACAGAAACGAACCTCGATACGCTGAAATCGGTGGGGCGTAATAAGATGTTGAAGAAAAACTGCGACCTCTTATTCGTTAACCACGTCTACACCGATCAACGGGGATTCGGACCGGGCAATACGGAAGGAATTCTTCTCGGGCCTGGCGACTACGATCTCCACCTCTCGCCCCAGCCTAAATCTTCCGTCGCCAGGATTTTATTGGATGCACTGGAGCGGGAACTCAGCCAGGCCGCACACCGTGAAAAGGAAGTCTCATGACAGCCGACCGGGCCACAGAGATTGCAACGCTGGCCAAAGAGTTCCAGCGCCACGCGCGGATGCTCAAGAACCAGGGTATCTACGGTGTGCCTCCAGCACCAGAACCCGTAGCAATCGAAGAGCCCCAGAATACAGCGCCCATCCAGGCTCATGTCCAGGCACCTCGGGCGGCCCAGGCACCCCAGGCACCCCAGGCACCCCAGGCACCCCAGGCACCCCAGGCACCCCAGGCACCCCAGGCACCCCAGGCACCCCAGGCACCCCAGGCACCCCAAGCACCCCAGGCACCCCAGGCACCCCAGGCACCCCAAGCACCCCAGGCACCCACCAGGACCGTGCAAATAGCCAGTGACCTCGTCGGGCTAGAAGCTGCTCTTGTAGGCTGCACCCGATGCCCCCTTCATTCCCAGGGACGAACCCAGGTGGTATTTGGTGTGGGTAACCCCAAGGCTGACATCATGTTTATCGGAGAAGCACCAGGCTTTGACGAAGATGCCCAGGGAATTCCATTTGTCGGCCGGGCTGGACAACTACTGACCAAGATCATCGAAGGCGGCATGAAGATGTCGCGTGACGACGTATATATCGCCAACGTCATCAAATGCAGACCTCCACGAAATCGCGATCCATTGCCGGTAGAGGTGGCGACGTGTCGTCCCTTTGTATTGCAACAGATCGACTATATACAGCCCAGGGTTATCATCACCCTTGGCCGGGTGGCCACGCAGGCCCTGCTCGATACGACCGAGTCAATTACTCGCATACGAGGAACCTGGCAGACTCTTGATGCATGGCCGGTCATGCCCACGTTTCACCCTGCCTATTTGCTTCGCAACCCTCGTGGGAAACGAGATGTCTGGGAAGATATTCAGAAAGTAACCCGTTTTCTGGACGATGGAATCCTTTAAGGGTGTATAGGTGGACATGGCTTTTCTACGCACCATCGACAAGCCTCGCGTTCGTGAACTGTACGACGAGGTCTTGCAAATCAAAGCCGAGCTGGGTGACGAGCTCGTGATCCTGGCGCACCATTATCAACGTCCGGAGATCGTTGAGGTCGGAGATTTCCGGGGCGACTCATTTCAGCTTAGTCAGATGGCCTCGGACCAACCCAGTGCACGTTATATCGCATTTTGTGGCGTACATTTCATGGCCGAAAGTGCGCGGATCGTAGCACGGCCGGAGCAACGCGTATTTCACCCAAATTTAAATTCGGGCTGCCCCATGGCGGATATGGCGACGGCACCTGCCGTAGGCCGTGCTCTGGAAGAATTGTCTGCCGTCCTACCCGGTCGGGAAACCGTCGTGCCGGTAGTCTATATGAATACCGATGCTGCTACGAAGGGGCTCTGTGGCCAACAGGGGGGCCTGGTGTGCACCAGTAGCAACGCAACGAAAGCTTTTCGCTGGGCATTCGAGCAGGGGGAACGAATTCTCTTTGTTCCGGACGAACACCTCGGACGGAATACCAGCCATATGCTGGGCATCTCCGACGACGATATGCTCGTCTACGATCCCAGCCAGGTCAACGGTGGCCACAGCCCAGACGCACTCCGGAGAGCGAAGATCTATCTGTGGAAAGGGTATTGTCACGTCCACACATGGTATACACCGGAACATATCGAACAGGCCCGCCAGACCTATCCTGGCTGCCGTGTCGTTGTTCATCCCGAATGCTGCTCCAATGTCGTCGAAGCCGCCGATGCTGTGGGCAGTACCGCATACATCGTAGAATACGTTAAGGCGAGCGCCCCTGGAGACACCATCGTCATCGGGACCGAGGTCAATCTGACCAACCGACTGGCCTATGAATATCCGGATCGGGTCGTCGTGCCATTGAGCCGCTCTCTTTGTCCAAATATGTTCCGGATCTCCATTGGAAAACTCCGTGACACCCTGCGTGCCATGCCCACAATGAATGAGATCATCGTAGCGGATGAGACGATTCATGGGGCTCGGCTGGCCATGGAACGCATGTTGGCACTCACGTGACGAACGACTTTATCCAGGCATTCTGCAGTCCGCGCAGCCGGGTCAAGCAAGTCACAGTTCTCCTCATAATTGGCTCTTCTCTAATGAGCATTCGTGGAATCCGCGCGAAACCTGGCCAGACGCGAGAGCTTCCGATGGTCGAGACGATTCCTTTGGAACATTTCAATGTAAACAGTCATAAGCGCTTTGCTGAACTTGTCAGTAATGCCCAGCAATTCGATGCCTTTCGGCGCGCTCTTCGTCAGCGACTGGTACCGATTCGAGCCCGCTTTGATCCGGCCCCCCCGGT
>CAUZEG010000103.1:0-13967 GCA_963578775.1 Myxococcales bacterium
GTGAAGACCTCTTCGAATTCGCCTATAAGATCGGGCCGAAGATTGAGATCATCCACATGGATCGCCGTCTCAAACTCGGTACAGAATCCTCCGACCCCATCTCCGTATTTGAAACGGCGAACCTTGAAAGACTTGGGCAGCCCGAAAGCCGCAGCAACGATGACGTGGCGTTTCTTTCCGTCGGGTACCAACACCACTCCCGCCGCAGCTGGAACATGAGTCCGGACCACTCGCAAAAGTGCACCAGCGACAATCTCCAGACTGCGCCCTTTCCGTAGATCACGGTATTGGGTATTCGCCCCCATTCCTTGTGCTGATTCATACGGCGATTGCGACGGGATCTCGTCGCGAGGAGTCTGTTGGATTTCGGACGTCTTCAAGATCTGCGTTGGCACATGAGAGGGCGACGCTGGCTCCGCTGGTGCAGAGGTGTTCGATAGTTCCTGCGCCGGTGTTTCGCTTCGCTTCTGGCTTGGAACGGTCGATCCCTCAGGCCCACCTGTACTCGGATTGACATCCCCGATCACCAGAATGGGCAGAGGTTCACCGGGAACCGTGGGGATCCGGGTTTCATCCTGCAGTTCGCTATCCGAGTCAATATTCACAATCACGGATGGTGGGCGCCCCGCCAAATCATCCGTTGGGGCCGCTCCCGCCGTTTTCGGACCGGTGTCTGCCACCGTGCTAGCCGCGAATCCGGGCGTTGAAGGGTGCGGACGGCTCACCGTACCCGGCAACAACTCCTGTTGTTTTGACGGGGCAGTCGATGGATCGGGGGAGGGACTGCGTGGGGCGGGTTTCTCCTCCTTCGGCTGCGTGGCAGCGGGGGCCGGCGCCCGTTTGGCCACACTTCTCGTCGTAATAGGCTCTTTCGTTCCAGGCGGAGCGTCGACCGGCCGTATCTCGTACAGACGAAGGGTGTCCGGATCTTCCACGGAAACCCGTCCATCCGGACGACTATGGCTTTCGGCCCGGTCCAGGACGCTCGTATCTTTACCAAATTCCTCCAAAGCAAGACGAAGAGCTTCGCGCCAGCTATTCGCCTCTACCCTGGCCGTGATTGCAACCTTCGGGTTCTGCGTGGGAATTCGTACAAAAAATCGCATAGAGAACCGTTCAAACCTCAACCAGAAACAATAATAAACCGGACAAACCACACGCGCGGAAAGTTCGTCGGAAATTCGACACTCTATGATCCTTGGTCTGCATACTATCCTCGTACCCGGGCAACACCGGAAGTGTGGATTTTAACCAGCCTTGGTATCAGTTGTCGACTGCTCCCGAAATTCATTGCGCTACTCTTCTGAAAGACCCGCGAGTGCAGCATCGCGGATCGCGGAATCGGACGTTTCTTTGGCAATCATGCGTAAGGCCTTGCGCGCCTCATTTCCTCCGATATCGGCTATCGCATGTATCGCCGCAAAGGCCTTTACACTATCATCCGACGAAACCAGTTCGTAGAGTTTTCCAACCGCCGATTCAATCCGGAAAAGGCCCACCGCGAAGATAGCTCGCTGCCGTACTTCCGGATCAGGATCGGCAAGAAGTGGTATGGCGGAGGGACCAAGTTCGCGAAGGTGTCTGTCGATGATGAGATTGAGCGCCACCTCTCGATTGTCGATTTCAGACGACGCCAGCCACTGTTTCAACAGGTCCAGAGGCGCGGTCTGACCGCTATGCCAAAGCAATAGCGGCCGACCAACAACCGGCACCAGGGTCTGGATTGCAGGAGGCGTGTTGATCCCGTCGATTTCGACCGCCCTGGAGACCGAATACCGGATACGAAGTCCTTCTTCGTTTCGACGACTCACCTTTGCATTCACGCTGACGTAACACGCCGTAGGCCCACAGGAGTTTACGACCCGCACGGCCATATCGTAGGCCCCCCGATCCTCTGCATCGAAACGAAAAAATGTCTCCGCTTCTTTCAGCCCGTCGCAGAGGCGATCTTTGAGTCCATCCAGACGCGACCCCACATCTGATTCATCGACACAGGATACCTTGCGCACCGGCAGGGCGCCCTGGTGCTTTCGTTTCTGGCCGATCAGGGCACGAAACAACGACCCGTATCGAGGCGCCAGTTTTCGATACACCCAGATGTGGTAGTAGGTCGTATTTGCAGCGTTCGCCAACACAAAAATCCGGTCCGGCGACGAAGGTGCACTTCGAATTTCGTAGAGTTGCCCTCCCTGGTCCTGCGAAGTGTTGCGCTGCTCACAGCTGGCTCCTCCACGCAAGCAGGCTCGAATACGCCCCAGCACGTCACCAAATTCACGCATACGAGTTAGTTTTTGGCGGGACTGACTCTGGATCCAGCTTTCATTGGACAGCTGCGCCAAAAACACGTCCAGTTCCCGCCCCATCAACGTGGCCGGGACGGCCCAGAGCCGCTCACCGTACGGCCCCCTTGCCTCCACCGGCAGGCCGACCGGCTTTTGGTCCATATCGTGAAGCCAGCCACGGGGAATGACCATCTGTCGGTCCGTATTCTGGATTACGGCATTCGGAATCGTAAGACTGCGGCCTGTGGCCCGCCAGCCGATGATGCCCATGGAAAAAACGCATACGAGCGCCGATACCAACCACAGGCCCCGATGCACGCCATGGGGAAGACGCGACGGTCGCATCAAGATCTGATCGCGCAACAAAGGAGCGATCGCAAGACCGGCAACCAATCCACCACAATGTGCCGCATGATCGACATTGGGTACGAGCAGAGAGACGACGAACTGAAGGCCGATCCACACCATGGGCATTACCACCATAAATCGCTTCAAGCGCCTCGGAATTCGTTTTCGATTGGCCAAGCCATAATAGGCAGCCACCCCCAGGAGAGCCATGATCGCACCAGACGCACCGACACTTAATGCATCCATAAAAAGGTAGCTGAATACGGTTGCAACAATCCCGCCGAGGGCAAAAACGATTAAAAAGCCCGCCGAACCAACCACGTTTTCTACGATTCGCCCCAGATATATCAGGGCCATCAGATTCATGACCAGATGCAAGACATTTGCATGCAGAAACATGGGAGTCGCCAGACGCCACCATTCACCCGCAGCGATGAAGCCATCAATCTTGGCCCCCACGATCGCGAGGGCGGCAATGTCATCGAAACGCCCGCCTAGCAAGTAGGGAGTAGCCAACCAGACCACCACATGTACGGCCACAAGACAGATCGTCAATATGCGAGTCAACGGCGCTTTGCGCGTGAGCATGGTCGCGTAGCGCAATTCCCAGGCGCGTTCCTCTAGAGCCTCTGAAAACTCCACCGATGACTGCTCTGGGGTCGGATCCATCAGGGCGTGTCCTGCTGCTTAGGCCCACGATTACCGCGGGCCGCACGGATGGTTCGATCCAGAAACGACTTAAGTTTACGCAATCGACGGTCTTCAGGACTCGTTTGAAGAGCCGTCTTCAAAACAGATCGGGCCTCATCAAGTCGTCCCATCTGCGTCAAAATGAGCCCACGCGCAAGAGCACCCGGATAGCGTTGGTCCAGTTCCTCCAACTCAACCAGTAGATTCAGTCGCCGTCGACCGGACAGACCGCGAAAGCTCTCTACCTGGTAGGCGAGCAGGGTCCGCTTCTCAATACGCGTAAGGTGGAAATTGGAGTCATCGATGCGACTTGCCCACTTCAACCAACGCACCTTGAACAAGATTGCCGCCAGAAAAAGCTCCTGTTCGTTGGCGGTGCCGTTCTTGTGGATGATGTCCTGGCCCACAGCCCAGCTGAGAAATGTCCCCGCCAACTCATGGATAACAGCCAACTCGGTCTTGGCCGCTCCTCCGCGGGACTTTTTTTCGAGCAGTGAACGCACCGCTCGCATGAAGCGCTGTTGTTGCACAAGGCCGAGCTGCACATAGTGTTTCACCCCATAGTCACGAACAAACCACTCCACGTCATTGGTATAGACTCGGCTGGCCTTTTTATAGGCAGTGCTCAGCAGTGCTCCCCGAGTCTCAAATTCCACTCGATGAAGAATGGCTAGCTTCGCCAACAGGGCTCGATCCGCATCGGATAGCACAAAATCGGCCACTTTCGCGGTGTCTATCGCAAGTTGCTTCTTTATCAAACCTGGAGGAGCCGGCCAGGTATATAAGATCGGGATCGTCGAAGCTTCGTTGCGAGCGATCGCATCGGCCTGGTTCCCGGGGGTGGGACCGAATAGGCTGACCGACGCTACGAGCAAAAACATGACTGCGAGAAAGCGCTCCAACAATCGGTTATCAACGACGTGCATGGCCGAGCCTCTCGAAAAAGTTCCGCATCTCCCAATGCGTCCAATCACGTTCGTTCACAAACTTATACTGAATCCGGCCATCCATGATGAGATACGTTTCCGGAAGCTGCCGTGTTCCGTAGTGGGTCTTCATCATCTCCGACTCGTTCTGCTGCGGATCCCGTAGGATCAAAGCCAGTCCCGGGTCGGGCACAGGGCCCCACTCGGGGGTTTCAATCCCTCGGAAAAAGTTCTCGATAACGGCGTTGTTCTCATCTTCACTGATAGACACAATTCGTAATTTGTCCTTTCCAAGGATGGTGACCAAACGCAACATAGAGGGCCATTCCTTCTGACATGGACGGCACCATGTCGCCCAGAATGTCACCAATATCATTTGCCCTTCCAATTCACTTACCTTGTCAATCATGTTCTCGGAACGCTGGGCCTCCAGCCGTTCGAGCCCGGACAGATCGTCATGTAGGGACGTCAAGGGCCCTCCCATCAACTGGGCGCGCACCATCGGTGAGTTTGCGGCCTCGTCAAGGGCCGCACTATCTCCCCCCGAAACCATACCGGTACGAAGAACGAAGAGTGTCATTCCAAGCAGAAATCCAAGCGTGACCAGGCTATAGATTTTGATTTTGTCGGTCACTGGGGCCTTCCTCCACCGGTGGCATATGCGCGCGGGGACTGTAACATGGACGGATTCCTTTGCAACGTCCGTTCGGCATGCTGGCGTCATCCTTGACTCGCAATATCCCACCGGTTGGTATAGGTATGTTTTAGCCCGATTTGGGAGTTTTTCGGAGTTGTTCATGACATCACGCCTTTTGGAAGCACTCGACGAACGAGTACTCGTGATCGATGGAGCCATGGGTACAAAACTCATGGAGCAGGGAATCTCGGTAGGTTCTGGGCTCGACTATGCAAACCTGGAATCCCCCGGCATCGTACAAGCGATTCATCGCAGCTACATCGCCGCAGGGGCCGACATATTGGAGACCAATACCTTTGGTGCCAACCGCTTCCGGCTCGCCAAACACGGACTCGTCGACAAAGTCCGTCGTATCAATCGACAGGGCGTGATGCTGGCCAGGAGCGTGGCTGGAGACGATCGGTTCGTCGGGGGCGCAATAGGCCCGTTGGGAAAACCACTGGCTCCGATCGGTACCGTGAGCCGGGAAGAGGCAGCCGCGGCGTTCCACGAGCAGGCCTCAGCCCTGATCGAGGCGGGCGTAGATCTGATTCTACTTGAGACCTTCTCCGATCTGTCCGAAATCAATATCGCTCTGGAAGCGGTGCGGAGCATCGACGCGGACCTACCGGTCGCCGGACTTATGTCGTTCACAGACGAAAGTAAGACGATCTACGGCTACAAACCCGAGGAATGTGCTCGAAGCCTGATGGAAGGTGGTGCCCAGCTTGTGGGGGCGAACTGTTCATCGGGTCCCGAACATCTCCATGAAGTCGTCGACCGGATGCATCGCGTCGCCGATGCCCGTGTCCTTGTAAGCCCGAATGCGGGCCTGCCGGCCTATGTGGATGGTCGCTACGTCTATCTGACCAGCCCCGAGTATTTTGCACGCCACGCCCAACAATTCCTCCAACAGGGAGTCCGCGCTGTCGGTGGATGTTGCGGAACGAATGAGCATCATATCCGCGCGGTTCGTGCCGCCCTGGGAACTCAGGTCCCGGTTAACGTAAGCGATCGCACAAAGGCATATGACATCTCTGTAGTCGACTCGGACGAGCCCGGTCGACTGGAGCAGCATACTCCATCGGAGGGTGCCCGCTTCATCAAGAAGATCGAAGAAGGCAAGTTCGTTGTGAGCGTTGAAATCGACCCACCGAAATCTGTCGATGCGTCGAAGATGATCCGTGGTGCCGCGATGCTGAAACAAGCCGGAGTGGACGCCATCAACATCGCGGACAGCCCCCTCGCCAGGGCCCGTATGAGTCCCCTCGCTCTGGCGACCTTGATTCGTCGAGAAGTTCCCATCGAAATAATTCTGCATATGTCCTGCCGCGACCGAAACGTCCTCGGACTCCAGGCGGAGCTGATGGGTGCCCAGGCCCTGGGCGTCTTGAATATTCTCGCGGTAACCGGTGATCCTCCGTCGGTGGGAGACTACCCCGACGCAACGGGAGTCTTCGAAGTCGACGCCATCGGCCTCATCGGTATCATGGAGCGCCTGAATCAGGGTGTGGACCTCTCGGGCAAGCCTTTGAAATTCAACACCGAATTTGTCATCGGTTGTGCCAGCAACCCCACGTCAGACGATGTCGAACGAGAGATCGAGCGATTCGCACGGAAGACAACGGCTGGAGCCCATTTCACGATGACTCAGCCCCTCTACGAACTGGAAAGCCTGGAACGCTTCTTAGAGAAGACGCAGTGCGAACTTCCCGTGCTTGTTGGGATCCTACCTCTTCGAAACGGACGCCACGCCGAGTTTCTGCATAACGAAGTGCCCGGCATGTTCATCCCGGATGACATTCGCGCTCGCATGAAAGCGGCCGGAGACAACGGTCCGGTTGAGGGCGTTAAGATCGCACGTGAATTCCTGGAACAGGCAAAGCCCCTCGTACAAGGGACCTACTTGATGCCACCGTTCAATCGTTTCGAGATGGCGGTCGACGTCATTGACGGTCTGGTCCAGGTCTGAATTCCAATCACACCTTGACAGGAGAACCTGGCGCAGTAGAATGTTTTCAATTAATGAATGAGTATTCATTCAGGCTCATAAAGGGGGTCCTTCCCCCCGTTCATAGGACCATCAAGCTCTATCGCGTGATGCGTATTTGAAGGCCAATTCTTAGACTTGTTTCAGGTGCGAGCACACTCATGAATAAACGCAGTCCCGAGGGAGGTTCCTTCCTCATTGATCCAACTCTCTCCCACCAGATCTTCCGTCCCGAGGATTTTGACGAGGAGCTCATAGCCATCGGCCAGACTGCAGAGAACTTCATGTATAAAGAGGTGATTCCGCGAGAACGGGAGATGGAAACCGCGGCCGGAAAAGCGGCCAAGCTACCCATCCAGCTACTCCGAAAGGCAGCGGAACTCGGCCTATGTATGATCGAAATCCCAGAAAAATATGACGGCCTGGGATTGGGGGTAATCGCCTCCATGCTGGTCAATGAAAAGCTCGGTCATGAGGGTACATTCTCGGTCACCTACGGAGCCCACTCCGGAATCGGCACCCTGCCCATTGTCTTTTTCGGGACGGACGAACAGAAAAAGCGCTATCTCCCCCGCCTTGCAACAACGGAGATCATTGGGGCCTATTGTTTGTCGGAAGCCGGAAGTGGATCCGACGCCCTGGGAGCTCGTACCAAGGCCGTGTTGAATGACGAGGGTACCCATTACGTGCTCAATGGCACCAAGATGTGGATCACCAATGGAAGCTGGGCCGACACCTACATCGTTTTTGCGAAAGTGGATGGTGATAAATTCACGGGTTTTATTGTCGATCGAGATATTCCAGGGGTGGAGCCAGCCGCAGAGGAACATAAGCTCGGCCTACGCGGATCGTCGACAACAGCCATCAACCTGGAAGACGTCCACGTGCCGGTAGAGAACCTACTGGGTGAGGTTGGTCGTGGCCATAAGATCGCATTTCACATTCTGAATATTGGTCGATTCAAGCTCGGTACGGGCACCACTGGCGGCATGAAACGGATGATCCGCGTTGCCACGGAATACGCCGCCGAACGAAAACAGTTTGATACCGCGATTATCAACTTCGGTGCCATTCGCGCGAAGCTCGCAGAGATGACCACGTTGACCTATGTGTCCGAGTCACTCTGTTATCGGATAGGCGGCTATATGGAAGCAGGCTTTGAGGACGTGACAGCCGATGACCCCAATCGTGAAGATAAACTCCGAGCGGTCATCGAGGAGTACGCCATCGAGTCGAGCATCGCGAAGGTCTTCTGTTCGGAGGCCCTGGACACCATTATCGATGAAAGTCTGCAAATCCACGGCGGCTACGGCTTTGTAGAGGACTACGCACCGGAGAAGTTCTACCGAGACGCGCGCGTTAACCGGATTTTTGAGGGGACAAACGAGATCAACCGGCTGCTGATTCCTGGGATGTTGTTGAAACGCGCCATGAAGGGAAAATTGAATCTGATGGGCCGAGTTCAGAAGCTCGAACAGGACCTTGAAAACGAGTCTTTCTCGTTCTCGGACGGAACGATCCTTGCGCAAACCCAACACGCGGTCGAACTTATCAAAAACCTGGCCCTTCTGGCCTCCCATGCTGCCACAAGTAAATATATGACAGGGCTGGATAAGCAGCAGGAAATCCTAATGTATCTCGCCGACGGGATCATAAGCTCCTATGCGGCGGACAGCGTGTACTGCCGAGTCCATAAAGGCGTGGAGAAGGGAGAGGTCGACCTGGATAGCCCCCAGGTCGCAGCCGCGGCCCTCTTCGCCGCAGAATCTCTCGACGACACCATCCGCTGGTCGAAAAACACAATCCTGGCCACCTACGGCCCAGGCGAACGCGGTCCCTGGTTGGCACGGCATCAACGCCTGGCACACGATTTCGAAATCGACCGGGTAGCGTTGAAACAGAAAATCGCCAACAACACGGTGGAAATGAGGCGTTTCGCCTTATCGACCTACTAAGGCACCCGCCGAGCTGAAATTGAACATCCCCGGGCAACGCTCGCCTTCATCTATGACCGGGCCAGTACCAGCCTGCTGGAAAAGCTACTCAGTTCTTAGCTTGCCCTCAGGGTAGCCCATATACTCCGTAGAGATACTAGTTTCTATCGTGAGTAGACGCGCGTTACTACGCGCGCGTAGGCACGCGTTTATCCAAACCCGAATCCTCATCTCTATGGCCCTAAGAACCCGAACAGCCTCTCTCCCAGTCGAAGGACTGGAGCACTGCCACCGAAGGTGGTGCGTCGAGGTGGGGTTATGAGTCGGATCGTCGCATTTGTATTGGGGCTGATCGGCATCCTGTCGGTGTTGATCTCGGCCGTTCTGGAAGGGGTCTATCGTATAATCCTACGCATCGCCTTCAGCGTTGGGCTCATCATAGGTCTTATCTACTTCGCGCTGTCGGACCCCGGTGTAACTCGCTGGATTGCAGCCGATTTCTCGTCCGATATTCCAGGGACGATTGAAATTGATCGACTCTATGTCAGCCCCTTGTATCGAGATGTCGCTGTTCAAGGGCTGCGGATCCTTTCAACGGAGGACGAGGTTGTCATTCGAATCGATAAGGTTCGAGTCAAAGTAGACCGGACTGTTCTACCTATGACCATCGCCCACTCCTTATCTACCGAACGCTTTTTGTTGGTGAAGCTCAATCGTGTCGAAGTCCGGGGTGGATGGATCCATTGGGACAATCGCGTCTACGGAGAAAACCCCTTGATCCGAGCCTTCTCCGAACGTTTCCCCAAAGTCCGGAGACGGGCGCGTGGACGTCATATTACCATCGACCGATTCGATGTAGACGGGATGGCTATCAAGTATCAGAACCGGAACAGCCTGGTGGAAATTCCAACTGTCCAGGCCGTAGGCTCGCTGATCGCAGAAGATCAGGATATTCGGTCCAGGGTGAATCGGGTACTGACGCCTGGCGGCACCATCGTAATGAAAAAATACCCGTGGCTCCCACCAGTCATCATGAAGGATGTGGACGTTCTGGGAGTTTTCAATACCAACGACCGGGTGGAGTTTGATGGCATATCCCTATCACTCTCCGGGATCCAGATTACGGGAGAGGGACGACTCGGCCATGACCAGGACCAGGCCGTGGAGGCGACATTCCGCACCGATGCCGAGTTGAATAACCCCGTAATCCGAGCCCTGCTCGCAATTCGCGAAGTGCAACCCGACCAGGGGCATCTAGCGCTGGTTACGAAAGTTCGCGGCTCGATTGCACACCCAGAGTTGGACATCGACGTATTCGCCGAACAAGGAACCCTGAAGGGGCTGAACCTCCGCCGCGTGAGCGGCCAGGTGCTGATGGCTCGTGAAAAACCCCATCATTCAGCCTCCACAACCGCTCCCAACGAGGATATGCCACTTATGCGGGACGTAGCCTCAGAACTGGATAATTGGAGCTACATTATCCCCTATATGCGAGTACGAGGAGACTTCGGCCGTATGGAGATCGAAGATCTGCAGGGCACCCTTGGGAACGCCAACCATCTGGTCGCAAGTGGGACCGGGACCGTCAACATACGGCGACTCGATAGCACACGCCTGTTGAATGCCTTTCGTCCGCCACCGGCCGACGCAAAACCGCGCCCCACTGTAGTATTGGACGGCTCAGTAAAGGGGAGCTTCTGGAGTGGTCTTGCGCCCACAGAAGCGGGTCCCGTCGATCGGGAGTTCCGTCTCGGCGCCGAGGTTGCCATTCAGGCCAATGTAGACAATGTCCGCACTCTGAACTTCTCGGGAACACCGGTGATTCGTACCTTCGGCGACACCCTTCGATTGGAGACACGTGGACTGGATCTAGAAGATCCTGTGATGCGACTCGGAATGACCGGAGACATCACCTTCCCAGCGGGGCCAGCCGATCTTCATATCTCCGGCCGCATTGACCGGCTGTCGCGATTCATGAGCCCCTGGAAACCACTCACCGTTCGCGGTGGACTCTACGACTTGAATGTGGACATCACGGGGACTGCGGACCGACCCAGCTTCAATGTTCGAACGCAGATCATTGACCTTCAACCCCGCATTGATCCACGGAAGACCGATATCCGATTGGCCCCCATGACCGGATATACCGCCGTATCCCTGCCTCCGGATGGCATTTTACAGATCAAAGAGCTGGTGCTCTCAAATGAGACTGGACGAACCTCCTTCCGTGGTACGCTCAACCTGTTGGAGCCCAATACCTTCCAGGCCATCTTGCAGCCCACCCTCACCCTGCGAGACCTGAACAGCCGTTTCCAGCTCCGCACGGGGGTCCTGGGTAAAGACAAAGCCGGTTATCTGGAAACCAGAAGTCCCAAGCTTAGTTTCCGGCTCGATGCCCCCCGGGAAACCCTCCAGGGCCGGATTCAAGTTCTAGGACGCAACCTACGACTGGATGAGAGACGCTACAAAAACCTGAATGTACAGCTCCGGGCACAGGGCAAAACACTTCGCTTCGACCGGATTTCCGTCGAAATGGCGGACGGAGGGATCATCTCCGGGCAGGGCACGCTCACCGGTCCACGTAACGTAGCCAACCTGAATTTCGATGTGAAAAATCTAAATATTCTCGGGCTACAGGACAAACGAATCGCCGAGAAGAAAGAGCCGGTAGAGGGCCGCGTAAATGGCCAGATCGACATAAAAGGTCCCCTGAACACCCCCCGTCTGGCCGGCGAGTTCCAGGCCGGAAATGTACGAACGCAGAGCGTAGTACTACCCGATTTCAAGATTCGACTGCAGCCATTGAAAGCGGGAGGGGCCTCCATCCATGCCGACGATCTGCCCCCTGGCTTCGAGCTGATGCAGCCGAGCTTTCTACGACTTCAGCGAAAAAAGCGCGTCCTCCAACTGACGTTGGCTCTACGCAACGCAGAGCCCCTGAAGTTGCTGCGAAAAGACAAGCGTTCCAAAGATGCCGACCTGCCCCGTACAAAGGTCCGAGGGCGAGTCTCCGTTGAGGTTCCACTCACCGAGCATCCCCAAAAGAGTCCGACTCTGCGCGCCTTTATTCCCAAGGGCGGACTGCATCTGAATACCGAAAATCTCACCGAACCTATTGAAAATATCACTCCCATCGAAGTCAGCTTTGTCCAGGACGAGTTTGCTCTACCCGACGTCCAACTGAAGACGTCTGGTGCAATTTTTCGGGCCTGTGCGTTCATGGATGCGGCGGGTCAACTCGATATCGCAAGTCAGGGAGATGTACCTCTTAGCATGCTCACAATCTATCGATCCCTGGTATCAGAAGGATCGGGGCGCGGAGTGCTACAGGGTTCAAACCGGAAGAAATTATCGTCCATCCTCATGGATCGCTGCTCCGTACAGCTGACCGGTGGTGAGCTCCCACCCCTCACAATCGGAGGAACCATCGAAAACCCTGTGGTCGATGGTGAGTTCCGAATTCGGAAGGGTATGATCAAACCGACAAGCCTACGCGACGAAGTCATCTTCCCAGACAACTGGGGTGTACAACTCACAACACGGCTAGACCAACCCGGCCGTCCATTGTTGATCTCCACCGACCCGAATGAAACCAGGCCCTTGAAGATTGGTGAAGGAACGGCGTTCATCAACGGAACCATGCGCTTCTTTGGCCTGCGTCCCTCCGATCTGGATCTGAATGTGGTCGGTAAATCAATCTCCTGGACATCTCCTGGTATTTCGCAACTCACATTTCGCACCGAGGAAGATGAGCGGAGCTTTGTGATCGAGGGTCGGAATCTTTCCGACCCATCTCTTCGATCGCTGGCGACACGGGGAACCATCCGAATTACGGAAGGACGTTACAACCGCTCCTTTGATGCGCTTTCTCGTGCCATTGGCGGCGCCCTTGGGCGCAATATGGGGACCTTCTCTCGCCCCCTCACCGAAGTGTTTCCATTGCTAGGCGAAACCCGACTGGACATGCAGGTATTGTCCAACTCGTTCCGGGTGGAAAGTCCCTTCCCATTGGGGCGTGCGTCCCTTGATCTGGAGATCAATGTCAATGTGCTTGGGACCCTCAGCAGCCCCTCCTTATTTGGTCTGGTCAATATCCGCCCCAACAGCACCATCAACTATGCCTTTGGCCGGGGCCGGGAATTCCAGATCAAGGAGGGTGTTATCGAATTTCAGGGTGATCCAAGCCATCCCTATATCGAGATGTCAGCGGATTGTGAGATCACCTACGCCCTACCCAACGATCAAGACATCTCCACGAAAGTTCAGACCCTCGATTTCGATCTGGAAGAAAACGTGATCGTGACGATCCGAATCAAGGGGAAATATCCCGAATTGAAGGTCACATTTGAGTCCGACCGACCGGATTTCGACATGGCAGATATCCAGTCCTTGATCCTGGCGGGAGTACCGGCTGGTAGTGGTACCAGTAACCTCGACCCCCTTGCGGATACCACTTTGCAGATTTTCACCGAGGATCTCTCCAACCTTCTCAGTGGATTGCTACTGACCCCGTTCATTGACTCGGTCAACCTGGGTGTTGACCAATACGGCAGCTTGAGCGCGGAAGTGCTGGCGCAGCTGGGTAAGTTCCTAAAAGTTGAAGCGAGCGTGTTCCGTGTGGGGACCGACACCCGCTACGACACGGGCTTCAAGGTGAAATTTACCGATCGGGTCTACCTGGAAGGAAAGCTCCGGGTTCTTCAACAGGACGAAGACCAGACCCAGACCTATGAATCCAAACTCAAGTACAGGATCCCTCTCGATGAATAGGACGGCCCACCACAGCACGCCCATTCGAGCGCTGGTCATCCTGCTTCTCGCTGTCCCGCTATGGGCCGGTCTCGCCCACGCGCAGGTTCCGGCTCAGACCAATACCACCTCCGAAGCGCAACCCGACAAGACCTCGAAATTTCCCGGCTGCACCGAGGGCCTTCGAATGTCCGGAGTTCAGTTGAAAGGCTGTACCACAGAACGCTGTTCCCGGTCCGACATCAAGGAGAAACTTCGGAGCCTGACCGACCTCTGGCCCGGTTGGAAGATCACCCAACAAAGACTGGAAATCGCCCATAAACGGCTGGTAGCCACGAAAGTCGCAGCTGAAGTGAATTTTGTTTGCACACC
>CAUZEG010000104.1:0-13949 GCA_963578775.1 Myxococcales bacterium
TCGTCCGCAAAGGAGGCGCCGGTGAGAGAGACCCGGTCCACAATGGAGGTCATCGGCTCGGTGCGCGCGATCATCTGATCTGCGAGGGCGAGAGCCTGTGCGAGTATCTGACCACCCGGCAGATCAGCCCAATCCTGCTGACCCGATTCTAGTTCCGAGAGCAGGTCGATAACACGGGGATCTTTACTCAGAGTTGCCATTGGTTATCAGTGTTGGGGTGAAGTTTGGGGTGTAAAACGATGTGAAACAGAAAAAACGGCTGTTTAGATGGAAAAGATGCCACCGATATCAATCGAGATGGATCTGCCAGCCGCTGCGGCGGCTCCGCCCGCCTTCTTAGCGGCCTCGGCGATGGCGCCGCCCGGCAGCCATTCGAACCAATCGTAGACGATGGTGGCCGACTCAAAGGCAATCTCTGTACTGCCCGCATCCAAGGACGGACCCGTCCATTTGGAGATGAAGGCGTTATAGAAATTGAAGCGCCCGGCTTCTTGCATGCCATCCGTATAAATTACGATTGACACGCTCGTACGAATGCCTTCGGTCGTCTCAGAATTGAGACATTTCTTGAGCCAGGTATAGAACTCGCCATTCGACGCCATGAAGCCTCGTTTGACCTCAAGAGGCTTGAATTTGGCGGGACCCAGTAGGTGATGTTCGTAGAGGTTGTTGCCACCGGAGCGGATGTTTTTCACCTCCATCTCCCATTCGATTCCGTTGCATTCCTTAAAGCCAGCGCTGGCCACACCATCGATTTCAAGTAGATACTGGAACGCAAGTTGCGGATCGGGACGTCCGAAGACCATTTCATTGATGGCACCGAGGGCGCTCGCCGCCTGTTGCCCAAATATACCCCCGAGGAATTGGTTGACCTTCTCGGCGGCCATATTCCCGAGGGCCTCGCCGAGTTGGGAGCCTCCGATGGCTTCGCCGACCTCGCTGCCAATCTCTTTGGCGATTTCGGTGGCTTTGCCCACGGCACCCTGGACTGCGTTGGCATCTGCCGTAGCGGTCACTGGGCCGGCGGTCGCTTTCACACCTCCGTCATCGGTAACCTCAACGTGAGGATTCTTGGTGTTGTCTTCTGGCATCTTTCAGCTCCTTGGTCCGTACAGGCGATCAGGCATGTCCAGCGGTTGAAAGTTCGTTTTCCTGAACTACGCGGAAGAAGACAAACTCGGCCGGGCGTACCGGTGCTAAGCCTACATCTATAACGACATATCCCCGTTCCCGAGATTCGATGGGGTTATTGTCTTCGTCGCATTTTACGAAGAAGGCCTGCTCCGGAGTACCACCCTTGAGGTATCCATTCTGCCACAGAGTATACAGAAAGTAGGAAATATTTCGGAGGATCTTCTTCCATAGCGCAGGGTTGTTGGGCTCAAACATGACCCATTGAAGGTCGGACTGAAGTGTGCGGATTGCGGCGCTCATGACCCTGCGTACAGTGATATACCGCTGCATCGGATCGCTACTCGTCGTTCTGGCTCCCCATACGCGGATCCCTCGAGCGTTGAACGACCGGATACAATTAATGCCATGGTTGTTCAGCACACCGACATCGGTCTCATTCAAACTGATAGCGACATCTAGTGCACCGAGCAGTTCTTCATTTGCGGGAGCTTTATGTAGGCCAATGTTCAGATCACAACGAGCATAGACACCGGACACAATTCCACTTGGCGGTACCAATAGTGGTGTTTGGCCGTTGTCGACCTGGACCCACGGGAAATAGAAGGCCGCATAGGCTGTATCGAAAAGTTGGCGCCATTGCAGCGCGGTATCCGGTGAGCTTCCGTTGGGGAGATCGAGTATACAGAAGCGATCTCTCTGGTTTTCACATTGGGTTACCAGCGCCTGCTGAACCACTTCGATGTCCTTCAGGGAATTGAAGCCGGTACTATTGGTGTAGGCCCACATCAAGTCTGGGATGCAGAGTACATCTACATCTTCAATGATCTCGAATGCGGCGAGTCCTGACCGTTCCCCCGGACCCAGGTCCTTTCCCATGAAGTCATCGGGCGTCACACCATGAAGGCCATCTTGTCCACCACTTAGCTGCACACGAGAGTCCAGGGCGGGAATAGTGTCCAGTCCAGGGAGCGTTTCGTTCCGGTCTGCCACTTGGATAATGGCGCTTTGGCTGTTCACCGCCGTCTCAAAATAGTTGGGTGCTCGCACTCCGGGGCTCAAGTTATCAAAAGACTCGTCTCGACCCAGATAGGACACACGAATGCCGAATTCGATAGGTTCGAGGTAGGTTGGTGCCGAAGATGGGTGGTTCATCTTCACTTTTTGCAAGGGTTGAAAATGTACCACCCGGCCTTCGATATTCGCGACCTCAAGGATTTCTTCGTTTCCGTCCTCATCGTATACCCGCAGGATTGATCCTCGGGCGATGCCGTGGGTTGATTTCACGGTTGCCGATGTCTGCCCCTTTTTCAGGTCAAGAGTCAGGAAGGTCTGGGCAATTTGTTCTGATGGGAACGTTTCCACGTTCACGACGTTTGCCCATGCCCCCTCATTGATGGCGTATACATCGAGGGAAGGCTTTCCCCCAGCCGTCAGTAATCGATTGGAGGCGAGGGTTGCGATTTCTCCAGGCTTACGTGGGTCGACGTGTGCGATTCGGAGCACATAACACTCTGCGCCGCCATTCTGGAAGAAGGCCTGGACGGCGGGTTCAAGATAAGTGTTCTCATCCAGGTTTCCGTAGATTTCGTAGAACTGGTTGATGTCGACAATCCGGACCGGCACATCAAGGGGGCCCCGTTCCGCAAGACCGATAAAGCCCACCAGACCACGCTCCCGAAGGATCGGTTGACTGATGGTTAATTCTGGCTCTAGTTCATAGATGCCAGGCGGTCTGTAGGTGGGATCGAACATTATAGCTCCAAGTTGGGTCCTATACGACCCAGGCGATAATTATCGTAAGCAACAAACATGCCACGTATGTACTGACTATGAATTCCGAGCCCCGATTTCTCCTATGATATTTTTGCTACCCACTGCGGGGCTCGGAACCAGTTTGTCAGGTGGACCGTGATCGATTGATTTCCTTGTTGATCTCCGAAATCTCTTTGATCCAGATCTGACGCTCCTTGTGTTCCATTTCCAGGATGTCGTCGATCGGCCAATGAAAGTGATAGGCGATATAGGCGACTTCCTGGTAAAGGCGGTCCAGTGGATAGCTTACAATTCCCCCAGGTCACTCCCCATGTCGATCTCGAATTTGTGTTTACATTCGGGACACGACACAGGAACGGAAGCACTACCGTCCTCGTTGATTTTGCGATAGAACTCCTGCAGGTAGGCGAGGTCTGATGAATACAGTCCCTCGATAACCCCGGGGTTGATGGCGGTCAGATCGCCCAGCTTGGACATGACACGTGAAAGAAGGATGATGACCAGGTAGGCCCTGTTGTTCTGGACGCGATAGTCCTGCAGAGGAACGATTTCATCCTTCGCCGTTGCCAGGCGCATGACCCCCTTCTGATGAACATTACCATCCTTGTCCACAAAGCCTTTCGGCAAGGTGAACTCGAATTCGGTCTTGAAGGCCATTTGATACTCCCCTTGATGATGAAGTGGATCTTGATGCTAGGCCAGACGCCCAAACGGCGCAACCTTGGACCTTCGTCCGGCTGATTCCGAGATGTGCGATGGCCTTGAACAGAAAAAAAAAGGCCGAAGATATCTTCGGCCTTTTTTGGGTAAAGCGACAGTTTATGCGCGTTCGATCTTTTCGACGGCCATTTCGATCTCTTCGACCATGACGTCGGCGCCTTTACCGTCCAGGGTGAACCCTTTCCATTTGCAGGGCCACGCTTCATAGAAGTTGTAACGCATGATCTCATCGCCAGCGTCGTCGCACAGGATTACCGAACCCGATTTGCGTTCGACCACGCCCTCGATGACTTTCTTACGCCAGGTCCACAGTTCGTCACTGTTTGTATAACCACGCTTAAGAGTTACGTTACTGTACTTGGTACGACCGGGCCGTTTACGAGCGATGGTATCATCACCATCCTGGTATTCGATGACCTCGGTCTCGGAATCCATGCCTTCCACATTACGGAACGCACCTACGGTGACTCCTTCGATTTCAACTTTGAAGTTAAAGGAACCAATATGATCACTGGGTCTACGATTAGGCATTTTTGCCTCCTACATTCTTTTATTATCTATAGAGCTTGGGGTTCCCTTTCGGGAGGGCACGATCGGGGAGGTATCAGCTCCCCGATCGCGGAAACTAGGAAAAGTATTGGTAGAGACTATTCGGAGATTTCGCCTCCGGCTGGCATCTGACCAATACGGAAGATCACGAACTCGGCCGGCTTGACTGGGCACATGCCGATTTCGATGACCACCTGTCCAGCATCAATGACCTCTGGTGGATTGGTCTCATCGTCACATTTAACGAAGAAAGCCTCCTCCGGGGTCTTGCCGAACAAGGCGCCCTGCCGCCATAGGCGAAGCAGGAACGCAGAGATATCACGAGTAATTCGCTTCCAGAGCTTTTGATCGTTGGGTTCGAAGACAACCCATTGGGTTCCGATCTCGATGGATTGCTCCACCATGTTGAACAGGCGACGAACATTCACATAACGCCAGGAAGCGTCCGATGAGATTGTCCGGGCACCCCAGACGCGGATACCCCGGTTGGGGAACGAGCGGATGCAATTGATGCCTTTCGGGTTCAAGATATCCTGCTCGCCCTTGGTGATGTTGTACCGGAGTTCGAGCGCACCGCGAACGATTTCGTTGGCAGGTGCTTTATGGACACCACGTTCTGTGTCGGAACGTGCATAGATCCCAGCCATATAACCGCTCGGGGGCTGGAAGATATTGCCCTTATAGGGGTCATATACCTGGACCCAGGGGAAGTAATAGGACCCGTACTTTGAATCACGGGGCTTTACGAGCTTGTTCACACCGCCCTTCTCGATGACTTCAGGGCAATCGAGAATGGCGAAGCGATATCGCATATTCTCGCAATGTGAAAGGACTGCATCCCAGATGACCGGGTCGGTCTGTCCCGGTGCGCAGACAATGTTGATGTCGTCGATTTCTTCAAAGGCTTTGAGACCCGTGCGAGCCCCGGGGCCTCTATCCGCGCCAAGATAACGGCCGGCTTTTCCGCCGCCGCCTTTTTCTTTCTTGGCGTCTCCATCCGCTTCGTCCGTTCCTACGTTGAGGACAAAAGCTCTTCCTCCACCGTTGTTGAAGAAACCATATAAAGCATGAGCCAGATGCTCGCTGTTCTGGAAATCTCCAAATGTTTTAACGAACTGTGACCAATTGGTGATGAATACCGCCTCGTTGACCGGACCAACGCTGCTTTCACCAATAAATGCGACCGTACTTGTGCCCACCATTTCGAGGGGCTTTGTCCCACGGTCGACTTCTTCGACGTATACGCCGGGCGACAGATAAGATGTGGCCATTGTTAACTCCTTTCCCTAGTTTTCGATTTGAGAGACATGAACTTTGGATGAGTCGGAGTAGCCGAAGAGTACGATTACAGCGAGTGGATTGGGACGTTAAGACCTCAGGGCTTTCTGTCCACAGCAAAATCCTTGCCAAGCACTCTGCGGATGGGCCGACTGACCCGATCGGATTCGATCCGAAATTTGATGTGATAGTACATGGAAGGGCGAACTTCCTCGTTCAACGAACGCCAGAATGAGAGCGTGTCGTTGTAGTCCGCCTGAAGGTTTGGATAGATGTTGAGTTGGTCGTCCGGGTAGAACGCATTTCCGACGAGTTTTTCCCCGGTTACCATAGGTATGTCCAATAAGGTTTTGATTGCGAGTCCCATTAGAAGGTTCTCTTCGCTTGGGGTATTTCCCCAGACGTTGATGATCAGATGCGCATAGAAATACACCGGTGCGGCTTTGTAAAATTCTATGATGCCCCCATCCTCTGTATACTCCGATACCAGGTTCTCGGACCGTTCTCGGTAGTTGGGCGCGAAGGACACGTGATACAGGTAGGCATTGACCGTAGGAAGATTCTTGATGTTGTCCTTCTTGGGTTTTTCGGTGCTTATATGCACGGTCGTAAACCCATTCGTTTCGAAGGAATCCTTCAAGATTTCCTTGATCGTGTCGCCAATATCCCGAATGACCTCGAACTGAGCCATATGTCGGCAAATCCCGTTGAACTGCAAAACATGTAACGAGTAGGGACATAGCTGTCAATTGTGATGGTTTGAAAAGGGCAGAGATGGATCAGGGGTATTCAAACCCCGGGTCGGGGCTTTGGTTCCCCAGCACTAGATTGGTGGAGGGCTGGAACTTCCGCCCGGCCCTGTACTACGGGCACTATCAAGGACTTCGATCGTGTACACACTTTCGTGTCCAATGCAGCGAACGACAACAAAGTATCGTCCTTCCCGTACCGCCAGATTGGCGATTCGATCTCGTTGTTGGCCCATCTGATGGGGAAGAGAAATGATCTTTTGAGCCATTTGGTCGTAAACGCTGATGGTGGCCTGCACTTTGGGGTTGTCCCAATATACATCCACATGGATACGGCCATTGTGGTCATCGAATGTGAAGCTTTTCCAATCCACGTTATCGTGGGTTCGATTACTCACCCGGTCGGTGACTGGCTGGGCGAAGGGTAAGCCTGTGGCTGTGGAGATGGTGTTATCACCACCCGACTTTGAATCGAAGGAAGATGCACATCCGGTTATTAACGAAACCGATAGAAACCCCACTATTACCCAATGCAACACCCTCATGGAGCAGAACGGTATCATTGCGGAAAACCCTGTCAAGGCTCCTCCGATGCTCTTCAATCCTTGCTCTGTGTCGACGACTGTGCCAACTAAGCAGCCGTCATGAAGTTGTCGGAAAAGATCCTTAACCGAGCTCTGGGTGGCGGCCTGGTCGTTGGACTCGTGGCTGTCTCGGTATTGCTTGTCCAGGGGCAGATGCAGCGCGCAGAGCAGGTACCGAGCCATCAGGAATGGGAGGATTTTCGTACACAGACGGACGACCATCTTACGGCCGGGGACCTGATTCGGATTGTTCCAACCTGGGATAATCTTGGCCGAACTGCATTCCGGGGTGCGGTGGCAGATAGCGAGACCTGGCCCTTTCGGGCGTTGGATTGGCGGGAACCGCGCGATCCTGTTGCCTGGATGGGCTTTCGTAGATTGGTCGTGGTGGGCTGGAAAGCATATGTGTCAAAGGAGCGGCAACGACTCCGGGAGGTGGGGACCGGCTGGAAGACATTGGTGGACTCCCGGCGGCTGACGGCCCAGGTCGTAGAGCTTCCGGCGTCGCCGATTCGTTGGAACGCCCGGGAACCATTTATATCCGGACAGGTTCAGGTGGAACGGGTGGACCGAGCCACGAAGAACCAGAGATGTCGGCAGTCTTCGGAACGCCGCGACACCTTTATTTGTGGTCTGGGGACGGCAACCAGACTATCCAAACAGCCGATCTCGGACATGGTTCAGCTACGTATGGTCGATGTGGGGGATGTTCCTCGGGAGTGTGTCTTCTTTGAACCGTCTCGAAACCATCCAACCTATCAGATTACATTCACAGCCGTGCCCTTGAATGAGGGTGATACGGTATTATTACGAGCTGGGAATGCACTACGCGACGATACCCGTTATGGGCCGGCACGACGGCCGATACCTGGTCGGGTTACGGTCGAGTTGTCCATTGACGGAGAGAATGTGGTTCGTGATGACTTTCATCCGCATGACAATCTATGGATCCCCTGGGCGGTAGACGTGGTGACCAGTGCAAAGGGGCCGAAAACTCACCAGATCACGGTCCGCGCGACAGGACCGCCGAGTGGGGGGCGGCAGCTCTGTTTCGATTTGTACGTCATGGGGCCCGGATGGGAGGATTGGGGGCCTGTGGGGTATGGCCATCGCTATGGTGATCCGCCGTCTACCGTTTCGGTTCGTCGGCAGTCGGTGTCGTTGTCCGGTCCTTCTCGTAAAGACTGATCATCGGGACACCTTCCGCTCGCCAGGCCCAGCTGGGTCCAGGGGTACCGAAGATCCGTTGGAGATGAAGCTGTGCCGCTCCGAAGAATTTTTGCTCTTCGAAAAGGGCCGCATCTGCTCGCTCAAGGACATGGGTGATGCCGCAACCGACGGATCGATCATGGCAATTCCGAGCAAAGACATGGCCTGAACCGAGAATGTTCAAGTCGTTTCGAACCCGCCCCTCACGTTTGTACATCTGGAATGCTGTAGTCGTTGTATCGTGCAGCCAGACGGTGGCATTTGCGGGGAGGCGCGTATTGATCTGGTCCAATGTCTGTTTACTGGCGTATCCCCAATAGATACGTGTGAGTTTCTGGTCGGCCGCCCCGGAGATGCCGCCCGCCAACTCATTATAGTAGGTATTTCCGACCGGAGTGCTGGTAGCCGTGGCCAGGGTGGCTGGAATCAAGACCGCTATGGATACGATGACAGCCGCCACAACTGACATCTGCTTGCGTAGTTGGTCAGAGGGAAGGGCGAGTAACTGAATCGACACAATGGATATTCGCCAGATGCCCCAACCACCCAGGATGCAGAGGAAGGGCATTCCCGTCATCCAATGCTTGACTCCGCCAAATACCGGTGTGCTGGGAAGGGCGATGAGGACGACCGGGAACAGGGTAAGTAATGCCAGAAATATGCCGAGACGAAAGAGGTGCGCATTGATGGCCGTAAGTGGATTTCGGGGTGTTTTTCGAAGCATCTGGATGAAGCGTTGGATTCCAGGCCGAAACAAGTCGAGTCCTCCGAACAGACAGACGACGAGTGTCAAAACGGGAACCGTCAATGCGGTGAGCACGAAGGGGTATTCGAAGGGGAATGGGGGCACTTCGAGGATCTGTCCCAGGTAGTATTGAAGGTAATGTTCATGTGCGAGGTGGAAGTTCAGGTAGGATTCAATCGCGGCGAATGGATCGACCCAGAGCTTTGGCCAGAACACGAACAGAATTCCCAGCCCGATAGGGGGCATGACCAGGAACGCCAGAGGAATACGCGGAAAGCGAATACGAGTCCGGGTGATGGTGAGGAACAGGATGATAGCAAGGAGGACACCCCAGACCGGCTGGCGGATACCAAGGGCCAGGGTGGCAAGACAGGCGATTCCGGCGATCACGACTCGAGTGCGACTCATGGTTCTGGTTTTCACTGAAAACTCGCGCCGATAGGTAAGCAACCAGAAAGCGATGAACGGGATCGGCAAGAAGAGGGCGTTATGTTTGGTGAGGAGTCCAATGCCCCACAAAACCCCGGTCGCCCAGGCCCATCTGGGGCGTTCGAGAGACACCCAGAATGCAGCAGAAATCAGAAATACCATCGCGGTGACCGGCATATCGAAGGCGGCCAGATGTGCGTGGTAAAACCAGCGCGGACTGGTAAGAAACAGGAGCGGTGCTGTGATTCCGACGACTGGGTGCAGTTGGTGCCATCCGAAAAGAACCATGGCGAAGATGAGTAGAGCCGTGAAGAAGGGGCCGACCAATCGCATGGCGGAGCCTTCCAAAAGCGGGCCGTCGCGACGGATCGAACAGCCTCGCATATACTGTGGTCCGGGCCGATAGTCATGGGTACAACGCTGCATGACTCCGGCCGGGTCCGAGGTTTTGAATTCAACGGTCGCTGTTCTGGGGCCGCGTTTTGTGACCTGGCCCGTACCGAAGTGCCGGCGTGGATCCTCTGCCGCCTGGTCGATGGACTGTGGCCCGAGAACCGAGACAGATGTTCCCTTCCAGAAAGGATGGCTTGGAGCCAATCCCTGGACAGTGAATGTGACAATATCCGGTTTATTTGTGGTTGGGGGCTTTGCTCGTACCGGTCGCTCTATTTGTGCGAATGTTCGCCAGAACCCACCCATCAGGACCTTCACCAGAGGTGGGTGTTCGGCGTTATGTTTCCAGATGCGAAGGATCTCCTCGCGTTGGAAGGCCTTGTCGCTATTCAGTACATCAAACCACTCCTGATAGATCTCGGCGTTCTGAAAATAGAACGACTCATCGCGACTGTAGCCCATGTCGTTGGTGCTCATGATGACGCCAAAGGACAGGGCGGCCATCAGAGTTGCAACCAGAAGGGATATTGAGCGCTTAGCAATCATTCAGAGAGGGTTTATTTGCAATTGGGGAAGAGAATTGGCGGCATCCTAGGACAGAGGGAATTGCCGATGCAAGCGGTACATATTTTATGGATCAGCCATGTGGAGATATCGACTGGCTGGTTCTTGGTTGGTGAACTATGTCAGGGGCATGGACCGAAGACAATCCCCTGGTTTCCTCCGCTGTCAACGCTATGGTCTGCGTAGACCGGGCCAGTGCCAACAAAGTGAACCCCATCAATATTGAAATAATCGAAACACACCGAGCTCTCCCCTTGATCCCAATAGGCCGGTTCGGAAGGAGACTTGGGCTGGATGAAGGTGGTAACTCCATTGAAGTCTCCGGTCAGGGCATCGATTGTCTGGGTTTTTTCTGAGCCCAGCACAAGGACGATCCCGGAGGTCAAGTTGAGTTCATTGATAGTGTTTGAATCGTCGAGTTCCAGGGTTCCCGCGGTCACGCGCAATGCGTCGATTATTTCAATGGAATTCTCCACCTTCAAGATCCCGTCACCGCTCTTTTCTATCTCCTGGAACTGGAGGTCTCCTTTGATTGCCGTAGAGCCGGTGCTGGTGCTGACATGAAGCGCATGAAAGCTCACGTCGTTGGCCTCGAATCTGTAGGTGTTACTCGCGTTCCAATTGATGATGGATGTTCCGGCATCAAAGGTCAGATTGGTGGTGTTCGCCATGAACCAGAATTGTTTCAGTTCGATGATCGAATCGTTCAAGTAGATACTGCGTTCATTGCTGTTGTCGGAATAGAAACGGCGGACCTGCATGGTATTTCCGGCCGTGTTGAAACTCCCCTTCACGACGTGGAAATAACCACTGTTGATCGCCAATTCGCTAGTCAGCGTCCAGTTCCCAACTGAGTCGTCGAGGTAGATGTTGTAACTGCCCATTACCATCCCCTGGGGATCAATAATTTTATCGCCGGGTGATTTGAAGAAGAGGTCTGCCTGGCTGTTCCAGGCCATGTTTTCATCGAGCACGAAGTCTCCATGTATGGTCAGCGCTACTCCAGCCGCTCCAAGCACTCCTGGCGCGTGGGTGACGCCGGCCCACACCATATCGTTGCATTCCGCGGAGACGGCATCGATGGTCACGTACTGGTTGGACTCGGTAAAGGAGTTGTCGTCGAAGAAGACGTCGTCAAGGTAGGTGGGGCCGCAGCCGGAGGGGGTTCCCCCGCTCGCCAGGGACCAGTGATTGCCCTCTGTCCAATTTCCCGTACCGCCGACCCAGTAGTAGTCCGTGGGTTGTATGGGGCTGAAGGCCCACCCGTTGTTTCCGCCGTGGTCGAAGCTATCGTTGGCCGCGAAGGTTGCGCCGCCGGTGACAAGAGTGTCTGTGATGTGGGCGAAATCCAGGGTCACCTGACCCGACGGTTGGGTGATGGTGGCGGAAGTTCCGGGTGTTTGGGATTTTATATGGATGTAGTTGCTGCAGGTTCCAGAGCCATTCAGGTCTTGCGTGCTAAGGGTTTTACCTCCTTCGATTTCGAGGAAAATACCGGGACTCAAGCTGAGCGTGTCTACACTTGTATCCTCGTCGAGACGCACTCGCCCTGCGTTCAAATCGAAGGTCGCCACACTCAAAGTATCTCTTACGTCCAGGTTCCCTTGACCTTCTTTGATGATATGGCTGAAGCTCATATCGCCTTGAAGGCTTGCTGCGCCGCTATCGATGCTCATGTCCAGGTCGTGAAAGATCAGACCCGAGGCCTGGAAACTATAGGTATTGCTCGCGTTCCAGTGGATGGTCGAGGTTCCAGCATCGAAGTCCAGATTCGTGGTGGTGCTCATAAACCAGAACTGATTGATTGTGACATCGGAGTTACCCAGACTGATGCTCCGCTGGTTACTATTACTGGAGATGAAGCGTCGTACCAGGAGGTCGTTACCATCGGTCTCAAAGCCACCACGGACCACGTTCAAGTAGGTATTGTTGCCGGAGAGGTCAGTTACCATCGTCCATATGGCGTCGGGGTCGTCCAGATAGACGTTGTAGGCCGCGAAGCTTACTCCCTTGAGGTCGAGCGTCTTCGCACCGGAACCAAAAAAGTTAAGGTCACCGTTAGAGTTCCAGGACATGCCCTCTGATAAGGTGAGCGAGCCATGGATGCTCAAGGTGTTTTCGACCCCGCCAATGACCACCGCACCGTCTACCGTATCCTGCCAGGTCATGGACTTACAGGAGGCCAGGGGCACATCCAGGGTGACGGTTTTTCCCTCTTCAGTAAACGAGTTCTCGTCGAAGATTACATTGTCTGAACTTCCCCGTACGCAATCGGCGGGTGCTCCGCCACTGTTGTTCGACCAATGTTGGCTATCGCTCCAGTTTCCACTTCCTCCGATCCAATAATAGGACTGCGGTGCTTTCTCCTGGATCTGCCAGCCTTCGTTTCCACCGTCATCAAAGCTGTTGGCCGCGAAGAAATCCGCTCCGCCTGTCGCATGGATATCTTTGATGTGGGCAAAGTCCAGACCGACCTGACCCAGACTCTGATGCAGGAAGGCTGGTGTACCCGACTCCGTGGCCACCAGATAGATGTTCTCGGTACAGGTGCCAGTCCCTGTGATCGCACCGATTGTCTGGGTGGATCCAGACCCCAGGCGCAGCACCACACCTGCCGATATGGCCAGCTCTTCAATCGTATTGTCGGATGAGAACAGGACCTGCCCGTCCAATACGTCGAAGCTGTCGTTGATGGTCAATGAGTCTTGTAGCTTCAAAGTTCCTTCACCACCTTTTTCAATCCGATGGAAGGTGATGTTTCCCTTAATCGTTGCTTCGCCACTCGTAACGCTCATCTCCAGATCGTGAAAGGCTACGTCGTTGGCTTCAAAGCTGTAGGTGTTGTTTGCGTCCCAGTGGACGGTGGATGTACCCGCGTCAAAGGTGAGATTGGTGGTGTTCCCCATGAACCAGAACTGAATGATCGTAATATGGGAATCTTGGAGACTGATGCTTCGTTCCAGGTTCCCGCTGGCGTAGAAGCGACGAACGTGCATGTCTTTCCCGGCCGTGTCGAAGCTGCCACTTTCCATATGGAAGTAACCATTATTTGCAGTGAAGGCGTGGCCCAGAGCCCACTGTCCGTCCGGATTGTTGAGGCGGATATCCCCCGCGCCAATCGCAGCGCCGCGGCTGTGGATTACGTGGTGTCCTGTGCCCTCGAAGATAAGTTCTGTGCTGGCACTCCAGTTGATGCTGGAGGCCAGGCGAAAGGAGCCGGTGATGTGAAGGGCCTTATCGGATTCGCCGGTGATCGTGACGGGACTGACCACGCCCGTCCAGTCCATGTTCTGGCATTCTGCAATGATCACGTCGATGTCGAGGGTAGACGAGCCCGAGCCAAAGGAGTTTTCATCAAAATAGACGTCATCGGTAGCGGCCGGCACTCGATCGTGGAATATCGTGCTTCCTGAGCTGGTCGCCCAGTGGTTTTCGTAATCGGACCATTGGCCACTACCGCCCACCCAATAAAAGCCTGTGGGCGCTTCGCAACCATTGTTTACGCAGGAGCCGATGGCGCAGTCACTATCTTCGGTGCAGTTGTCGTCGGTACAGGCTCCGCAGTTTCCGCCACAATCGATCGCCGTTTCGGTGCCGTTCAAGAGGCCGTCGTCACAGCAGAGCGCATGGCAGTCGGAGTCGGCACAGTCGGTGGTTGCATCACCATCGTTGTCGTATTCATCCCAACAGCTTTCTTCGGGGATCTCGCATAGGGGATCCGTCTGTTCGTTGATACACCCGGATTCGGCGGTACAACTGTCGTTGGTGCAGTCATCATTATCGTCGCAGGCCAACAACTCTCCCGACAGACATGCGCCCTCA
>CAUZEG010000105.1:0-13914 GCA_963578775.1 Myxococcales bacterium
AATCGCCCCTTGCAACGGATCCGGGCGACTATAAAGAAGATGACAGAAAACCCGGTTGATGCGCTCATCCCGCAGCTACGAGCTGAACTTCTTGATGTATTGGCCTACGATGCCTTTCCTGGTTCCGTTAGAAAAAGCGCCGACGGGATCATTCGGCTTCTAGATGATATTTCTGATGGGTATTCCATGGCTGATGCCTTATCGGAAGGCCCGACCGACGCGAAGGGAAAATGGCTTCCGCTCGGAGGAGCATTAACCAACGCCGACTTATATCCCCAGTTGGTGAGTATTCTCCTGGATGAAGAGCAACCTCCCGGAGAAGACCACGCCTTTTTCATTCGAAATGTCGTCTACCTACAGTACCGGCATTATGTGGGTCGGTGCGTAACTACACGAACAAAGGTCAGCACGCCATGCTGTAATACAACCCCCGATGACAGCGAACAATGCTGTCGCCTTCGCTGTCTCCGCACGTCAATGGACCGCCTGGTCGAAGACGTGGAGCAGGCTCTCAAAGCCAACACACGCGAAATCTTCAAAATCACCCTGGGTTTACATTCCCTGGCCCTCATTGTCGGGATCATTTTATTCCTGGTTGTACTCCTGGGCCTACGTCCCGTGAACCAGCTGATCGCCGGCGTACGGCAGATGGCCAAAGGTGATCTCTACGCCGAAATCAAGATTCGCAGTAAGGATGAAATCGGTCAGATCGGAGAAGAGTTCAACGAAATGGCCAAAGCATTACGACAACAGCGCCAAGCCCTTGTTCGAGCCGAGAGACTTGCAGCCGTAGGTCGGATGGCCGCCAATGTGGCGCACGAAGTCCGTAATCCACTCAACGCTATCGCCTTGAATGTGGAGCTGATCGAAGAGGCAATTCAAAGTGATGAATCCGAGCAGATAGAGTCACTCCTGGCTGCGGTTCGTGCCGAGGTTGAACGATTGACTGAGGTTACTGAAGCCTACCTCCGGTTTGCCGCCATGCCAAAGCCACAACCCGAACCTGTCGACCTCGCGAGTATCTGTCGTGACCTGGCTTCCTTCCAACGCGAAGAAGCCCGACGATTGGGGCTGGCCATCATGGTAGAGACCCCCGCACCACTACCCGCTATGGCCGACCCCGATCAGATTCGCCAAGCTCTCCTGAACCTTTTGAAAAACGCTATCGACGCCTCCAGTAAAGGCGGACATATTACGGTCCAGGCCCAGGCCGAGGGAAATATGGCCAAGATCTCGGTTGAGGACGACGGACCGGGAATCGACCCCCAGATTATCGATCAAATATTCGAGCCTTTCTACTCCAGCAAGAAGCACGGTACAGGGCTGGGGCTGGCCCTGGCCCGTAGAGTGTCGGAAACGCATAACGGAAGCCTCGAGTATGTGCCTCCCCCACCGGGGCGCACCGGCGCCAGATTCGTAATGTCTCTTCCGCTCCACGTGGATGATAAGGACGACAGTCAAGGATGAGTGAAACGCCCCTGACATCTGCCAATACCATCCGTATAGCCAGCTATAATATCCGACTTGGGTTGGAAAAAGGACTTCCAGCCGTGGCAAAAACACTGCAAGAGCTGGATGCCGATATTGTGGCATTACAAGAAGTGGGGAGCTCCTGGCATATGGGGCCCACAGGTGCTCTAAGCCAGGAGTTGGCACTAGCGGCCGGGTATACGAATGCTGTTTTCGCAGGTGCCCTGTTTGAACGGGGAGGAGCATACGGGATTGCCTTGCTGGCCCGAAGCCCCGTGCTTGACTGGTCCAAGGTCTGGCATCCGGTCCGCGACGACGAACAACGTGTTCTCCTGAAAATCCGACTGGGCCCGCCGCTCAACGTCACCGTCTGGAACACCCATCTCTCCATTCGAGATTGGGACCGAACCCATCAGCTGCGTTCATTGGCAAAGCAAGTGTCCGCTGAGTCACCAGACATTCTGGTCGGCGACTTCAATATGGAACCTGAAGAACCCCTGATGGCATCCATACCTTTGCGTAATTCCTGGTTGGGTAAACCCAGATCTACCTACCCCACCAAACAACCTGAGCAATGTCTGGACTCCATATTTGTCGGGAATGGGTTCTCCATACGCTCGGCCTGTAGAGCCATTCAAAGCCAGGCCAGCGATCATCTGCCAATCGTGGCAGAAATCCATCGTTAGCCACAGCCGTTAAACGCTTGCCTGTTCTGGGACGACCGCTTTCTCCACACCATGTGGGCAACTTTGTGGAAAAGGTAAGGAAACTGGAACCAATGTTGCCCGCCAATAATTATTTTTTGCCTGAAAAATAAGGCCGATCCGGGTTTCCAAGTTGAAAGTTTATTGTGATGAATCGCAGACAGATGTACTCACGCAGATCTTTTGTTTGCTCTTTTTCTGCTGGCCCAATATTGGGAACTTTCAACGCATGAAATAAAGAAGAAGTCTGGCGTTATGTTGCCGCGAAATTTCAACCAACACACCACGACGTTAATGACTCGTCGCATCCCTATTATCCGAGGGACTGGCGAAACAATAGGATTTTGATAACGTAGCAATGGGAATCAACTGGGCGCTGTGCCCGTTTTGACCTATGTATTTTTCCGAAGGGGGTCATACCATGAGCCGAACAGCCTTTTTCACATTGGCTCTTTTCCTATTTTCCTCTGCACCGCTTTGGGCACAAAGCGGGGTGAAGGTCTTCATGAATGGAAAAGAGGTGACGGGAGCAAGAAACCTGAAGCTTAAAGACGTGATGGTCCACTTCGATCAGCGCGGAAATCTCCATATCAACGCGCCCAAATACAATATCAATGTGAAATATCTGAAGGGAGTAAAGACCTCGGTAAAACCCCCGGCCAAGACGCTAACTCCTGCCGTACCCGCCGTAGTACCGGTTCCCGTCGTGGCGACCGTGACCGCGCCCGTAAGGGTTCCGCCCAAGCGACGTTATTTCGTCTCCGCACAAGGGCAGGATGCTTCGATCCTGGGATGTCAGATTTCGGTCTGGTTCGGAGGAAACGAGGTGACAAAATTCAACGGCCTGGAAAACACCCCTTTTGCCGACATCACAGACAAGGTCTCGGCAGAACAGACCCAGCTCTCTCTCCGATGTCGACGCCCTCCCGGCGCCGTACCCAATTCTGACGATATCGATCCGAAGAAGCTACGCGATGCCTTCTTTGAGGTTCAGGTTGGCTATGGCAGTCTTGACGGCACGAATGTTACCTTTGAAAAGGTCCTGGGTACTATTCGTTGTACGGACCGAACCGGTGGATTCGCGGAAAAACAGAACGTCGTCACCGTGGAGTAGAATATGACAGCCTGGCATGTGGTATTAACGGCGTTCCCACCCCAAGCGCTGGAAGACTTTTACCGGATCTGGCGTAAACACGCCCATATGAAATACCGGGATGAGGAACTCATCACACGGCTCAAGCAGTTTAGTGCGGACCAGCTACGACCGAAATATCAAGCGTCGGAACCAACACGAATTGAATCTCTGGTTATTGCCCGGTATCCGCTCAAGGAACACGCAGAGCGGGCTAAAAAAGAACTGGAAAATCTGGGAGCTACCGCGTCCATAGAATCGGAAGATTCAGAGTAAAACCGGCAGGAAGATGACCCGACTGGCTCCATATCTGTGGTTGGCCACCTGGGCGCTGATCACAGCCACCGCCTGCGGGCCCGATTCTAACTCTGCGCATGTGCATGAAAACCGAGTGCCGAACAAAAAAGAGAGCCGAGCGGCCGCTCCGGCCGAAGCCCAGCGTATAACGGTCCGGCAGGGTGATGTGGTCCAAAGCGTACAGATAGAAACCAAACCTATCGAGGACGGCTGCCAAATGGACGTCGCGCAGCGGATCCTGCGCACTCGTAAGGATCGGGTCACAACCTGCGCCCGACAGGCGGCCAGTCGACTTGGACATATCCCGGCCGGACGAATTGTCATTTCCCTGGTCCTAGACAAGAAGGGTAATGCATCAAAACGCGTCGTAAGCCTCAATGAAACCGGTGATGCAACCTTGGGGAAATGTATTGTCGAGGTGCTTGATCTCAATTTCCCCAATCCCTATGGGAAGACATGCATAATTCAGGCTCCCTACCTCTTCGGTGACGGACAAAATAAGCCTGATAAGCCCGATCGTCCGAGTCCCTTACCGTAGGTCTACCCAACATCCTACCGGCCTATCTGATCAGGAACCCGTAGTTAGAATCCAACCGATGATGCAATTAACGTGCGCTTAATCGAATTATGGGATAATTATTGACCTTGCCCTCGAATTGACAAAATTCTGTTATAATTTTCAGCTGAGGCCGTTGCCGTGGCTGATTTGCTTCGTATACAAGATATTCTCTCCAAGATTCAGGCCTATCGTTCGGATGCCGACGTCGACCTGATCCAAAAAGCCTACGTCTTCGCGGCCCAAGCTCATGACGGGCAGGTGCGTCGTTCGGGAGAGCCCTATGTACTTCATCCCCTGGCCGTAGCCGAGCTTGTCGCAGAGTTGCAACTCGATGAAGCCGCCATATGCGCCGCTATCCTACATGATACCGTTGAAGACACATCCACGACCGTTGGCGAAGTCGAGGAGCTATTCGGCACTCCCATTGCGCAACTGGTCGACGGTCTGACCAAGCTCTCAAAGATTCGGTTTAACTCCTCTCAGGAACGACAGGCCGAAAACTTCCGTAAAATGATCATCGCAATGAGCCGTGATCTTCGAGTTATCCTGGTGAAACTCGCCGATCGGCTCCACAACATGCGAACGCTGCATCATCTTCCAGAAGAAAAACAGAAACGAATCAGCCAGGAAACACTCGACATCTACGCTCCCCTCGCAAACCGGCTTGGAGTAAACGCGTACAAACAAGAGTTGGAAGACCTTTCCTTTCGATACATCTGGCCAGGCGAATATCGCTTCCTGGCGGAGAAAGTCAGTCAAACCCGAGATGCACGAGAAACATACACCTCAGACGTAACCACCAAGATTAACGAACTGATGGATTCCTATGAGCTGGACGCGTCCATTACGGGCCGCCCCAAGCATCTGTACAGCATCTGGCAGAAAATGCGGCGGCAGGGAATCGATTTTGAACACGTCTACGACTTGATCGGTTTTCGGATCATCACGGGCACAGAGAAGGACTGTTACCAGTCTCTAGGGCTCATTCATATGAACTGGCGCCCCATCCCAGGCCGTTTCAAGGATTATATCGCCCTCCCCAAAGCAAATAACTATCGCTCATTACATACAGCCGTCATCGGCCCCAACGGCCAACGAATCGAGGTTCAGATCCGAACCGGGGAAATGCACCAGGTAAACGAACATGGCGTCGCTGCCCACTGGGCCTATAAGGAAGGTCGAAAAAAAGAAGAAAATACAGACCAGAAGTTCATCTGGCTCAAACAGCTCGTACAATGGCAACGAGAACTGAAAGACCCAGAAGACTTTCTCGACACGCTGAAACTCGACCTCTTTGTAGATGATGTCTATGCCTTCACACCCAATGGCGACCTGAAAGTTCTTCCCCGCGGCTCTACTGCCGTCGATTTTGCCTACGCCATCCACTCTGAAGTCGGTGATCACTGCTGTGGTGCCCTGGTCAACGGACGTATGGTGCCTCTTGATTATCGGCTTCGTAATGGCGATATGGTCGATATACGGAACCGGGATAACCAAAACCCGAATCCGGATTGGCTACGGTTTGTCCGAACCGGCCGGGCAAAGAACCGGATCCGGGCCCACCAGCGAAAGATCCAACGAATCGTGAATCTCGATCTGGGGAGAGAACTCCTGGAGAAGGAGCTTCGTCGCTACGGAAAATCTCTGAACAAAGTAACCAAGACAAAGACCATCGAAAAGGCTGTTCGAGCTCTTGGTTTCCAGAAAAAAGAAGATCTGTTGGCCGCGATTGGTGCACAACGGATTCAAGCCAGCAGCACAATCCGCTACATTTTGACCACGGAAGAAAGGGAAGCTGCGGATGCGCAAGACGGAAAAACCGGAGATTCCGATGGTGGAAACCTGGGCATTGTCGAGCGATTGGCCGAGACGTTCCGACGACGCCTTTCCAAACAACGGTCGGGAATCAAAGTGGACGGAATGTCGGATATCCTCGTCCGTACGGCCAAATGTTGCCAACCCGTCCCGGGTGACCGTATCACTGGGTACGTTACAACCACACAGGGCGTATCAATTCACGCGATCGACTGCCCCAACATCAAGACCGCAGATCCCGAGCGCATGGTTGAGACCTATTGGGATCACCAGAACACGGAGCCCTACCCCACCTGGGTTCGGGTGATCAGTGAAAATACCCATGGAAAACTGGCGGATATGAGTCAGGTCTTCAGTCAGAAGAAGATCAACATTTTGAACGCCGCCTGTAATGCCAGTCGGACGGACATGGCGGTAAGTGATTTCGAGATCGTCGTCCAGGATTCCGAACAGCTCGAGCTGGCAATTGCCTCTCTTCGACGGCTCCCTGGGGTGGTGTCGGTGGAAAGACTACGCCCGTCCTAGGTCTGCGCTTGACCCCCAGCCCTGGACATCGCATGGTGGCAGGCCATGGCAAAGAAATCGAAACAACAGCAATCTGGTCGAGCGAACGTAGGCCCAGCTGGGGTTTTTGGTGAGCTGCTTGAGCAGGGGCGCTACGATGTACTCCGCGCAAAACTGCGCAGCGGTAGTGACGGTGAACGAGTCGATTCCAGCACAAAAGAGCGTTTGGAACGTCTGACGAACCTGGATTCGGTAGAGATGGCTCTGGCTGGCATTACCCTACTCTTCGTCGCTGTCGTTTATTATTTGTCTCTCTAAACCCACGTCGGAGAATCGGGGCAAGCGCATGCCGAATAGGCTCCAATCGGATGTTTCGGCGCACCCGGCTCGCCTGATCTGGACGTTCTTACGTCGTTACGGCCGCCCATATCGCCGTTACTACGCACTTGGAATCGTTGCGCTCGTCGCTACCAACGCCATCGCGATCTTAATCCCCCGACAATTCGAAACTGCTATTGATATCCTCCATGGGGCCGCGCCTGGAGTCGATGTAAGCGTCATAGAACCGGCTCTGAACATCGTCTTTATGGCCCTCGCGCTGGTCGTGATTCGAACACTGTCCCGTGTTCTGTTCTTTAATCCGGGACGAGCCATTGAGCGTGATCTCCGCAACGACATATTCCGTTGGTACCTGAGCCAGAGGATGGAATGGTACCGGGGTCGTAATACGGGTGATCTGATCACAAGAGCGACCCACGACGTCCTGGCCGTCCGAGCCCTGGTCGGTTACGCCTTTCTTCAGGCGGCCAATATGATCATCCTACTCTCGTTGGTCCTTTCCCAGATGATTTCCATTTCACCGGTGGTTACAGCCTACGCTGTATTACCACTCGCCATCGGCATGATCGTACTTCGAATTGCGATTGCACGGCTTCTGGTCCTTAGTCGCGAGGCACTGACCCAGCTTGGCCTGATGGAGCAGCAGGTGCTGGAGGGCTTGAAGGGGGTTCGTATCGTCCGGGACTTTGGAGCCTCGTCTCTGGTGCAACAACGCTTCGATACAATCAATGATGAGCTGCTCGCGATCCGACTCAAAATTACCAGGATTGCCGCGTTCTTACTTCCCATCATTCGGGTCGCAGGCCAGGTAGCCATCGGAATTCTACTTTGCTGGGGTGCATTCCTTGTCCGTACGGAAGACCTGCCTGCGGGTGAAATTGCGGCCTATATAGCCTATTTATCCATGTTGATAGGGGTATTGTTTTCGGCCGGTTGGATGTTGAATGCACTGCAACGTGGCTTGGTTTCACTACGACGTATCGTCGCCGTGATGCCCCTGGACGCACCGTTGGAGCAACCTGCTACAACCCCTCAACCAAACATCGAACCAGACCTTCCTGCCACCATTCGAGCCGAAAACCTATGTCTGAGATTGGATGACCATTCCATCCTTGAAGACATCAGTTTTCAGGTCAAAGAAGGTCAACATCTGGGTATTCTGGGGACGGTCGGTAGCGGAAAAACAAGCCTCGCCAATATCCTCTCCGGCCTATTAGCACCAACCTCCGGCTCGGTGGACATCGCAGGCCTCAACCTGGATTCTGCCCAGCCTGAACAGATCTGGAAACGGGTTCGGTTGGTTCCCGACGTTCCCTTTCTATTTACACGTACCCTGGCCGAAAACGTGGGGTTTTCGTCTCCCCCGGAAGACCTGGACCGCGAGAAAATCCGTCGCTCCCTGCATATTGCCGGCTTCGACGTGCAAGCGGAAGGGCTATCGAATGGGCTCGATACTCTGGTTGGGGAAAAAGGGATCGCTCTCAGTGGCGGGCAAAAACAACGGATCACTCTAGCGCGTGCCCTTTATGATCCGGGAGATATCCTGATTCTGGACGATGTGCTCTCCGCCGTGGATCATCGCGCAGAACAGCATATATTGACGCACCTACATGAATGGCGCGATGCCGCAAAGCGACCCTGTACCTTGATCAACATCTCGAACCGGGTGAGCGCCTTACAAGATGCGGATCATGTTCTGGTCCTCCACCAGGGTCGAATTGAAGAGAGTGGTCCTCCTGCGGAACTCCTCAAGGGCGACGGCCTTTTTGCCCGTACCTACCGACTACAAGCTGCCCAGCAGCAAACCAAGGACGAAGAGGGGCCGTCATGACTTCGTCGGCTGACCCAAACCGAATGGCGGGTTTGCGCCTTTTCCTCGGTGCCCTACGTCCGTATCGAAGGGCAATCCTTATCGCTCTATGCCTGCTCCCATTTGGTTTGGGACTTCAACTTCTTCAGCCGTATCTGCTGAAGGTTGCTTTGGATGCAGGCATCGAAAAAAACTCCGATCTCATGATGTACATGGCCCTGCTGCTGGTCGGTAGCGTCCTGGTGCAATACGGAATCGAGTCCGTTCACGGGTACCTGCTGCAAAAGGCCGGGCATCACGCTTTGACCGATGTTCGATCCCAGATCTTTCAACATATTATGGCGCAGCGTACCGGATTCTTCGACCGACGACCCGTTGGCTCCCTTCTATCGCGAGTAACAAGCGATACCGAAGCCGTCGGCCAGACCTTCGCTCTGGGCCTGGTGTCAATCCTCGGTGATTTTCTGTTGGTGGTGGGGACCCTCATAACCATGTTCTTTCTGAACGCACAGATCACCGCTTATCTGTTGTTACTAGGCCCCATCATCTACGTCGTGGTGCGCATCTTCAAACGGCTCCTCCGTTCCTACGCGGACCGAATTCGCAGAGCTGTCGCTCAAGTAAACAGCTGTCTGGAGGAAAATATCACAGGCTTCAAAGTGGTTCGCCTCCATGGCCGAGAAGCCACCAGTCAACGCGAATACGAGGCGCTCACAGGGCAATACTTTGGCTTGTATTTTCGCTTCAATATCGCCGATGCGAGCCTATTCGCCATCATGGAGTCGCTCGCAGCCATTACCATTGGAGCGATCCTCTATTTTTCCACCCAGCCGATTATCGATGGTGTAATCACCATCGGTCTGGTCGTGGCATTTGTTGATTACGCCCAACGAACCTTCCGCCCTATCAAGGAAATGAGTGGCAAGCTGGCTGGCCTGCAGAGTGGTTTCGCGGCTCTCGACCGAATGGCACGTAGCCTGCGGTATTCCGAGACCATGCCCGTCGCCACAGATCGGTGGCCGGCTCCAGAGGGATCCATTCACTTTGAGAATGTGTCCTTTCGCTACGCAGATACCAGTCCCCTCGTATTGAAAAACATCGAACTACATATCCAACCCGGAGAGATGGTCGCGGTGGTAGGCCCGACCGGAAGCGGTAAAACCACCCTCGTCAACCTTCTTACCCGGCATTATGCGGCGACCTCTGGTCGGGTCCTGGTCGATGGGCTCTCTATTGACCGCATCCACGATGAAGACCTGCGTGAGGGGTTGGGAGTCATTCGCCAGGATGTTTTTCTTTTTGAAGGTACGGTCTTCGAAAACATCGCCCTTGGACATGCAGACATATCGCGCGAAAGAGTCGACCAGGTGGTCCAACAACTGGGCCTGACGAAACTGCTGAAAACAGACGGGGTTCTCCTGGACCACGGCATCGAAGAGGGGGGCCGGAACCTGTCCGCCGGGGAAGCCCAGTTGATCACCCTTGCACGTGTTTTCGTACGCAATCCGAGGATTGTCCTATTGGACGAAGCCACAGCACGCATCGATTCCATAACCGAGTCCATCCTTGCGGAAGCGTTTGGCCTATTGAAGAAAAGTCGCACCGTCGTTGCCGTCGCTCATCGGCTATCAACAGTCCAATCTGCCGATCGAATTGTGGTGATGTGCGATGGACGGGTTTCCGAGACCGGAACACACCGTCAATTGGTCGATCAAAACGGGCTCTACGCCAATCTATGGGAACAACGCTTAGACCGTTCCCATGTTGACAAAAACATCGCCTAGATGGAGTCCAGGGGCTCTGTCGGCACAACCATTGCATTCACGTGTTGCGTAGCGGGGCAGCTATGCCCTAGCATAGGCTCCAGCCGCTTTCTATACCGAGGTCAATAATGTTCGATCCCAGCATGCAACGTCAATCCAACCGCATCTTCGGCGCGGTGATTGGAATTGTCGTCGACAACAAGGATCCGGAAGGACGCTACCGGGTGAAAGTGAAGTTTCCCTGGATTCGAGAATCCTCACCGATCTACACCGACCAGCCTGACGAATCAGACTTCCGGTCGAGCTGGGCTCGTATCACCACCCCCATGGCCGGGTCGATGGATGGTGAAGCCCGTGGCTTCTTTTTCCTCCCCGAAGTCGACGATGAAGTTCTGGTCATGTTCGAACTCGGCGATATCCGACGTCCAGTGGTTGTCGGAAATCTCTGGAATGGTGTGGACAAAGCCTATCACGAGAATCAGGCGCAGGGAGGCTCCAATAATTATCGCTCCATCCGCTCCCGATCGGGACATATGATCGTCTTTCATGACGACGATCTGGCCGGACAGGAACGGATTATCATAGAAACCAAGGTTCCCAACTCGGACGTCGAGGTCGATCCCATGGAACGGCAAGGGCATACCATTGTTCTAGATCACAGTTCTGGAGCCGAGAAGATCCAGATCTACGACAGCAAAAAAGAGAACTACGTCCTCATCGATTCCACCAATGACAAGATCTCCGTGGTCAGCGACAACGGTGACATCACCCTGTCCGCTCCCAACGGTACGGTCCGAATCGAATGCGCCGTACTCCAGACCGAGTCTTCCAACGATACCACCATGGAAGCCGGTGAGAATATGAAGCTGGAAGCCGCGACCAATATGGACCTGGAAGCCGGTGGCGTGCTCACAGAACAGGCCTCTCAGATCAAATTGAACTGAATCAACTCCTGGCCCCAGAAAGTCGGCCTAACCGGGCTGGTTCACACGCAAAACCACGCAAACGGTTGACCCTCCGGGAAGCCTCTGGTACACGTCGCGCCCCCCAGCCTCGATAGGCTCGGGTTTTTCGAATTAATTTATTCGCGCACGAGGCGTAGCAATTGTCTACCATAGCACCATTCCTTTATATCGGTGTCATAGAAGGCGGAAGCCCAGGTCAAGGGGCTGATCCTCTTACCAACTTTGGAGAGGCCGCTCCGGCCGTGTCGGGGACTCCTGTAGTGCCCGGTTCCGGAGTAACTATCGCAAGCGGTAATGCACCTCCGCCTCCCCCGAAGAAATCACCGAGCACGATGACTCCCCTCCTCCTTCTGGTGGTGATTTTCGCGATCTTTTATTTCGTGGGGATTCGCCCGCAACAGAAGCAGGCAAAAAAACATCGTGAATTGGTGAACTCTCTCGGAGTCGGAGACGAAGTGGTCACGAGTTCCGGGATTCTGGGCCGAATTGCCAAGATTGATGGCGAAATCATGACTCTCGAAGTGGACAAGAACACCCGTATCCGCATTTTGAAGAGCCACGCCAATACCAAACAAGCCGACAGCGAATAACGGGGCTACCCACGCCACGTGACGTCAGGAGATCAGATCGATGGAGAAAAAGGGTCGTTTCAAGCGAGCGCTGCTCTTTCTGGGCACTGTCTTTGCCATCCTGTACATCATCCCTACCTTCGTACCGAAGGGTCCCATAGACGAGAAGCACCCTGACGGTGTCGAACGCCTCCCGAGTTGGTATGCCAATATCTTTTCAACGCGCCTGGGCTTTGGACTCGATCTCGCCGGTGGGCTAGAGCTGAAATACTCGGTGGATTACCAGACAGCCATGCGCAAGAATGTAGAGCGCTGGAACGAAGACCTCCAATATGACCTGGTGAATCGCCTGATCGAGCAGGACAATACGGGCCTGGATCCGGCAAACCAGAAAAACGCAAAGGAACTCTCCGACGACGAGCGAAAAGCCTATTTCTCCGAAGGTGTCACGCAACGCTTTGCCAGCCGTGCTCTTTCCTTCCGATCGATGCGGATCTCCTTTTTCGGTCCCAAGGCCACAGAGGACGCGAAAATCCTTTCCACCGACTTCGTGCAAAGGAATGTGCACTCAGACGCCGTGATCAAATCAAAGGGAAACAATACCTTTGTTATCTCGCTGCCAATAAAGATTGTCCGCAAGATGAGAAAAGAAATGGTCGCCCAGACTCTGGAGACTATTCGTCGCCGCGTCGAGGGCTCAGGGCTGGTAGAACCAGATGTACGTAAGGCCGGCGCTACGCAGATCGATATCCAGATGCCAGGCATCTCCGCATCGAAGAAACAAGAGATGCGTCAGGTTCTGGGGCAAACCGCCGAATTGACCTTTCGGATTGTCGATGACACAGGCGATAACGCCTTTTCGGGTGTACAAGGCGACGTCCAGACCTACAAGGACTGTTACGGCCTCACGGCTAGCCAATGTGAAGAGGTCAAAGCTCTAAAGCAGGAAGCCGGTCGTAACCGCCGCATCGGTAACAACCAAGCCGCAAAGGCAGCCGATGACCGGATCATAGTGATCCAGGAAGCCCGCCCGGTACATAAGAAACGGAAATCCACCATCAAATGGTGTGGTCCCAACGTGTCCGGGTGTTTCCAGAATGAGTATTATGTGCGTGCCGATACCAAGTCGGAATTAGAGGGATTCGTACTAAACGCCCTTGTATCAGCGGGAAAAATCCCAGCAGACCATATCGTCGGCTACGAAGAATACGTGGAACGGCGCTACGACGGGAAAAAAGTCGGGAAAAAGAAGTGGCGAACCCATTATCTTTTCCGGCGCGTACAAGTCAGCGGAGAACGCGTAAGGTCTTCCAAGGTCGGCTATACCAGCTCCCAGGACCTGGACATCGGCGCCAACTGGCCCGTTGTACTCCTGACCTTCGACCGCCGAGGCGCAAAGCAATTCGATAAGGTCACCCAGAAATTCGTAAAAAAACGCATGGCGATCATGCTCGATGATGTCGTTGAAAGCGATCCCGTCCTGCAGGAGCGCATCAGTGGTGGTACCGCACGAATCACGCTCGGAAGCTCCGGCTCCCGTACCCAGACCCTGACCGAGGCACGCACGATCGTCACTGTTCTCAATAATGGTGCCTACAAAGCACCCGTGAACAAGGTCGAGGATAACGAGGTGGGCCCAACCCTGGGTAGAGACACCATCGAGGCCGGCGTAACTGCAATGGTCGTTGGGATGGCATTCGTTATCATATTCATGCTGATATACTACCGCATTGCGGGTGTGGTCGCGAACCTGGCGTTGCTACTCAACGTGGCATACATCCTTGCAATACTCGTTGCCTTTAATACGCATCTTACCCTACCCGGTATCGCCGGTATGTTGTTGACGATCGGTATGGCGGTCGATGCCAACGTCATTATTAATGAACGTGTTCGTGAAGAGATCCGTGTCGGACGCAGCCTGAGAGCTGCCATTCAAACCGGCTACAGCCGCGCCTTCTGGACCGTTTTTGATGCCAATATCACAACA
>CAUZEG010000106.1:0-13818 GCA_963578775.1 Myxococcales bacterium
GGGCCGTATTGTAGCCCATACCTCGAAAGGTACCCGTGACGACATGAAGCATCATAAGAGCGGGAAAGCCGATGAACAGGGCTCGCATATATCGAACGCCGTATCCGTGAGCGTCCTCTGGAAGATGGAGAATTCGTACGAACTCGTCGGTCCAGAAGAGCCCCACCATGGTAATCAGGAGGCCGATGCAAAAGGCCAGAAGGTAGGCTGTCTCCAACATTCTCTTCCGACGTCGGTAGTTCTGGGCACCGGTCAACTGGGCTGCCATGGTGTGGGTGCCGATGGATACGATCTGACCGATTCCGAAGATCAACACCAGGATTCCGAAGCAGGCGCTGATCGCCTCGGTCATGGCCAGCACGTCGAGACGGGCTATGAACAGAAAGTCATTGAAGCCGTGGGCCGTATGCAGGAGGGCCTGAAGAATGGCCGGGATTGCTATCAACCGTACGACCGTCCGGGGTGAGCCAACCGTCGCGTCTACGCGGTTCATTCTTCGTCATCCAGAGCAAGGATCAGTGCCAGAACCCAGCGTTTGGGTTGGCCTGTCAGTTCTCCCAGGATCCGCTGCGTATCGCGCCGGCTCAGCCCCCCCGCCAACATGGCTTTGGCTGCGGTCTGGATACGTGCTGCCGTCTCCGGTGAGGCTTCTGTTTTCTTGGATGGCTGGGTCCAGAACGCCAGGCTGACCTCGCCTCGAAGTTGTTCGTGTTCGTCCAACTGGTCTGCCAACTCCAGGACCGGCAGGCGTAGTAGTTCTTCAAATTCTTTTGTGAGTTCTCGGCCCATCAAGGCGATGGCATCGGGCTGAATCTCGGCCGCCAGGCGAACGACCTCGCGGACGTCCCGGGCGGCGACAAAGGCTACAACCACCGTTCCTGGTATGAGATTCTTTGCCAGTATCTTTCGTTGTGGGCCGCTGTTCTTGGGTAGGAAACCCAGGAAGGTATAGGTATGGCTTGGGAATCCGGACGCGGAGAGCAGGGCCGCCGGAGCGCTTGGGCCCGGTATGGGGCATACCCGCAAGCCCGCCTCATGGACGGCGGCCGTAACTTTGCTGCCGGGATCCGAGATGGCCGGAGTTCCCGCGTCGGAACAAAGGCCGAGACGATCTCCAGACCGGAGTCGTTTGAGTATTTCGTGGATCCGTTTGTCTTCGTTATGGGCGTGTAAAGAACGCAGTTGTTTATAGGGGATCCCCAGGTATTGGAGCAGGTTCGACGTATTGCGGGTGTCTTCACAATATAGGCAATCGATGCCGGCCAATACCTGTCTCGCACGCGGCGACAGATCGGCCGCGTTGCCCAGCGGAGTCGCAATAATATGGAAGGTGCCGGGAGAAGATGTTTCTGCGTGTTTGGGACTCACTTGGGTTGTGCGTCGATGCTGCGACGTGCCTCCATCTGGCTATCGCTAAGCATCCAGCGGACCAGCTCGCGAATACGTTCGCCCGCAGACAAGCTCCCCAGGGTCGTGCCGTAGTCGGCCTGGATGATCTGCTTTGACACGCTTAGATTATCCCCCACAAGTTGACCAGCGCGTGTGGCGGCTACCTCGATGTCGTTCAAGTAGTAATCGATAAGCTTCGTTTCGTCCTGCTCTACGACCGCTTCTACCAGCAGCCGGAGTCGCTCCTCATCCGTTGGAGTGATGTCTTGCCGCATCTGATCCGCTGCTTCTATGATCGAGTCGGCACCACTCTTCAGTTTGTGATTGGGATTGGCGCAAACCTTTGCGACTTCCAGCAATCCCTGCAATCGGGATGGACCATAAATCGAGGCCAGAACATGCATGGGTAGGAGCAGGGCAAGGTGTTTGCCAAGAAGGTAGGCCAGTTCGGATTCGCTCTTACCGGTCAACATATCGGTACCCACGGAGATGCATGGGGGAACGACGGGTTCCACAGCGATACCGGATTCATTCTGGCGTCGATAGAGTTGCACCTCTCCGAGGCCAAGAATATCGGTTACCCGGCGTAGAACATTGGCCAGCATTTCTTTGCCCTCGGGAGCCACTCGATCTTTTTCGCTGAGGCCAACCGATTTCAGGTCTTTGGCTTCGAGCCATCCGCCCAGTATCCGATACACGATGGCGTAGATTTCGCCTAATACCGCTGTAGGACCAGGGGGAATCAGATGTTGTTGCCAGCTACCGAGGTCCAGACGGTTCGTAGCCGATACCATGGATGTAGTTACATGTTCGTCGTGAAAGGCCAGTATTTGATCGTCGTGGTCTTGTAGGATGACCAGGACCTGCGCGGCGACTCGAGCGGTCTCGAAATCGCCCGCTTTCACGGCTGTGTTGAATAACGCTCGCAATGCAGAGGAATGACCCGGATTGATGCGTGCGAGACGTCGCAAGACACTGACAACCATCCTGAGATCGCCGAGGTGGCCGTAGAGATCGGCCAGGATTTCAAGGGTCGGGATATGTTCCGGATCGGTTTTCAATGCCAGTTCAAAGGCATCAGCCGCATAGCGAAGATCTCCCAGACGGGAACGATAGATTTCCCCCAGACCGGTGTATAATTTAAATTCGATGCTTGCCATGTCGTCGCGGCTTCGGACTCGCTCCAGCATGCGTCGATAGTTCTGTTCCTGGGCGGTCCAGTCACGAGACTCGGTCAGGATGGTGTCTATGAGAGCGAAGGCATCGAGACGATGGGGATCCATATCAAGAGCCTGGTTCAGCAGATCAACGGCCTGGGCCTGATCTCCAAGATCTTGTGCCAGCTTGGCCGCCGATTCGATATAGCCGTATTTCAAGCCCGCGTCGTCTTCGATATGCGCCAGAGACTCGAGAGCTCGGATGGAGTCGCTGGTTCGGTTCTGGCTACGGTATAGCTTCAGCAGTTCAATGCGGGCGGCTCGTCCCTCCCCATAGGTCTGAACGGCTTCAACCAGAAGGCTTTCCACCCGATCCACGTCGTCCAGTTTTCCGCCTGCTATCTCCGCCATATTGAGGAAAATATTGTATTTTTCGAGTTTGGATGACTTGAGGCCGGTGAGGGTTCTCAAATCATCGAGGGCTCCCTCGAAATCACCGTATCGGGTGGATAGCTCCACCATATCTGAGATCACTTGTTCGTTGCCGGGATCCAGGGCAATGACCTCAAGAAGATGTTCACGTGCCAGATCGTTGTCCCCATTTTCGAGGTAGATCTCACCCAGGATCTGGTGGGCCATTTTCCGGTCGTTGCCGTTCAATGGCGTACCTTCGTCCAGCACAGCCTCGACGCAGGATTGGGCCAGCTCATTCTGGTCTTGTTGATGGGCGAGCTCACCGACAATGAGACGAGCGGCTGAATTCGATGGTTCGAGTTCAATGACCTGCTGGTAATGGTTGAGGGCAGTGGTGGGATCTAGGAGGTGACGTGCTGTCGCTCCCAGCAGGCCGTAGGCTTCCGCCAGGGCTTCGCTGCTGTCCGTCTGTTCGCTAAGTGTCGTCACCAGCACGGAAAGCAGAGGCTCCGCGTCCACGAATTTTTCCTGGGACAGGTACAAGAGGGCCAGGTTACGGATAATCCCGGTATGCTCCGGTGCTTTCTCCAATGCGGACTCATACAGGGAACACGCTGCTTCTATGTCCTTCTTGCGTTCCGCTAGACCCGCTAATTTAAACAGGGCGTGCGCTGTCTGTTCATCGGTTGATGCGATCTGAGACAGAGAAGACAGCACCTGCTCCAGCTCATCGTCATTGTCGAGAGCCTCATAGATATCGGAACGCAGTACCAGTTCCTCGAAGACCTGTGCGTCCGACGGTTGTGTTGATTCCAATACCTGGAGTGCGTCGGCACTATTCTGGAGATTTCTATGGAGGATCTGGGCCAGGGAGAAACCGACGCGTGCACGTAGGCCGGTTTCACTTGTATTAGCCAGCAGGCGCTTCAGGAATATTGCCGCCTGTCCCGCATCACCGATGCTGTCATTGAGACGACACCAGGCTTCAAATGGTTCCGCCCCATCCGGTTGATAACCCAGGATCTCTTCGAAGGTCTGTATGGCGTCTTCTGCTGCGTTCAACGCATCCCGTTGGAGAAATGCGATACGCTCCAGTAGATCTACCTTCCGTTCCACCTCGTCGGTACGACCGACCAGATCACGGTACACATAGACAAGCTCTTCGTGCTGTCCCTTTTCCGTATGTATACGTTGCACTGCGGCCAGGGCTTCGTCATCTTGGGCATGGGCTGCAAGGGCCTGCGTGTAGGCGTCGATGGCACCGTCCGAATCGGACTGTGCTTCGCGGACGATGCCGAGGTTTCGGCAGACCTCTGCGCGTGCTTCGGGATCGCTCTCGACCAACGCCCAACGTTCGTAGACCTCCCCAAGGGATGACCAATCTTCCAAACGGCCGAAAGCGGCCTCCAGGAGCCGGTAGCATGTCAGATCCGATGGGTTGAGTGCTGACGCCTGTTCAAAGGCTTCAGCCGCCTTGGGCACGTTATCCAACTCTTCCAGATGAACGTTGCCCATCATCTTATACAGCTCCGCCTGCCGGGCCGGATCAACGTCGATAAGACGCTCTAACGTAATTACCAGTTTTTCGTAGTTACCGATGTGGAGGTACAGTCGTTCCAACGCAACGAGCGCGTCTCTGTCCGATGCGTCCAGATCGACGATCTGCTCATGGACAGAGATGGCTCCCTCCATGTCGTTGCGCCGTTCTTCACAAATGGTCGCACGGCGGCGAGCGACCCCGATCTTGATGTACATATCTTCCTGAACGTCCCCCAGCTGGCCGAGGGTACGGACCAGATCTTCCCATCGCTCGGCGTCTTCCAGATGTTCGCAGTAGGCTTCCAGCAAGGCGACTCCCGGGCCAAGCTCGGACAGGGTCGTCTCAAAGAGCTGCAGAGCCCAGTCCACGTCGCTATTTTCCTTGGCCGAAGTCTCGGCAAGGAGGCATACGCGTTCGACCCGCGCGTCCGGGTCGAGGGCCTGGGCCGTTGCTGCTCCGGTTTGAAGGAGCTGATGGAAGTCTCCGACCTGTTGGGCCTCTTTGAGTGAGGCCTGGAACAGGCTCTCGTCTTCCCCGTCCACCCGGACCGCTTCCAGAAAGACTTCGAGGGCTCGCCCATGATCATTGAGCTGATCCGAATAGAGTGAAGCAGCCTCACGAAGCAAGGGAACCATATCGGCGGTGTCTTCGAGGATTGCGGCTCGGCGGACCAATAATGATGCGAGTTCGGCCGTGTTTTCTCCATCCCGATAGAGCCGTTCGATGGTGAGCCAGGCTTGCTCCAACCCCGGAACAGCCTGGACCAGCTCTTCAAGGACTGCTTTGGCGTCGTCCGCGCGGTTGAGGTTCATCGCCAGAAGATCCGCCTGGCGAAGTCGCATATCCAGACGGCTTTCTTGATCAAACCCGAGGTCTTCCATGCCCCAGAGGGTGTTCAGATGACCGGCCAGGCGATCATGATCCTGCGATTGCTCTAATAATTCCAGGTAGGCTTCATGTCCCGAACGATCCGACGGACGGAGATCAAGATAGCGGCTCCAGGCGTCGATCGCTCCACGGAGGTCAACGACAGCTTCGGTCTTAAGGCCGGCGAGCGCATATAAGTAGGAGGCGCGTTCGTCCTCGTCGACACTGTCCGCACCGAGAAGCGCCTCGATCGCTCGAACTTCATTTTCGGCCTGGCCGATGGTGCGAGCGATAGTGCGCATATCTTGCCACAAATCCCAGGCGTTGGGTTGGAGCGAAACGGCCGTGTCGAGTTCCTTCAACGCGCCGAAGGCATCGTCCAGATGCGTGGATAGCAATGTCGCCAACTCCCGATGGATGGGCAGGCGTTCGTCCACATTCTCCTCATCCAGGATGCGCAGTTCTTCGCGCAACAATTCAGCCAGACGTTCGTGATTCTCCTGCCGTCGTACCAGGTCTGTAAGCGGCTTGAGGATGCCGAGATTTTCTGGCTGAACCAGAAGAGCTTCCTCGTAGGAGCCGATCGCCTCGTCGAACTGTTCCAGCTCCGCATAGATGGTCGCCGCTCGGGTGATTTTTTCCACTCGTACGCTGGGAGCCGAGGCGATTTCGGCATGATTCCGAAGAGCCTGGGCGAGTCCTTCACGGTCTCCCATAGTTCGGTAGACCTGTTGGATCTTCTCGTGGGCATGGATGTCGCCAGGCTGTGCATCGAGGATAGTCTGCAGGGTGTTTCGGGCCGCTTCGGCTTGCCCCAGCACCTCGGCTTGTAGATCGGCCAACTGGTGAAGAGTATCGACTTGTTGGGCGCCATCCAGGAGCTCCGCCTTGCGTTGGAGTATCTGCGCTTGTTCCGGGTAGCGCTCGCTCTCCTCAAGCATGGCGTCAAGGGCGTGGTAGGCATCCAATTGATCGGGTACCAGTTGGATCACGGCTCGGTACACAGTCTCGGCTTGTTCCGTCTGGTCGAGAGCATCGCGCCGGATCTGGGCCTCTTCGAGCATCCACTCGGCGCGCATGACCTCATCATCGGCAGAACTGGCCACGGTCGCTAGAGTGTCGGCATAGTAGTCCAATCGTGTGGCCTGGGCGGACGCGTTCCGTAGGGCGTCCCGGTTGGTTGGGTTGCTGGGATCCAGGCGCCAGGCCTGGGCGAAGCTCTCCATGGCACTCTGGGGATCCGAGAGTTGCTCCACACATAAGGTGCCCAGACGTTGATAGGTCGCCGCACGTTCGTGGTCGCCTTCGACCTGGTTTGCGCGTCGTTTGAGGATGTCTCGCACATCCTCAAAACGCTCCTGATCTTGATAGGCCCGGTCCAGAAGCGGGAAGATATCGTCGCTACATACGTCCTGGTCAAACAGATTTCGTAGTCTTGTAACCACTTCGTCCGTGGTGGTTTTTGCCAACATGCTGGAGAGAACCATTACGGCGTCGTCATAGTCTCCGAGCGGGCCGGCCAGAAGATCAACACGCCGGAGTGCAAAGGTCTGTTTCTCGATGGGATCCGAGACGGTATGGCTACGAAGCTCCAGGAGTTCGGCCAGGTCCCCATATCGTTCTTCCGCCAGATAGATATTGTCCAGGCGTTGCTGGGCTTCCTCGTCGTCATGGACTGCATCGAGTGCGACTTTCAGGGCCTGAATACCAGCTTCCAGGTCGCTCAGCGGGCCGAAATGAAGTTCGGCGCGTTCTTTCAACAACTGGCATTGAAGTTGTGGCGAACTGGTGGCCTCCGCCGCACTTGCCAGGGTATTCGCCAGCAAATCGTGGCGTCCGGACTCGTCTGCCAGGTCATGGCATTGGTTACGGAGTTCTTCATCCGCGGGTTCGTGTTCAAGGACTTTCAGATAATTCGTTAAGGCCCGTTCACTATCGCCCAGCTCAGCAGAGGCCATTTGGGCCGATTCCCGATAGAGAGGCGCGCGCTCTTCATGGACGTGGAGCTGGTCGGCGCGGATTTCACGGATGCGTACCCGGTCGGCGCTCTGGTTCAGTCGCGAGTAGGTGCTATCGAGAATACCGTAGGCTTTGCCCGCGCTTCGTTCATTGGCCAGGAGTGCTTCTAGATCAGCGATACCGTCCGGATGTCCGGGTTCCGATTCAAACAGGGTGCCATACCAGCTACAGGCTTCGTCAGGCCGGTCCAGTGCCATGGAGATCTCACGGGCGATGCGGAGCGCCAATTGGGTGGACTGGGCGTGTTCGTCAGCCGACAGCAGCTTTCGTATTCGTTTCAGATCCGAGACAAGGTCTTCGTGGGCCTCCACTCGCTCGTGTAGGTTGGCCAGTAATTCCAGGGCGGCTCGATCCTCGGGCTCATCGTGGAGATGAAGTGTAAGCTCGGCGATTGCGTCGTCCTCTCGATCAGAGAGGCCGCTCAGTATCTGGGCATACTCTTTGCGAGCCTGGCTGCGTTCGGCAGGATCACTGGTTCCGTTTGCCAGGCTACGAAGGGCTGTAGTCAACGCTTCGGGATCATTCGTACCCCGGGCGGTCTCCACATGCATACGCCGAAAATCAAGATCGTCCGGAAATTCTGCTTCGGCCGCCTGCAGGTAGTCCAGCGCACGTTCAAGCTGGGTTCCATGTCGTGCCATATCGATGGCTCGATAGTACAAACCGCTGCGTGTATCCGGGCCATGTTGCGTGTTGAGAGCATGATCGACCCAATGAAGGAAACGGTCGTGTGCATTATTCGATTCGTGGCGAAGAAGAACGATGTCCAGACTCAGTTCATTGGATTCATCGAACTCCGAAAGAACCCGTTCATGACGAAGAAGGGCTCCCTCGAAGTCTTCGAGGTCGCTTTCTAACAGGGTGGCGACTTCCTGGAGCAGGGTAATCTGCAGTTCGGTGTAGTCACTGGCGCTAGCCAGCCCTTCCAGGAACTGGACATGTTCAGCAATCTGTCCCAATTCGCGGGCCAGATGGGTGCCTCGATTTCGAAGTTCGACCACATTAGGCGTATGGGATGTCGCCGTGCGGAGATGGACCTGGGCCGACTCCTTATCGGCCAGGGGGCCAAGATAAAGCTCTGCCAATTCAATATGAATGGCGGCCTTATCAGCTGGGTTCGGGGCCGATATCTCCAGAATTTCGAGTACTGGAGCCAGCGCTCCAGCATTATGGGTGGCTCGCAAAGCCGGAGCGAGCAGAGGGGCTGCTTCGTCTTGTACATCCGGGTTGGTCTCAAAGATGGTCAGGCCCAGAGAGATGGCCCCTTCATGGACGGCATCCTCGTTCAGGATCTCCCGCACTCGTTGTAGAGCTGCGTGCAGATCATCCAATTCGCGGAAGGCCAGGGTGCCCGACTGAACGAGGTAGTCATGCCGTTCAGGAGCCTCGCAACGTGCGGCCAGGTCACGCAGGATTTGTTCTTCTTCCGACGGTCGATCGAGCTGTTTCAGGAGCTCGTGGGTGGTCGATAGCAGCTCCACGGAGTCCGGCCATTGGGCACGCGCTTCCTGAAGTACTGTAAGGGCCTCGTCAGGGTTTTGAAGGGTCTGGGACAACAACGTAGCCAGGTCCAGACGCATGGTCAGGGATTCGGAATCCTCGACCAGGGGAACAAGGCGCCGCATGGTGCGGGCCAGTTCTGCGTTTCGGCTTCCGGCACTGTACAGGCCGATCAAGCGCTTGAGCACAACCGTATCTTCGGGATGCTCGACTGCCAGCGTCTCTAATGCATCGGCGGCCGCATAGGGATCATCCAATTTGGATGTCTCGATATCGGCGATGCGGAGCAGAAGAGTCCTGCGGGTTAGGGAATCGATCGTGGGGGCAAGCTCCCGATACAGGCTGACCACGTGGAACCAGAGGCCGGCTGCTTCGGCCGAATCTTCGAGTTGGGACCGGGTGTCGGTATCCGCAGGCCGAAGTCGAAGCAAACGCCCCAATGTTCGGCAGGAACGTTCCTGGTCGTGCAAGGAGGACTGGTAGATGGAGAGAAGCTGTTCCAGTCGATGGGCAAGCTCATCGCCTTCGACACGATCAGCCTGAAGTTCCAGGATGTCTACCAGGCTGTTGTGGTCTTCCCGCAGCCGGAAACCGGTCTCCAGGGCGACGAGTACCGGAGCGCGATGCACGAGATCTTTGAGATACTGGGAAAGAAGACGTAGGGCCTCGTCGTGATCGGGTGCATAGGACAGGGCGGAGAGGAGGGCAGTACCCGCGTCCTCGACGTTCGAATCGGCCATCAATAGACCGAGGGCCAGACGTACATGGGCGTTCGCTCGGGCCTCGGGACTGAGTTGCGCGTCCATGCCTGAGATCAGGCTGCGAACGGCCTCAATGGCATCATCATAGCGTTCCTGGTCGATGAACAGACGTTCCAGCCGTTCACGTACCTCGATTGCATGGGGCGCGTCATGAATCGCCCGCTTCAGAGTCTGTTCGGCACCATGATAGTCACCGATCTGCATCTGCAGATTTGCGGCTTCGGAGCGCAGACTGTGGCGACGAGGTCCCTCAACCACGTCGGCCAGGCGTTCTCGATAGGAGATCTGCGCCGGAACATCGGTTTGCTGTTCCGCGTTGGCCAGCATGGCTTCCAGGGATTCTACGTGGTCCGCTTCTCGCGATAGGACCTCTCCGAAGAACCGAATCGATCGTTCGGGATCGCTATCGATGGTCTGTGCTTTGCGGGCGATCTGCAGGGCTACCGGGATGGCGACGCGTGCCTCCGGGGCTACCACTGGAAATACGCTCTCAAGTACGTCGAGCATGGTATCCACTTCGGATGCTCGGTCGGCGACGCCGGCCATGCGGCTCATGAGTTCCAGGTCGGCCGGATCCTCTTTCAGGGCGGCGACCAGATGGAAAAATGCGTCTTTGGGCCGCATCTGACGGTGTTCCGCCAACTCAGCCAATTCGAGATAAACATCTTTTCGCTCGTCCGATCGATCCAGCATCGGTGCCAGGGAGTTCAGAGCCTGAATAAGACGTTTGCTGTCGTTGGCCGTTCGTGCCAGGGAGACCATTCGTCGTAGGGCGACCGCGTTGTCTGGTTGCAGTGCCAGCAGTTGGTCCATGGGCCGAAGGGCTCGAGAGTTGTCGCCAATATCGTCGCCATATAGCGTGATCAATCGTTCGAGAAGGCCTGTCTTTTCGTGGGTCGACTCCGTTTTGCGGGCCTGACTTTCAAGAATCCGCCCAAAGTCATCCAACATCCCGCGTGTCTTGAAAATAGCGCCAAGACTATCCCAGTTCTGAGCCCCAACATGGTGTTTGCGGACTTCAGCGAAGGCCCGGACATGATTGGGATCGACTTCCAGGAGCTGCTCCCAGGCCTGACTGGCCCGAGCGGGATTTTTCAGGCGCGTATGGGCCGTGACAGCGATACGTTCCAGTAGTTGTGCTTTCTCTACGGAGTCGTCCGATTCCTGTGCACGTTGTTCGAGCAGTGCCAGCAACTTATCGAACTCCTGTCCGCGTTCGTAGAGCTGGAGGAGAGCTTCCTGGGTCTGTTTGTTCTCCGGATGCTCCGCGTAGATCGATTCCCAAAGGGGGAGGATGGCTGCAGGTCGCCGCAATTCGCGTTCTGCCAGCTCTGCCAATTGGAGCATCTGTTGGAAGCGTTCTTCGGGATCTTCCACCTGGGCCAGGTCTTCCCGAACAAGGTCGATGTAGCTCTGGAAATCGCGGCGTTCCTGGTAGAGGTCCTTGAGTCGATTCCCGATTCGGCGGTCGGTAGGGGCCAGTTCGCGGGCCTCCTCCAGGGCCTTGATGGCTTCCGGAGTATTCCGCAGATGTTCCATATAGGCATCGGCCACGGCAACGAGCCGCTTCTTCCGGGTCTTGGCGTTGGTCTCCTTGTCGGCCTGTTCGCGAAGCAGTCGTACGTAATTGGGCCAGCGGCGAAGGCGTTGGAGGAGGTCGAGGAGATCTTCGACCAGATGGGTATTGTCGGGGTCTTGTTTGCGCCAGGCCTCATAGACACCCAGGGACTTGGCCTCGACGTTCATTTCCACCGAATAGATTCGGATGAGCTCCGGGTAGATCTCTCGTAGACGCTCTACATCATTCTCGGTGCTGGCCTGGCGGTTCAATAGATTGGCGACCACATGCCATCGCTCTGCCTGACGATTGAGTTGGATAAGCCGATCGAGGATAGCCTCATCGAACCGCCCGGCTTTCATCAGTTTTTCAAGATACTGGGCTTCGCGGGTTGTCTCACGCTTCTTGCGGGCGAGTTTGGCTAATTTCTCAAATACCTCGGTCGCCTCATCCGACTCCCGTTCGGCACCCGCAGACTCCAACATCTGTTCTTCCACACGGCGCCAGTTGTTTCGGGACAGGTAGAACTCGATATAGAATTCTCGCACCGTCTCTTCGTAGCCCGGTACGGCCTTGAGTTTTCGGAAGTAGCTTTCGGCCCGATCGGGGGCACCTAGTTTGTGCCAATAGCGTGTGGCTACTTCCATGAGGACCACATGTTCTTCGGTTGTTTCGCCCTTAAGGCTACGGATCCGAGCGTCAAGGGTGCGTCTGAGCCCGTCCAGCTCTTCATTCTCGTCGAACAAAACGTCGAGAATCTGTTCCAGCTGCGGAATCGCTTCGTCGCTCGCCAGATCAGCCAGGATCTCTTTCAAGGCCTGGTTGACAGGGCGGGGGTCCAATGGGTTTGTCCGAATCGAGTCTTTGAGTCCCTCAAGATCCATCGACCGCACCTCTCGTGCAAAGGGGAACCGACGTTATAGCACTGCAAGGGGCGCGACTCAACGCCCAGTCATGGGATCGGTATTCCGGAGTATTTTCTTGAGGACCTGGCCTTACGCTACGGCCGGTATATCCGGGGGAGAAAACGGGCCAATCAGGGCCTATGTAGTCGATTGGTTGGATTTGTTGAACCGATTTTCCTATTCACAACGGCGTACTGATTTTCGCTTAATCGTATACAATGGACTTGTATGTATGGTGGAGATCAGTATTCTCTTCTGGCTTCGAATAGGAGTTGTAGTATGCGTTTGGTCTGGTTCAGTACTGTGCTTTTCCTTTTGATGCCCGGGTTTGCTGTTGCCGAGCCAATGTTGACCCCGTCCGCTCCGAACGGTGGGGTGGCTCCGGAAGTAGTCCAGGTTCCAGCCTGGTGGAAAAATGCGAAGGTAGGGCCGACACTCCAGTTGATCGTTCAGGAGGACCTGCGCCAGAACCAGCTACCCCAGAACATCGCGCTTACCGTAGAGATTGCAGCGGGCTCGTATACCGATTTCTCCGAATACCTATTCCAATTGGGTGGTCGATACTCCTCGCTTGGTACCCGGCCCGGGCATACAATTCACGGGATCCGGATCCCGTCCGCCCAGATGCCAGCCCTTCTTCAACGCGCGGATCTACTTCGGGTTGAAGCTCCCATGTCACCGCTGGTCCGCGCGCATAACTCGGCCGACGATATGCAGGACGCGCATCAGTTTATGGCGGACAACCTGGGCTATGAACAGGTTGGAAATATGTTGTTGAGCGATGGCCGACTGGCCCGTGGTCAGGGGAGGACAGCGGCCGTTATCGACTTTAATCTGGATCCCTTTCATCCGAGTCTTTTTCACGCCGACGGCGGGATGTATGACTGGGTCGATGTGAATAAAAACGGCGTGTTCAGTCCGGGGTACGATGGCATCGATGTGGATGAAGACGGTGTGATCTCGGATGGTGAAGTCATTCGCCTTGCGGAGTTCCCAGTCATCGTTTTCGAGTGGGGTGGTGGCAATAACGGTGTAATCACCAATGCGGATTCCACCTTCAGCCCGTACTCGGATTATATTTTTCTCGATCTCAACGATAACGGCTACAGAGATGTTGGCGATGATTTTGGTGCGGATGCCTACACACCGGGTCTGGGCGAGCCCGCCTTCGTCGGTGATGATGTGAATGGGAATGGTGTCCTGGATCTGGGCGAAAAACTGTTTCGCCTGGGTACCCCCAAAGTGAAGGCCATCTACGATGTGGGCCGTGACGCCGTCTATTCCCCGGGACCCGGATTCTCCGAATACGTGGAGGCAGTCGTTACGGGCAATAACGAGGACGAAATCGAATTTCACGGCACCTACGAATCAACTCGTATCGCCGGTGGTCACGCCGAAATCCAACATATGGGTGGCATCGCTCCTGGCGCGGATATTATCTTTATCGATATTGAGAGTGAGTCCGGCGGCAGTATTCTCGCTGGTGGCGATCTGAACAGCGCCCTGGTCTGGGCCAATGAGTTGGGGGCCCGGGCCTTCAATTATGCCTACGGTGATATGATCACCCAATATGCCGACGGTTCCTCTCTGCTGGAAAGCACCATAGCCGAGTTACATGCCCAGGGGATACCGCAGTCGGCCAGCGCCGGAAACGAAGGCGACAGCCCACGTCATGGGATTGTGGAACTACCGGCATATTCGAGCGTAG
>CAUZEG010000107.1:0-13803 GCA_963578775.1 Myxococcales bacterium
ACTCGAATCCAAAGAGCGGGCTGCATTAAAGAAGCGCTTTGATGAGGGCCTTGATAACGAATTAAAGGAGGCCAAGAAGAAGGTCTCGGACGTAAGCGATCGACTCCAGCAGATCCCTCGCAAACCACTACACCCCTATGACAAGAAAGCGCTGAAGGAGGCCGAGAAAGAATTGGACCGGCTCGGTAAGCGACTCGAAAGCCGCGACATCCAAAAGGCGTCGGAACAAGCTCGAAAGCTCTCCAAGAAGATGGAAAAGCTGGCCATGGAGATGAAGCTATCGGCGCGACGAAATCAGAAACGTAGAAAAAAGATGCAAAAGGCCCGGAAAATGCGAAAGGCGTCCGGTCAATGCAAGAAGGCCGGCGACCAACTGAGTGAGCTGGCAGATGACCTGGATTCTCTCGTCCCGGAACCCAAAGAGTCTCTCGGTAAGAAGGGAGTAAAAAAGGCCAAAGACCTACAAAAAAAGCAAAGCTCCCTTCGAAAAGAACTCGGTAAGGCAACAAAGAAATTAGATAAACTGGGTGAAAATGCGCCATCACTCAAACGCCTGGTAAAGGGCATGTCCCAGGGAGCGGGACGTATGATGGAACGTGCCTCGCAACGACTCGGCGACGGAAACCCCAAACACGCTCGTCCTCATCAAGAGGACGCCCTGGAACGCCTTAAGAGTGCCCGCGACCAGCTCAAGAAAGCTATGAAACCCAATGGGAGCCGCGGGGGAGCCGAGTCGATAGGCGTTCGCCCCTCCACCGAGCCGGTCGAGATCCCGGGGAAAGAAGCGCATGAGGTTCCGCGAATCTTTCGGAATCTACTTATGCGAACGATGAAGGAGAAAGTTCCCGACCGATATGACGGCGCCCTGGAACAATACTTCCGGGAGTTGGCCCAATGAAAGCTCTCAAAGGAATCCTGTTGGGACTGATCCTCGCCGCTATGACGGTGACTTCCGTTCGGGCCGCCCCGGTGATGCGACCGGTCGCCAACGACCTCTGCCCTCCCGCAGCGGATGTTGCTAAAGCCATGAACTTTCTACGAGCCGAACAACTGGAAGACGCTCTACCTCTGCTCATCCCCAAGCAGACCACGTGCGTGGACAATCTACGGTACCTCTACGCCCTCGGCCATCTACGCCTTCTGGAAGGGAAATATGGTGTGTCTCGCATGCATTTCGAACAGGCCCTGGCACTGGCCGAAGATGAATCTATGAAGGCGATGGTCCACCATTGGTTCGAACTCGCCAGTGAAACGGAGACCATGACCTCCGCTTTTGATCGCTACGACGATCCCGACAAGCTCTTCTCCGTCCTCTACCCGCCTGGCAAAGACGCCGTGTTGGTCCCCTACATCAAGGAGGCCTTCCCCAAGATACGCCAACGCATCGGAGACGTCTTTGGCTATCATCCGGAGTATCCGGTCCGCATTGAAATCTACGGCTCACCCGAAGAGATGGCTCGCGCGAGTAATCTGACTGCGGAGGAGATCCAAACGAGTGGCACCATCGCACTCTGTAAACATCGCAAGCTGATGCTGACCTCCCCGAAGGCTCTTCTTCAGGGCTACGGTTGGTTGGACACCCTATCCCATGAATACGTTCATTATGTAATCCAACGATTGACCGGAGACAGAGTGCCTATCTGGATTCACGAAGGTCTCGCCAAGTATCTGGAAACACGTTGGCGATCCAAGAAGAGTCTGGCCATGCGACCCAGCAGTCAAGATCGGCTCCGCCGTGCACTCAAGGATAAGGAGTTGATCCCCTTCGCGGATATGAGCCCTTCCATGGCTAAGCTCCCTTCCCAGGACCACACCCTGCTGGCGTTTGCCGAGGTCTACACCGTGGCCCAATACCTGGACGCAGGCCATGGAACAACCGGTATACGAAAACTCCTTCGCCTTATGAACGACGGAAAAACAGATAAAGAGGCCATGTCCGAAGTTCTCGGCATGTCTTTCAAGAACTTTGAGAAACGCTGGAAAAGATATCTACGAAAGCAAAAATGGCGGTCCGTACCGGCCGGGACCCTCGACCTTCTGATCTTCAAAGACCGGAACAATCCGGACACCGAGCGCAAGGCGATCGGTCAAAAAGCAGCGGAAGACTTCACCTATCTCGGCGACCTTCTACATGGCCGCGACAAGGCACACGCTGCAGCTATTGAATATAAGAAAGCCTCCAAGCGCACCAAGGGGGTCAACCCACTGATTCAGAGTAAGCTGGCCAAGGCACTCCTGGATTCGGGTGACGCGGCCACCGCCTACGATGCCGTCCAGGGGCCGCTGCCCTATTATCCAGAGGACTTCAACCTTCAACTGAACCGTGGCCGTGCTGCGGTTCGTCTTGGAAAATATCAAGAGGCTTTCGAAGCCCTGACCCTGGCTTTACGCAGGAACCCCTTCGATGTAGAAGTGCACGGGTTGATGAAGCAGACCGCAAAAAAACTAGGCATGAACGAAATCGTGGAGCGGGAACAAGAAGCCATACAACTGCTCCGCCGCAGCAGATAACCAGACCGTTCGGGTTTTGAGGACATCAATGGCAAAAAAAAATGCAGAAAAAATAACAGAACCTTCCACTCCGTCCGATGACGCATCTGCGAGTGATATAGGCAATGATCAGGCCGAGAGAGCTCGTGCGGTTCGAGACCAGATCCTGACGCAAATTGGTCAACGAATCGTTGGACAGGAACAGGTCATCGAGCTTCTGCTCATCGGCTTATGTGCCAGAGGACATGGCTTATTTATCGGCGTGCCGGGTCTGGCAAAGACGCTACTCATCAGCACTCTGGCGGAAGCGACCCACCTGAACTTCAACCGGATTCAATTTACGCCAGATTTGATGCCCAGTGACATCACCGGTACCGATGTTCTAGAAGAAGATGCTGCGACTAAAAGACGGGAATTCCGATTCGTTCCCGGACCGGTCTTTACCAATATCTTGCTCGCAGATGAGATAAATCGCACCCCGCCGAAGACACAGGCGGCCCTCCTCCAGGCTATGCAGGAACGAGAGGTTACCGCCGGTGGGAGAACCTATCCTCTCGAGGAACCCTTTCTGGTTTTCGCCACCCAGAATCCCATCGAACAAGAGGGAACCTATCCGCTACCGGAAGCCCAACTGGACCGTTTCATGTTCAGTATCGACGTTCGATATCCATCCTTCACCGAAGAAGTCGAGGTGGTTCGGCGTACGACACTGGCCGAAGAAAGCACCGTTTCTCCTGTTATCTCCGGAGAACAGGTCCTTGAGCTCCAGAAGATCGTACGTGAAGTGCCCGTCAGCGATCATGTCCTGCAGTTCGCCGTCCGGCTTGTGCAAGCCTCGCGGCCAGAAGCTGAAGAACAGACCCCTCTTATTGAACGCTTCGTTTCGTGGGGGGCAGGGCCTCGAGCCGGTCAATTCTTGATTCTCGGAGGAAAAGCCAGGGCTCTACTCGATGGCCGTCATACGGTCGATGTAGAGGACATTCGAGCTCTTATCCCCTTTATTCTTTCGCACCGTATCCTGCTTAATTATCATGCCGAGGCAGAACGAATCACGGTGCGGAATGTTCTCGACGAACTCCTGGATTCAATCCGGCCGTGAAGCCATTACGGAACAATGAACGCCTGTCCGAGCTTCTGACTCGAGTCCAGGGCATGCGCCTCGATGCGCAGGGACTCGTGGAGGGCTTCCTCTCGGGTCGTCACCGCAGTCCCCATCATGGCGTCAGCATCGAGTTCTCCGATCATAAGGAGTATACCCCTGGCGATGATCTCCGAACCATCGACTGGAAAGTCTTTGGTCGCTCGGACAAGCTCTACATCAAACGCTTTCACCACGAAACCGATTTAACCGCACGCATCATTCTGGATGGCTCCGGGTCTATGGCCTATGGACCGGATGAATCTATGAAGTATCGATGTGCCGGTGTCTTTGCCCTGGCGCTGTCCTACCTGTTTCTGCGCCAGGGAGATCGGGTCGAGATGCAGGTCGTGTCGGACCAGGTGCAGGGCCGCGTACCAGCTCGTCCTGGACTGGGTCATTTCTCTTCCATCGCACAGATGCTGGAGTCCACTATCCCCGAAGGAGAAACGGCCCTCGGGCCCGTTCTGGATGGACAGGTCGAGAGGTTTGGTCGACGTCGGGCCATCATCATCTTGACCGATGTCTTCGAAGACCCGGAACGGTTGTTTCGGCCCATGCGCGCACTCCGTGCCCGTGGCTGTTCCGTTCTCCTCCTACATGTCCTACACGGAGACGAACTCGACTTTCCGTTTGATGGTGTACGCGACTTCCGCTCCATGGAAACGGAAGGAAACCTGGTCACAGAACCACAACTCATACGGAGCCTCTACCTCAAACGTATGAGGAGCCATCTTGAGACCATCACGACCGGTGTACAACAGTCCAACGTCGGTTATCTGAGAATACGAACCGACGACTCCCTTGAAGCTCCCTTATACGAACTTGTTCGGCGGGGGCTTCCATGAGTTTCGTCCAGCCCATTTTTCTTGCCGGCTTATTGCTCGCCGCAGTACCGATCCTGATTCATCTGATTAATCGACGAAGAGCACGTCGACTCGACTTTTCAGCGCTCGAATTCCTTCTACGACGCGATCCAAGACTAGCACGTCGTTTGAAGATGAAAGAGCTTCTTCTCCTACTATTTCGAACGCTCCTGGTTATGGCCATTCCCCTGGCCCTCGCCCGCCCCTATCTGCCGGCTCCATCATCAGGATCTGCTCCCCTTGGTGCACCTCGGAGCGTCGTGATTGTGGTGGATCGCGGGCTCGAACAATGGGTGGACGACGATCGCGTAGATTCCTATCGTCCCCTCTGGACGCGCACCGTCCGCAAAGCTCGAGAGGTGTTAAGTCGCCTACCACCGGGATCCACCGCTGCAGTCGTCTTTGCGGACCGCGGTAGGCCATCTCTGCTCGAATCCCATCTGAGTCGTGACCCTCTCAAGCTGAGTCGAAAACTCTCACGAATCAAGCCAACCTACACCCGCTCGGACTTGAAAGACGCCGCAGGATTAGCTCGTACTCTCCTATCCGAAGAAGGTCTGGAACATCGCGAGATCCGAATCATTGCTTCCTTTTCGGTCTCCGATATTACCGAATTGGAATCCCTCGATTTTCGCGGCGTAGACCTCCATCTGCATCCCATAAATCGAAAAAAACCCGTCTCTAATACGCGCCTATCGAGCGTCCGCCAGGTTCGTTCCTCCGATGGTGGAACAGAGTTGATTACACAAGTCGAAAATCACACCCCTGACTCGTCGGAAACCGCCGTTACACTGCAACTCGGAGAACAGGTCGTACGGCAAGCCGTACAACTGGATCCCAATTCGTCCAAGGAGGTGCGATTTGGACTCGGACCAACGGACGTATTTGAAACCGCAGAGATCCGGGTCGACGACGATGACTTTCCTCCCGACAATACCTTCTTCTTCCAACGTCGCCGACAGGAAGCGATGAATGTACTCGTCGTAAATGGGTCACCCCGCCCGATACGATTCCAGGATGAAGTCTTCTTTCTTGGACGGGCGATGGAGGCTCTGAAACAGGTCCGCAATGAGCTGCTGGTAGAGATCGTCGCTCCCGCGGGATTGAAGCCCGCCACAGTTGTCGACAGAGACGTTATTATATTGGCGAACATCCACGTACTCGATCGAGACGTTGCACATACGCTGAAAACTGCGGTTGAAGGCGGCGTCGGACTCCTCGTCACAGTGGGAGATCAAAGTGATTCGGACTTTGGCGATAGCCTGCGCGACCTTTTAGTACTTCCTCTTCGTGAAATACACGGGTCCGATGCGCGATTCTCGGCCGAAGGGGGAATTGCAGTAGGAAATATTGATGTCCGAGCGGAAGGCGCCCGGCTCTTATCAGGAGCCGGCGGTGAGAGTATTCGACAGGCCCGAATCTTCCGCTACGCAGTATTGGCACCACCAAGCCCAGCCGAAACCAACATCTCCACATGGATAACCCTGGAGAATGGAGCACCATTGCTGCTTGAACGCCCGATGGGCCGCGGACGAATCATGTTCTTCGGTACCAGTATCGACTTTGATTGGACAGATATGCCCGCACATCCGGGCTACGTACAACTCATCAGTGTTCTTCTAGATCACCTTTCCGGTGGCGGGATTGCCAGCGGCCGCAGCCAGATCCATCCTGGACAACGCTGGGCAATCTCCCTACCGCGAGATGTGAAAATCCGTTCCGTTGATATCAAGGGGCCCGATTCAACCGTGAAGACCGAAATCCGAAAAACTGGCGAACGACTTCAACTGATCGTTCGCGAGGCCAAGGTCCCGGGTAGTTATCAGGTCTATGTGCACCTAGCGGATGGATCCGAACTGAATTATCTGTTCTCCGTAAACGTGGTACGGAGTGATAAACAACGGATACCGGCAAGCATTCAAGCCGTAAAAAAGATAGAGAATGCCGTCGGCAAAAAGCATACACCCACCAAACGACAAGCCGATCCGGACAGCACGGTCGTGGCCGGCACTCCAATCTGGCATTTTTTGCTGCTAAGCCTGATCTTATTACTGGCCATGGAGGCCTATACGGCATTCAAGGTCTAAGAATCGACCTCGGTCCCTTCATCGCGACGAATCATCTCGCGGGCAAAGCCCCAGGTGTACTCGATGGCTGACCAGATGGACAGGACCAGGGCTCCATAAAGACCAAGTTCTCCCCAATGGTGAAAGTCCACTGTGTACGAAATACTCGGTAGTTCATAGGAAAAGTGAAGTACGAGACCACCAAGGCCTACCAACTGCAGGCCTGTCTTCCATTTTCCCACCCAACTCACGGGCACCTTTATCCCCTCGGATCCTGCTACTGCACGTAGGCCGTTGATGAACATCTCTCGTGCAATCAACACAATCGCCAGCCACGGCTCCAGGCGCCCAAGATGAACCAACTCGACCAGTAGAGCCATCACAAGTAGTTTGTCGGCCACCGGGTCGAGGAATTGACCGACCACCGTATTCAGGTTCTTGCGGCGCGCCAACCAGCCATCCACATAGTCCGTAAAACTCGCGAGGAAGAAGACAACCGTTGCCCAGAGGGCCCACCGCTGGTTTTCTACACCGCATTCGTTTGCGGCACACCCGCTCTTATACACCAACCATATGATGGGAGGGATCCCCGCAATCCGCACATACGTCAGCAGATTCGGTAACTTCGTGAGGCTAGCCACGAATGATATCCGCGGTAGGTGGGGTCGCCGTAATCGAAATCGAAGTGGGATCCGAAGACGACCACGTACCCGTCGAAGTCGTAATTTTGAGAAACGCTTGCGTACCATAGGACCGACTTATCAGATTCTGAACGATTTGCATCCGATATTTGGACGGCTCAGGGTAACCCCGAACGCTTTCGTATAGCCCACTCAACCCCTAGTAACAGTACCGCCAACAACAACACTCCGGCATGACTCCAAAGTGGGCGTTCCCGAGACCGTTCCGGAAGCTCAATTACTGGAGCGGACAAACCGATGCTATCCGGTGTGTCACGGATGGAAATCCGGCGACCTCCGCTCTTCTCGGTAAGTTTTTCCACCAGTTTTTCGGAATCAAAGATTCGTGATCTCTCGTGGCTTCCTGGATCCACGACAATTCGTCGCTCCACGCTAAGAGTTCGGTCCTTGAATCTAGAACTCAATACCAGACGATACACGCCGGGATCGGGAGCCGTAATCGTGAACGCATCCTTTCCATCCGCCCCGGATGTACATTGGAGCATGCCACATAAGGCTTCTTTCCCGACCCGTTTCACACCAGCCTCGCACCGGGTGGGCTGACAACGCTTGGAATCGAATTGGGCAGACTCCAGGGGTACACGAAGCTCCGAATCCGCAGCCGTCGGATCCGATAATAGATGCAACGACAGAGTGTAGGGATGATCGGAGGCGGGCCGGAATGAGGGATCGGCCAATGACAGCCTCACCTCTACCTGTTCGTGTTCTCGTGGAACCTGTGGCTCCAGGGAGAGACGGAGTGGCGACATCTCCGGATCCTTCAACAACCACCCAATCGTCGACGCCAGAAATCGATTATATGCGTGAGAGTCGCCTCCCTTACCTGCATGAACGAAATTCCAACGCCATAAGCTCGCCGTTGTAATGGCGACTGTGCGTCCTTCTCCGACTTCCAGTAGAGAGACGATCGGAAGAGGGGTTCCCTCATCGCTTTTCAAGTCCGGATGCTCCAGCAGGGTGATGGCACCGTCCCGCAGTCCAGTTACCCGATTTACCCCTTCCAATAATGGAAGTTCCGTCAATAGCTGCTCGTTCTCCGACGCGTCTGGTAACAACCGTAATATTGGGTGATGGCGCCCCGATTCGGTCATCGTCGGTCGAAATGGTTCCGTATAGGCTGGCTCCTCGGTGGGGCGTAAGCCTTCAAGGCGTACCGGCAACAGGGTTTCCAATAAGGTGTTTTGGTACTGACCACGTTCGTAGGACCGACCACCCCCAAATACGAGCAACGCCCCACCGTTGGTCACGAAATCCCGAATCCGCTCCAGATGGGCACCAGCCCCAACTGGCCGATAAAGAAAGTCCTGAAAGATAACAAGATCAAAGCCCGGCAACTCATCTTCAAACAACTCGCGAACAGGAAACGGAATGAGCGATGTTTCGTGAGCTGGATAACGAATGTCATCCTCGGCATCCACAAGGATAAAGAAGGAAACGAGATCCACATTCGGGTTGGATTTGAGGTGTTCACGAACGAATCGCTGATCGTAGGAAGGGTGCCCCGCCACTTGAAGAACGCGAATCCTATCTCGAATGCACGGTATCAATAGCGAGTGTTCGTTATTCTCGGTGTAGGATTCATTGGCTAGCCCCGACACACGGATTGTATAGACCCGCTCCCCCACCGTACGAGGGAGGAATGGGATCGTATGCCTGTACTTGTAGGTCTTCGGCCGGGTTTTGATTCGTTCTGTACGGCTGGGACGGCCATCTTCAAAAAGGTTTACCTCGATCTGGGGAGGTAACCGTCCCTGTACCTCTATTTCCACATCCAGACTCGCCGCGTTCATTACAAATGTGAAGGATGGACCACGTACATCGACGACTCGTAAATCCGCCAGACCCTTGGAGCGTCCAACCGGGGCAAAATAGATCGGTGCCTCCAGTCGATCCAGAACCTGAGCGACCTCCGATGTCAACGCGTCCTGGCCTTCTTGAAGCCAACGTAAGGCTCCATTATCAACCCCATCGCTCACAAGGATCACCCCAGCCAGATCAGAACCCGAGGTCTTTTCTGCCAAGGCCGAAAGTGCCTCCAAAACGTGGGTAGCCGGGGCATTGGGTTCCAGCTTACCCACATCCATCTGCTCCGGCACATGGTCCAGTCGTATCCCAAATGTATACCGTTCAATTCGATGGGTTTCGAGCCAGCCGGAAAGAGGGTCACTCAACCAACGACGTGCCACCTTCCACCGCGTCGTGTCTCCATCTGGGACGCGCATAGACTCGGAAACATCGACAAGGATGGCAACACTACTTCGTACTCGCCGTATCAATCGTTCCGTCTTGGCTGGCTCCAACAGGAGAATCAACAATAGAAATACGGTCAACGTCCGAAGAGCCACAATGCTGAACTTCCGTATCGGCGATCGTACAAAACGTACGTTGAACCAGGTCATCAAAATGACCAGCAGGCCCAACGTTCCCGCGATGACCAATACCCACATCGGCCATCGCGTCGCTGTAGTAACTGTCTCGATAAGGGTTTCGTTCATCGTCTTAATTCACAATCAGGCGCGCCTATCCCTCTGCCTTCAGGGATTTTCTGGCGGCCGTATGCGCCAATTCCTCTTCTTCAAGAGATACCTCAAATGGACCTGGTCATCTTTGTAGTGCAGGCATAATGCATACATGACCATATTTACACCGAGCCGGATCGCCATTTCTCGCTGTTGTCCCATCCCAGGAACCAGATCGTAGGCCCAGTTCTCAAACTCATCACGGGCCAACGCGCCCAGCCAATCATTATGATTGTAGATAATGGCGATTCGGGTCGAATCCTCGCCACCAACGGCCTCTTTCCGACCAAGGCTTATCCCTTCCATATACCCTTTCCGGAGATTCCTCCCCGATGGGTAATCCAAACGGAAAAAACTCCGGTAGACTACGTGCTCGGAGGCGATGGGGTTGAGTCGCTGCATAGGAAAGAGTCGCTTCGCAAGTCGCCGTACCGACTCCGAGAAACCGGTCGCATTTCGTTCGGACTCACCTGCGTTGTCGATTACGAGTAACCCTCCAGCCTCGAGATGATGCCGAAGCCGTCGAACATCGTCGTCCGGAAACCGCGGGAAAGGACGATCACCCGATAGAATCAGTAGCGGATACTCAAACAGATCAGGAGCATCAAGGGTCCGATGAATCTCAGACAGGTCGGTCTCAATACTCGTTCGAAACGCGACTTCCCGCATCAGCACTCGAAGCGCGCCGGACCGAGCAAGCCAATTGCCACCGGCGTACCGAATCTGGACGGCCCGAACCTTATTGCTCGGACCGAGCGCCGAGGCTGTGTCCGGCATCACCAGACCTCCAAGCGCAAGGAGCCACACGAAACAGATCCAGTTCCCTATGGTGCTCTTGCGGGTGCCATGAAAAACCATCAAGGGAACTCCACGAGAAGATCATAGAAGGTCTGAGGAAAACTCGAGCTGACCCGGAACAAATACACTCCTGCCGTTGGCAATATTGTCTCAAGAACACCGCGAGGACCTTCGTTCTCCGCCACTGTGATTGTGCTTCCATCACTATGTATCTGTTCGAGTATCACGGTCTCTACAGCCGAAGCATAAAACGCAACCATTCGCAACGAAGCCGGCTTATCCACCAGGATGGCAAAATAATCCTCTTCGCCGGAGCATAATAAAAGACGAGTGGTCCATCCTGTAGCCAGAAGGGTCGCCTGAGCAACCGAATGATTGGGAGTAAAGCGATCGGTGGGACAGCCTGGAGAGTGGTTTGTTACCGAGAACGTCATCCCGTAGGGCACATTTGTCGTCGTGCCGCTTACTCGCAATGTGTAGGTACCTTCGATTAGCGCCTGTGTAGCTATGCTCCCGAATCCAGCGGAAAGCTCCGTTCCATTCGAATCAAGAATCGCAATATCGACCCCACCACCTTGTAGATTCCAGGCCTCAAATTGATACGACTCCTGGCTATTGATCGTATGGCGGAAGTAATCGGACGAACCCGTACATAGCATCAGTCCAGCCTGATAACTCTCCGGTATCATCGGTGCCTCGGCCGGCGAGCCATTGGGGGCAAATAGATCATCCAGGCATGTTCCACTGGCATCGACAGCAATATTCAGCGTGTAGCTGGTGCTGTTTCCACCACCGGCTGCATGAACTCGGAGGTAGTAGTTTCCCACCGGGAGGTTGGTCTGCATCGTCTCATTCTCCGCTCGCCCTCGAGCCTCCCGAACAACTGTTACTCCGTCTGAGGCCAGGATCTGCAGGTCGAGATCGGCCTCTTCCGAATCGAACTCTGCCTCGACCGTCAGCACAGTCTGGTTGTCTATATCCAAGCGCACAAAATCCTCATCGCCGGCACAAAGAGTCCGCTGGTGTTGGGCCACCAGGCCAATCGGGTTGGCAAGACCTGGGCCATCATCGGGCTCATAGGCATCCTCTACGCAGGGGTCATCGGTAATATCAATATTCAATCGAACAGTTCCCGGGGCAACGGCTCCCGGCATACTGAACGCAACGCGAACTGGACCGGGATCAGCCATCGGACTTCGCGATAAAGACACCGTGCCCGTACCTTCCGCGCTATCCAGTTCCAGGGCTGGGTTCTCGCCATAAAGTTCAAGACGGAGAAGATTCGGATCGGCTGTGCGGGCGATCACCGACACCGCATCGTCCAACCCAACCGGGATCTCCAGCTGGCGGACCGAGCCGGGGCATACGAAAAGCTGAAGCACTTCACCACTCTCGGCCGACACAGTCTCTTGCGCATTCGACGGGCATGTTCCCGGGGTCAAAGAAACCGTCCGTCCCCCGAATTTTGGAATGCGTGTCTCATGATCACAAAGTGTGCTGCCGTTATCATCGTCATCACGAGCCCGAACAGTCACATTGGCGATGATAGCATTCAGTCCGCCCAGAGCCTGGCGAGTAACTGTCGTCTGGTAATGTCCCCCTTGTTTACTCAGAGGGGCAACTCCGCTGATAACCTGTTCTCCTTCCAGATCATAAGAAACCCAGGTGGCCAGAACCGACCCAATCTCCGTTTCGGGATCATTGGCTGTCACGGAGATGGTTAGATTCCCCAGGCCGTCGGTCGTGGCAAAAAGATCGTCAACAATTGGCCAGGTACCGGGACAATCGCGCAGTAGGAAACTGTTTGCCAGGACCACCGATACCGTATGGGTAACCAGCGGATGGCTCTCATCCTTCACTCCCAGAACCAGCGCCCACAGACTCTTTTCTTCGATCTGATCGGCTGTTGGAACCCAGGTTACGGTATGCGTTCGGTCGTCGATGCTTGACCAGCTCGCACCCGGTAGATCCTGCAATATCTCAAAGGTCACATCCGAACTATCATCATCTTTGATCTCAATGAGAATGGAGACACGATCCTCGGTGGCCAGATCCAGAACGACCCCATGGGGTGCAAAAAAGACCGGCGTACCTCCATCGGGATAGCCAATAAGAGTGAAATCAACTTCAGCCCTATGTCCCGTTACCGACTGGGCCGTAATATGCACACTATAGATTCGCCCTCCAGGCTCGACCTCGCTGGCTATGGGTGCCCAGCGCAGATGAATTCCCTTATTTGTTGGATAAGCCTCCGCCGTTGCGGGGAGGCCGATGACCGTGTAGTGGATCGGATCACCGGTCGGGTTATAGACGATGATGTCGGTCTCCATCACCGTGCCGACGGTTGCAACAAGCTCACTGGGCACAAGAATCTCGAGTGCAGGCCCTCCACCACACCGGACAAGAATCAGGAGCAGTACAATGGGGAATAGGCGCAAAAGCGTTCGTATGGGACGAAAGGGCATCTCTGATCGTCTACCAGATTCAGGACAACGGGGTCCATTCTTGTGTTTGGTATTTTCATAACTCTTGGGAGTTGCCGTGGAAGGAAAACCATGGCCTATTCCTGCCCTGATGATTTTCGCGTAATCCATGCATCCAGGCTTTGAAAGATCTCTCCACCGAATTGTAGGTGCCGACCGTGTTTCGCAACGGGCGACGGATCGGCAGACCTATTCCACCGATATGTGGCCAAAGGCACAAATCTGGAAATTGCAGGGGAATCCTTCTAAATATCGTCCAGATTTCATCGCCTGGCCGGAAACCATCGAAGAAATCTCCGCTCTTATACGAACATGCCAGAAGTTCTCCGTCCCCATCATTCCCTACGGGGCCGGATCCGGGGTATGTGGAGGTACAATCCCCACTCGTGGAGGCCTGATCCTCGATCTGAAGCGTTTGAATCGTGTCCTTGCGATCGATCATGATGGATACACCGTCCATACGGAATCGGGTGTGATAGGCGAAGTACTTGAACGGACTGTAAATCGTATTGGTTGTACGGTCGGACATTTCCCATCATCCATCTATTGCAGCACCGTAGGAGGCTGGATCAGTACACGGTCTGCGGGCCAATATTCGTCCCGTTATGGGAAGATTGAAGACATCGTACTAGGGGTTCGTTTTGTGGACGGAACCGGTCGTGTCTGGGACACACGCGACAACCCTGTAGGAACAAATCACCTGGACCTTCTTCCATTGATTACCGGAAGTGAGGGTACCCTT
>CAUZEG010000108.1:0-13737 GCA_963578775.1 Myxococcales bacterium
AACGGACATTGCACCATTTTGGGCGCGCACCACAACATAGTCCTGACCAGCGATTTCCAACGGCGTGATACTACCGTTTGGATAATCTTTCTCTGCACCTATCGGATGTTTTCTTGGCATATGTCTCGTCAGGCATGGACCGGGCTGTTGGTATCAGGGCCTATAGATCGTTTCAAGCTCCGAGGGGTGTATCTAGAGAAGAACCTTATCCAATTGACCCGGTAAGTCCAAGTCGCACCATCTCCGAAAGTTCCATACCAATATCTTCCGGGAGGCGACGGATCGAAGGGCGTACAAAATCCTGAATTTCGGTTGATGGACTTTGCACCAACGGATCCTCTGCCCCAATAGGAACAGATTGGTGCGGATGTTCTGTGCACGAGAACTCGTCTTTTGCGTTGGGGCCATCGACCCGATGGGTCGCGGTTGCGGAGGGGCCTGTGGAAAGTGTAGCGGAGCTGATCTTGCTGGTGGCGGTACCATGTTGGGACTCAAGATCGATCTGACAGTCCGTATGACTGGAGGCCTGGTCTGATGCTATATTGTGGATCTGGATACTGGTTTCAGAACGGTTGCCGAGCTGAAGAGTCTGAAACGTATGGGTGGCCAGACCGGAAGCTCGCGCCCATTGAAACGAATGCCAGTCGACGGACGAATCGTCGCCCTGCAGATTCAGATGGGAATCATGGTGTTCCTGATCGGATGTAAGCGTGCAGTCGGTGAAGCGAAGGTGCGCTCCATTGGCGAGCCACGCGGATCGGAGCAGCTCTCGCTGTTGCGGACCACTGCGGTGGTTCAGGCTGAAGTATTCGACATAACACTGCTCATGTAGGAATAGCTCTACCGTGACCAGTTCGGGTCCCTTATTGATGTAGCGCGGGGCGATACAACCTTCAACGATCTGAACGCGGCAGCCCGGTTCAAGGACAATTACACTTCGTAGGACATTCGCTTCGCCCGTATGATGTGAGAATAGATCCAGCGAGAGTGTGGTCTCCGTTTGTGCCGGTACATGAAGAAATAGGCCATCCTCCCAGATGGCCAGCGCGCGGGTCGCCAGAGGTGTTGACCAGCGCCTGAGCAGGGGATTGGCAAATGTCTCGATGGCGGGGAGAGCCTCCGATGCGTGTAGAGATGTGCAGGTGCCACCCAGGTCACGCAATTCCTGGTATCTGGGCTGGGTTATACGGCCAGTGCAGTCTGCGGTTGGCAATATCGGCCATTCTTCGATCCCCGTTTCACTTATGCTCGATGGTGGCATATTCAGGGCGGCATGGGTGCGTTGATCGATAAGCCAACTGGGTTCCTGACGTGTCTCAGCCCAGCTCCGCAGGATCGATATAAATTGCCGTTGCGATGACTCCGTCAACGGATTCGTGCTCCCGTTGGCAACGCCTCGGCAGGCTGAACGAAGACCATGCGATCGTCCGATTCGGCCAGAAGTACCATCCCCTGGGACATAACTCCGAAGATTTTGCGCGGCTGAAGGTTTGCCAAAAGGACAATCGACGTGCCTGGCAGATCCTCGGCCGAGTAGGATTTGGCAATACCAGCGACGACCGTTCGAGCATTCTCTTCGCCGGCGTCCACAGTAAGCTTAAGTAGTTTTTCCGCACCTTCGATCGGTTCCGCAGTAAGGATTTTTGCCGTCAGGAGTTGCAGTTTCATGAAGTCGTCAAAACTGGCCATACCATCACCTGGCTCGGGTTTGGATTCGGTTTTTTTCTTTTTCTCTGATTTTCCCTGCGGTGCTTCGGTTTCCGGTGAAACCTCAAATTCCAGACGAGGAAACAATGGCGGGCCCGGGTTGATCGGTGTTCCCGCTTCCAGCATTCCGTAATGTAACTCCTGGGCGGTCTGTACGGGTCCACTACATCCGAGATTAGCCAGAAGCTCGTCCATTTTTTCAGGCATGATCGGCCGAAGCACATTCGCTACGACGTGTAATCCTTCCAGAATATGGCGTAGGATCTCCCCCGCGCGGGCCGGGTCCTCCTTCACCACCTTGAAGGGTGCCGTATGATCGATGTATCGGTTCATAGCCCGCACAACCTGCATCGAGTGTTCAATCGCGTCGTGCAGGCGATAGGACATAATATGTTCTTCGACCTGGCGGGGAAGGGCGTTTATGAGCTGTTCCAACTCCGGGTCCTCATTACCACTGGGACCGGGTGCGGGGACCTTGCCATCAAAGCCACGTTCGACGAGTGTGATGGTTCGCCGGAGAAGATTCCCCAGATCGTTGGCCAGATCGCTGTTGTTTCGACGTACAACCGCCTCCTCGCTGAAGGACGCATCCAGTCCGATAACAATGTCGCGCATGAGAAAATAGCGAAGAACCTCTGGACCATATTTCTCGCCCAGGGAGAGGGGATCGACCACGTTTCCCAGAGATTTACTCATCTTCGTATTGTCGACCAGCCACATCCCGGTCGTAACCAACCGTTTTGGAAGGGGCAACCCGAGGGCCATAAGCATCGTTCCCCAATACACCGAATGGGTGGTGAGGATATCTTTTCCCAGAAAGTGGGTAGCGTGGGGCCACCAGTTCTGGAACGTCTGGTCGTCACGGTAAAGCCCAATACCGGAACAGTAATTCAACAGAGCATCGAACCATACGTAGGTTACGAAGTCTTTGTCGAAGGGTAGGGGGATCCCCCAGGACAGTCGTGCCTTCGGGCGAGAGATGGACAAGTCCAGCAAGGGGTTTTTCAGAAAGGAGCGAATCTCCTGCCACCGACTCGCCGGTACGATCCAATCCCGGTTATTCTCGAGATGGTCGATCAGTTGCTGTTGGTATTTGCTCATGCGGAAGAAGTAGTTCTTCTCACTCACACGTTCGACCGGCCCACCTGTTTCCGGGCATTTCTGATCCACCAGGTCCTTCTCGGTCCAGAAACGTTCCGCCCGCACGGAATACCAGCCTTCATATTGGTTCTGGTAGATGTCGCCCTTGTCATACAGACTTTGCAGAGCCTCTTGTACAATCTGGGTGTGGCGAGGTTCCGTGGTTCGAATAAAATCATCGTTGTTGACGTGGAGATCGGGTAATAGGTCGCGGAAGGCCTGTGCCATGCCTTCCACGTATTCAGCCGGGCTCACCCCCGCGTTTTCGGCAGATTTCTGTACCTTCTGGCCGTGTTCATCCGTTCCCGTAAGAAAGTAGGTGTCGTAGCCGAAAAGGTCGTGATACCTGCGAAACGTGTCCGTCAGAACCGAGCAATAGGCGTGTCCGATATGCGGACGTCCATTGACGTAATAGATCGGGGTTGTGAAGTAACTACGCTTGGTCATATTCGGTGTGTCTCGGCCTACGGATCTGTGTTCGTCTGGCACCCCCGAGAGGATTCGAACCTCCGACTCACAGGGATTAGGAATCCCCGGCTCTATCCAGCTGAGCTACGGGGGCATGCCGCGCGGAAATACCAGCTTACATCATTTCGCACAACTCTCTTCGCCCGAATTCAACGCCAGTGGCACCTATAGATCGGGGTATGATGTCCCGTCGCCAGAGGCATGAAGTGGCAGGTGTGCGATTGTTGGGATAGTCTCAAAAAATGGATCCACGTGAACGCACCATTCTCATTCTGACGTCGGCGTCTCACTTCATGGCGCATTTCGCCATGCTTCTGTTCCCGGCCATTGCTGTTCCGCTCAGCGCGGATCTGGGAATCACCTATTCGGAGGCGATGGCGCTCTCGTTTCCGGGCTATGCGGCCTTCGGTCTGGTTGCGCTACCGGCCGGGTTTTTGACCACGCATCTGTCGGCCCGGGTCCTACTTATCCTGGGCAATGGGACTATCGGCCTGGCGGCTCTGGGAGCGGCCATATTTGGGGATCATCAGAGTCTGCCCTGGTGGTGGTTTGGCGTGGGGATCGGTGCTGGTATGTATCATCCGGTGGGTATGACCCTGATTTCGAACAATATTCGAGCGCGTGGTCGAGCGATTGGAATTCAAGGCGTATTCGGGAATCTGGGTATCGCAGGCGGTCCCCTTTGCGGTGCCTTATTGGCCTATCTGGTGGGATGGCGATGGGCCTTTGGTTTGCTTAGTTTGCTCGGGCTTACGACGTTTTTACTGATAATCAGCCTGCGTTTTGATGAGTCGGTTGTCACGCCCACAAGTCGCCACCAGGACGAGGTTGCGACCGGGTTCATGGGACGGATGAGACTCTTTCTGGTGTTGGCGCTAGCTATGATCCTGTCCGGTTTTGTGTACCGGGCCTTTCACTCCCTCGCGCCCAAGCATCTGGGCGAGATATTGCTATCAGACGTCCGATCCATTGCGAGCGGAAAGGCCAATCTATGGGGCGGTATTTTTGTAGCCGGCGCATTGCTGGTCGGGACCGTCGGCCAACTGGTTGGTGGTCGATTGGCGGATCGGATGCCTCTCGTTCGCGGTTATATTCTATTTCATCTATTGAGTTTGCCGTTCTTGTTTGGAGTGGCGCTTCTAAGCGGTTTTACGCTGCCGCTTGCGGCTGCGGGCTTTGCCTTCTTCAGCCTCGGCATGCAGCCCTTTGAAAACAGCCTTGTGGCACGGTTTATCCCGCCCCGCTGGCGCGGGGTTGGCTATGGGCTGAAGTTTATCTTGAGCTTTGGAATTGGTGCTGTCGGCGTCTATTACGCGGGTTGGATGGAAGCCGATTCCGGTACGGCAAATGCGGTCTTCTGGCTATGGCCGTCTGTGGTAGGAATTATTCTATTGGGCGTTATCATTCTTCTATTAGAACGACGATTGGGAGGTAACCGGTGTTAGTTCCCTCGGACCCGCGCTTGATGCGTCTTCTATTCGCTCTTCTGGCCTGTATTGGCCTGGCGGTAGTCCTTCATCTTGATGCCCTAGAGGGGAAGCCGATCCTCGATGACGAGGCGGTGGTTCTTGAGAATCCGGTGGTCCAGGGTCCGCTCGACTGGGGAGCCGTCTTTTCCACCAATATCTATGGTGGTTCTGCGGGCCGCCAACACGCCGGTGGTTATCGTCCCGTGACCACCCTCAGTTATCGGCTTGTTCCCACCAAGAACTTGCGGCTTCAGCGCTGGCTCAATCTCCTTTTCCATGCCGGTACGGTGGCGTTGGTATTCTGGTTGGCCCTTACCCTTGGTGCACCCCTCTGGGCGACCACCATGGCGACCCTGGTATTCGCTGCACATCCGGTACATGTGGATGCAGTGGTTCCCCTGAACAATCGCTCGGAAATGCTCTGTGCCATCTTCCTGTTGGCGGCCCTGGTTCTCTGGTGGCGGGCAAAGGACGTACGAATAGGGCTGGTAGCCGTACTACTGGGATGTATGGCCGGATTATCGAAAGAGCAGGGGGTTCTGGCCCCCTTATTATTCGCAGCTCCACTTATTGCGGATTGGTTTGCTGGTAAGAGGGGGCAGGAGCGTACAATGGCGCAGAGCTGGCGCCCCTGGCTGGTAGGTTTGTCGGTGCTTTGTATGGTGGCCTATATTGGTCTTCGTATGCATGCGTTGGATGGTCGCTTTTCCGGTCTGATCTCCCCATCCGACAACCCATTGGTGGAGAGTGCCTTCTTCGCGCGCCTTTGTTCGGCCGGTATTCTGGTAATACACGCCATTCGTCTACTGGTCTGGCCGGCATCACTGTCCGCCGATTATAGCCGGGGATCCATAGAATTGAGCGATGGTTTTCGGGGTGGGTTGTCGACGACCGATCTTCTGGGGATTTTCGGCCTGGTTCTTCTTGTCGTGGGAATTGCACTGGTTTTACGCGCGATGGTCTCCGGCCGACGTCGGACCATGCTAACCGGCGCCGCAGCACTCCTCGTATATGGAGTCTCGTCGAACGCCGTCGTTTGTTCCACAACCTTATTTTCCGAGCGAGCACTCTACTTGCCGAGCGCGTTTCTGGCTGTGGGCCTAGCCTGTATACTTCCCCTGGCGGCGGCCCGCCTACCGGTTATGCGCGGGTTTGTTATAACCTGTTTTTCGCTGGTTCTTGTTTTGGCAGGAGTACGTTCGGCGGAGCGTGTGGCTGACTATCGTGACACCACGACTCTCGCCCGTACATCCTTGCAGGCGACGCCCGGATCGGCGCGTTTGCACACAATGCTGGGTGCGTCCGTGCTTGCTACGGATCCCGAATCCGCGCGGAGCTCTTTTGTAGAAGCCCTCAAATATGATCCGGCCAGTGTTGTTGCTCTGCGGGGACTTGGCGATTTGGAGCGTAAAGCCACGAAGTTTCTGGAAGCAGGACGCTATTATGAAGATGCGTTTGCGAAGAGTCGGGGTGGTGATGTCCAGGCTGCAGTAGCCGCTTGTGAGGTGTATCTCCAACATCAGGCTACATTCCCGCAAGACGATCCGGCGCGTCTTAACATTCTACAAAACGCCTATGAGCTATGCCGTATGGCGATACGGGCCGCGCCGAGGTCGGCAAAACCCTACGAAGCCTATGCTTTGGTTCTGTTAACTCTCAAAAAGCCAGACGAAGCAGTTCAGGCCCTGGAGACGGCACTTCAAAACGGGAGTCAGAAAGTTTTCGTATATGGAAACCTCATCCAACTACTTTATGCACAGCAGAAGTTCGAACGAGCGGACCAGATAATGGAGCGTGCTATCGTGGTTCACCCGGATGATCCGCGGTTGCGCAGCCGACGTTGCGACCTGAAAAAGGCCCTCGGACAGACCGAGGAAGCAGCCGACATCTGCGACCCCGGACGTTAAGCATGAATCGAATTGCGGATCCAGCGAAAAATAACCCCTATTTTACCTGTGGAAACGTAAGCTCCTGAACATAGGCGGTTTTCTGCAAAACGGAGAAATTTGGGTAGTCGCCGTTTACAAAATACCTCTTTGTGAAAAACCCTTTATCCACAGAACGTTAGCTCTTGTGGATAAAAGTATTGTGTAATTACAGCATGTTACAGGCTTCATGTGGAAAACCCTCTGAGTTTTGAGGGTATTGACATTCCCGGAACCCTGTGCAAAGGCCCGCAGTTCTCGGAGATCATTGATCTTTGGAATTGAGTATCAACTCCCCCCTTTATTTATTGAGTCATCTCTTGCTCTGGGTCGTTACCAAAAAGTCGGAAATAACCGAACCTACCCGGACCCATCAATTCTTTGATGTGGATCCGGTAATGCTGGAGGTTCTGATATCCCTGGATGCCAGACATGAAGCATTGCTTGGGGAGCTGACTACGGTGGGAACGCAGCTGTCTGAGGCGGATACGCGGAGACTTTTCGATATATTGGAGTCGGCGGGGGACCTGGTTACAGCACGACGATCGACCGAAGCTCTGGGAGACACAAGTCTGACTTTGGATCCGTTGCGACGGTCCCGGCAGTTTGTGCGGAAGCTCCGGACAACGCTTGAGGCGGACGAATTTGTCCAATGGCTGAACAATGTGTCAAACTTTGTTGAGTCAGTAGTAAGCCAGAAGGGCGCCATACGGGTGGTGGAATGAGGACGGATCGCGGAGCATGGGCCGACGTTAAAGAAGACGACTGGAATGACTGGCGTTGGCAGCAGCGCAATCGCATAAATGGGCTTGCGATACTGGAGTCCGTCATCAAGGTGACAGAGCCCGAACGCCAGGCGATCCGCCAGTGCAAGTCCTGGTTTCGGATGGCGATCACTCCCTATTACGCGCTTTTGATGGATCCCGACGATCCCTCTTGTCCAATACGGCGTCAGGCGGTGCCACATCTGGATGAATGTATGACCTATCCTGGGATGGCTCAAGATCCTCTGGCCGAGGATGTACACAGTCCGGTGGAGGGCATTGTACATCGATATCCGGACCGCGTTCTTTTATACGTGAGTCATAATTGCCCCGTATATTGTCGACACTGTACCCGGAAACGAAAAGTTGGCGATCCTAGCTCCACTCCGGCCGGGCAACGTCTGGATGCAGCCCTCTGCTATATTGAACAGAATCAAGAGATCCATGATGTATTGATTTCGGGCGGAGATCCTCTCACCTTGTCGAATCAAGTTCTGGGCCGCCTTTTGGAGCGGCTGGGCCGAATTCCTCATCTGGATCTTATACGGATCGGCACTCGGAACCCGGTTACTTTGCCGCAGCGAATTGATGAGGAACTCTGTGCCGTTCTTCGAACCTGTCGTCCTCTTTACCTTCATACTCACTTCAATCACCCGAAGGAATGTACCCCGGAAGCCGGCAAAGCCCTGAATATGCTGGCAGACGCGGGCTGTGTTCTGGGGAACCAGATGGTGCTGTTGAAGGGTATCAATACCGAGCCTGCGGTCGTCGTTGAAATGAATCGCTGGTTACTCCGTCACCGTTGTCGCCCCTACTATATTCTACACTGCGATGCGGCCCCTGGTGTGGCTCATTTCCGGACCACTCTCGACGATGGCCGAAGGGTGATAAAGGCCCTACGCGGGCATGTCAGTGGCCTCGCTGTACCGCAGTATGTCGTGGATCTGAGCGGTGGTGGCGGCAAGGTGCCAGTGGTTCCGGACTATCTGATTGCCGAAGGTCCGGGAGAAGTTGTCTTTCGCAATTACCAGGGGCGAGCCCATGGCCTCACGCAGCCCCAATAAGGTGCGATTAATTACCATATAGACAGAACCGCGAATGTCGGTTCTGGACGATATGGATGATTTTTGTAAATTCAGATGTACGGGACACCTGGTTCGGGTCGCGGGGGCTGGAATCGAACCAACGACCTCCGGGTTATGAGCCCGGCGCGCTACCTCTGCGCCACCCCGCAGCTACGCGGGGCTTATAGGCAGTTGGTGCACGGACTGTCAAGAGGGATTTACGCGTGACATGTTCCTATGGGCCTGTCTAGTATAGGCCGCCAAATTCAAACTAGAGAACGTGTCAGGAGAAACGAATGTCGCTCGTGGGTTGGGCATATGGCCTCGGTGTTGGTCTTGCGTTTCTGTTTTCCTTTGTGATGGCGGTCCGGGGCTTTAGCCGACTTTTCGACACAGATCGATCACCGATTGCGCGGGAGGCCCTTGTTCAGAGCTTGCTCGACGAACGGGATCGGCTCCTTTTGAACATCACGGATCTGCAATTTGATCACGCGATCCGAAAAATCTCTGCGGTCGATCACGCCGAGTTACGAGCCGAACTGGAGGAGGAGCTAGAACTGGTTTTGAGCAAATTGGTGAAAATAGGCATAGAACCGGATACGTCGAGTTTGACGGAACCATGAGTGCATTACGAATCATATTGACCGTTCTGCTCTTCGCGGCTGGGACGGTTTCGTCGGGTGCAAATCCTGCGATGGGTCCGCAAGTAGAGAAATCCGACATAGGGGCCGGCATCCCGGATCAGGTCCTGGCTGATCATCTACGGGCATCGGTTGAATGTACGATGCGTGTCCAGGAGAGCCTCACGATCATATCGTGCAATGTCTACTTTTTTTCGGTGAAGACCCGGGAGCCGTTGACGATTCCGGCGAATTTGATCCGAGTACCGATGCTGAGTCTGGCGACGGGTCCTCGAGGTGTCCTCGACGAGTTCATTACGCATCGAAACTACTCCCATCTGCGGGTTCGTGTATTTGAACGTGACGGCGACCCGGAGGGACACCCCACTGTGGTTCGTTCGGCCAAGGGGTTATTTCTTGGCGCAGGGACGATCTACCCGGGGGTACCGCTGATCATCCGGGTAGGTGGAATGGGCGAGATGGGTTATTTCGTCAACCATCCTGCGGGCCCGTTCTGGCAGGATCTGGTCGACCGCAAAAAGACCCGGTTGGGCCTGATTACGGATGTAGGCCTCGAAGGGCTCTTTATCCGCGTTCTGGGCCCCAGGCGCTACAAGCCAGTGCTCCAGGTGGACATTCCAGGCGAACATCTTGTGGAGCCCAACCCGAACAACTCTTCGGAGGTGAGCCAGGTGTTCCGTTCCAGCACGGCGACTTCGGCCCATCAATTAATTCGGGTAACTGTAACCAATCTGCCCCGGGTCAATCCGTATTGGAAGTGGCTGGTTCTGGTGGCAGGTTTTCTGGTGGTCGGCGTGATGTTCATGCTGTGGCTCCGACTCGCGCGAGAGGAGGGGCCGCCTCGACCCGCTGCGGAAGATATCGCCAAAGAAGAAAGCTCCGCCGCGATTTCGTGGACCAGGGGTACAAGGGTATTGCTGGTGATCAATGGACTCTGGTTCGTCACATACCTGTTCGTATTGGGCGGGGCAGTTTTTGGCTACGACGAGAGTAGTGCGGTCGACGTCGGAGGATCTCTTTCGAATCGTGTGTTGTCGGGAGATTATTGGCGGATTGTTAGTAGCGGATTTGTCCATCTCAACCTTTTACACCTACTCAATAATGTGTGGGCTCTGGTTCTCTGGGGACGGCGCTGTGAGAGGGACCTTGGCCCATGGGGGCTTCTCCTTATCTATGTGCTTGGAGTCGCGGCCGGAGTCACCACGACCCTCTTCTATACACCACCAACGGTCGTATATCTTGGGGCTTCTGCGGGGATATTCGCCATCTGGGGCGGGCTGGTTGCGGTGCAACTCCGCGGCATTGGAGGTGAAAACCGCATTGCACTCAGTACCGTCTTAGCCCAGATCCTTCTTGTACCGGTCTATCTTGTTATTCAATTTCTGAGTACGGGCAGTCTTGCCTTTGGAAGCCATCTGACGGCCTTTGTTATTGGGCTTCTGGTCGGATTTGTTCTGGCCCGGGATCCTAGCCCGCGAAAAGCTTTTTTCAGCCCACGGCGCATTGGGCTGGCAGCTCTGGGTGTGATTGGCATTGTACTTTCCATTGGTCAGGCTCCTCGAGATTCGGCCCGCCTGTTTACAGCCCTGGAAGACACAAAACAAGAATTGGTGGACCTCGTAATAGACCTGGAGAACATGGAGAATGAGTACCAACTGGGGCTCCTCTCCGATGACCAGGCGCGGACTTTTTTGACCGAACGTTTGCAGCCGGTACTGACCACCATTAATAGCAATGTGCAGAAGTTGGTCCGGTATGAGAAATACCATTCCGAGACGCGAAAAACTCCGTATAACGATGATTGGAGCCAAACCCATCGATTGAGTGGGCAGGCAGTGCGGGTCGCACATCGTCTGATCACGACGGAGGGGAGATTGCCTTTCGGCTCAAAGGTCTCAACCGTTCCGGTGGTACTCTCGCTCTTGCGTTTTCTAGACCACCAGACCCAGGCCCGATGGTAGTTATATGGCATTCGGTGAGCAATATTGACGAATGTCATTCATATCCAGGGCCTGGTTCGAGCTTTTGGCCGCCAGCGAGTATTGCGGAAGCTGGAGGCGATCTGGGAGCCCGGTACCGTCCACGCAGTGGTAGGCGTCAACGGTTCGGGGAAGAGCACGCTGCTCAAGATTCTAGCGGGTAGCCTCGGCTTTGAGGCGGGCCGGATCCGGTATGGCTCAGACGAATTCGGCCACAGTGATTCGCTTCCCTGGAAACTTCGACAGCGTCTGGGCTTTCTTGGTCATAAGAGTTTCACCTATCCGGATCTTTCGGCGCGGGAAAACCTGGAGCTCTACGCCGATTTATATGGGCGTGACCGAGGCATGATCCTTCCTATTCTCACGGAGCTCGGCCTTGAAGATGTGGTGGATCGAGCGGTTGGAACCTTCTCGCGTGGGATGATTCAGAGGGTGGCTCTGGCGCGGCTTGAATTGCAGCAGGCGGACTTTGTGCTGCTCGATGAACCCACCACCGGGTTGGACGAAGAGACGCGCCTGAATCTCTTATCGCGAATCCGCGGGATGTCGGAAGCGGGTCGTATGGTTGTTATGGTCTCCCACCATCTGGAGGAGCTGAGTGCTTTGAACGCCACCGTTCATCGACTGGAACAGGGCCGTTTCTACAATGGTGGGGAAACGCCATGACTTTTGGCCACCAGCTCAAGGCGGTCCTGATAAAGGACCTGCGGATCGAAGTACGGAACCCGGGGATTCTGTACACCATGCTTCTATTTGCGGCCCTCCAGGTGGTTATCTTTGGATTCGCATTCTACGTGATGAACGACGAATCGAATGCCGAAGCCTACGTTCCGGGCTTGATGTGGATCGTCATTTTGTTTTCATCCACATTGGGGACCGGTCGCATTTTTGACCGCGAGCAACAAAATGACTGTCTGGCAGGCCTGATGATGGGTTGCGCCGATCTACGGGTGGTCTATCTGAGCAAAGTGATTCTCGCCCTGGGATTCAGTCTGGCCATGGTGACGTTGGTGATTCCACTGGTGATCGTCTTTTTCGATCCGGAGATTCCGCATATGGGTCTTCTGATATTGGCCGTTTTTCTGGGGGTCCTCGGGTTTTGTTTCGTGGGCACGCTATTCGCGGGACTCGTAACCCGTCTGGCATTTCGCGAGGTCTTATATCCACTGATCGTCTTTCCTCTTATTGTACCCCTGTTCCTGGCGGGCGTAGAGGCGACATCACTGATCTTTCTGTCTGCGGACACCCGTTATGCTGATAACGCCCTGGCGGATATCTGGACCTGGTTAAGACTAATGCTTGCGTTCGATCTGGTGTTCGTGTTTGGTACCAGCTGGATATTCCCGTATCTCATGCGAGATAGAGGGTGAATCAAGGAGCGATAATGTCCCGCGCGCATACCGTTCATATAACGCTTCTGGGGATTGCCACCGTGGCCATTCCGATGGCGTTGGTGATGGTTTTCTTTTACGCGCCCACGTTACCTGTAAGCAATACCAGCGAGATGAACGGGGTTGTGCAGAAGATCTTCTATTTCCATGTGGGCTCGGCCATCAATATGCTGATCCTGTTATTGGCTGCGGGCATCTTGTCCCTGTTGTTTCTGGTGCGTGGAGACCTAAAGTACGACCACTGGGCTGGGGCCTGTGCCGATACGGGAACCCTTCTGGGCATGATGGTCCTCTGTTCGGGACCCTTATGGGCAAAGAAGGCCTGGGGGACCTGGTGGAATTTCGAGCCGCGGCTGATGCTGGTCCTTCTGGTTTTCCTGATGTACCTCGGCTATGCAGCCATGCGTCGCTTTGGTGGGAACGATATGTTTACCCGAAAGCTGGCGGCCGGCATCTCTGTTCTTGGTATCCCGGCGATCATCTTTATTCGAATAGCTGTGAATCTCTGGGGGAGGAAACTACATCCGGAAAATCTCACCAGTGACAAGAGCCAGTTTACGTCTTCGGCTCCTGAAATTCAGACCGTATTCTATATTTCCATCCTGACCATTCTGGTCTTCTCCCTGGCCATATTATTATTACGCAAACGAATCCGCAGCGCGGAGGATTCATTGGAATCCTGCTGGCACGCGGCCCAGGACGCAGACATCGATGTCTAGCCCTGGTTTCCTTTGACCTGAACCTACGAGCAAACTGATGAACCCGCTGACCCTGATCCGAAACTCGTTTCTCTGTATCTGCCTTCTAGGCTTTGTCTTGAGCGTCACACCGGTGGCAGCGGATGTGGTCTCCACGCCTACAGCCAACGACACAACGTCCACTATTGACACGTCTGTAGCGAAGGAAGAAGTGGAGTCTATCAAGCCCACGACCCCCGCCCTCGAGCCTGAACAAGTGCCTATGGACCGGGGCGCTCCTCCGGAAAAGGAAAATGTGCCGGGCGGAACCTTCATGCTCGTGGCCTACATTCTTATGTGGCTATGCCCACTGGGATTTTTGTGGGGTACGCATCGGAAAGTCGTACGTCTGGAAGGTCAGCTGGCCGAATTACGGGCGGCTATCGATAAAACGGTCGAATGACATCGTCGCATCTATTTTATATCCCGTTGATGATACTGGTTGGCCTTGT
>CAUZEG010000109.1:0-13694 GCA_963578775.1 Myxococcales bacterium
TTTGGTCAGGGGCATTACGTTCCCGATAAGTTCTTTCTTACGCTCCGCTGGAAGGGCTCTTCGAATGTGTCTATTTCTGGGATGATCGGTCCCGATGGAACCGTGATCACCGGTTCTCCAGAATCGGCCGTCCAGGTCGATGGTGAGGGCATTATCTTTTCGTATTTTGGTGGGGTATCCACCCGCGGTAATTCCCTGGAAGGACGGGTTCTGGCGCACGTTGAGGGCAAACAGATTCCCAAGGGGGAATGGATACTGGGGATCCAGAACAGCTCGGCGCAGGACGTCGAAGTGGATATCTGGGTGGCGGCGCAGGTGCCATGGCCAGTGGTACATCTTCCCGACGAGGATATGCATACGCGCCAGCAGTCGTTGACACATCCGGCTACGGCCGATGGTATTTTCACAGTGGGAGCCTGTTCGGTGCTTAACTGGCACCCGGGTGCCGCCGGACCCGACAACTGTCCCCTGGCTGGCTATAGCAGTGCCGGCCCACGGATTGATGGGGAACGTCAGCTTGCCCTTGTTGCACCCACCGATCTGTTGGCGGGTTATCCGCTGCTGAAGTATTCGGGCGGCTATCTCTCCTTTGGAGGGACAAGCGGCGCGTCTCCCCATGTGACGGGTACCAATCTACTGGTATTGCAGCGGTTCCCGGACGCATTGGAGCAAGAGATTACGGAACGGATGGTGGACGGTCTCGCCAAGGGACCGGAACAGGGAACATTGCCGAATACTGTCTGGGGAGACGGGATTTTGAATACCTGGTCTGCGGTATTCCCAGAGATCGAACAAACCAGCCCTCTGCGTGGTATGAGTCTTGTATTGGACGGGCCTCAGGAGGTACTTAAGGGTACGACGATCGAGTTATCCGTAGTGATCATGGATGATGATGACGAGGCTGACGTCGAACAGCTCCAGATTATGATCGATCATGAATACGACGGTATCTATGAACAGGGCCCGGAAGAAGGTCCCGTTGTACGGGTGGAGATCCCCGATGTTATCGGCTCCTGGCCGGTCCGGGTCCGGGCCGTGGATGGACAGGGCAATCTCTGGGGTGCCTTATGGACCTTTGAGGTGATCGAAGAAGAGCCTGTGTTACCGGTAGAGCCGGATCCGGCCACACAGAATAACGAAGGCACTGGGTCCAGTTTTGGATGTCAGTCCGGTCCCCACGATATTCCCTCCTATCCGTTGGTATTCGGCCTGTTTTTTCTTGTCTATCTGGGACAAAGAATCAGACGATTTGCCATGGACTAGGCAGTAGGTCCGCGGCCAGATCGAGCACAGTATGCCGATCTCGCATATCGCGGCATACTTCGAGGATACGCTCTGCTATGTCGGTGCTGAGGTCAAGATCCGTCGGGGTCTGCGCTGCTTTTGCGTGGTGCAGAGCGGATTGAATGCGGATAGCGGCATCTCGGGCGGTCTGTAGTTCAGCTACGATGGGCTCCCAGGCCTCAAGCAGGCGCTGCCGTTGTTGGTTACGCTGGCTTCGCTCGTACTTTCTTGCGGACTGTTGGCGTACACCGGCGCGGGATTCTGGTGCTAGATCACCATGACGACTCTCGATCCAGCTACGGAATTCCGTTGACGCAGGGTCGGGCTCAAACTCAGCTTGTTGAAGGCGTGTTTTCACGGTCCGGTAGTCGAGTTCGGCGAGCTTGGCGAACATCGGGCCCACCAGTCCACAGGCCACACCTACCTGGACACCATGGTAGGCCACGGGGGGTAGGCCCGCGTCGTGGCGTGCCATATCCAGGCGATGGGACCAGAGGTGTTCTCCGCCGGACGCCGGTGCGCTGGTTCCGGCTACGGTCATCGATAGACCGGAGATCCACAGGGCTTCCAGAAGAACGGTTACTCCGTCGGGATCGCCCTTGCCAATCGGTTCCGCGTGGTTGAGCGACTGCTCAAAGGCAACCGCCACCATCTCTTCTGGAACCCGCCACGGTGTCTGCTGTGTTAGATGACATGCAACGGCTGCGTCTGCACAGGCAAAGGGTTTGGAGCAGAGATCTCCCAGGCCAGCCAGGGCGAGTACCGTCGGTGCCTGGGCAACCACATTCGGATTGGCGTAAACACCCAGGGCCGGTTGGACTGTACGGGTTATCTTCAGCCCCTGCTCGTACATGGCGACGATACTACTGGTATAGCCATTCATTGAGGCGGCGGTACCGTAGGAGAAGAAGGGGATCTGAAGCTCGTCGGCCGCTCCTTTGGTAATATCGTTAATGGTCCCCGACCCGACGGAGATGGCCAGTCTGGTTCCACGTTGCTGTAGCTCGGCGCGTACGGTCGCGATGGTCGTATCATCGGTGACCGGCGGCTCTGCGTTCGGCTGGTCGGGCACGCATAGACGGCTTATCTGGGCTCCATGGGCCGAGAGGGCCTGTTCCAGAGCGGGCACATAGCTTTCCGTACGAAGGTCCGTCACGAGGGTGATGTGATCCTGCGGACAGACCAGCCTTGCATGGTCGGCCAGAATGGTTTCAACCTTCGGGTCGATCACGGCCCAACGGACGGGTATTTCTGCCTGGCTACCGTCGTTTCGAATGACGGTTCGACCGAGCCATTGGTGGATCGTCTCCATGAGGGGTCCCTACCATAACGAGGGCTACTTGCAACCCGACGCGACGGATCCAACGCCTCAGTGGAGGTCTATTCCAGACATCGGGAATTCAGGTACCGGGCAATCACGGATGTCTGGGGACCGATCACGACAACGTCGTCACAACCATCACCATTACTATCCCCCACGAAAATCCCGCCCGATGGAACTCCACCCACGTTGGGGGTGGTGGTCACGGAAGCAGCAGGACTGTAGGTACCGTCGGAGGAACTCATCTGAATCAGGAGTTGGCCTTGTACGGCGTCCGCTCCGATCAGGTCCTGGAAGCCGTCATCGTTCAGATCGTGTATTCGCAGGGATGTGAGTGTCTGGGCGCTCTCTGGCAACACGATGGGGGGATCAAAATCACCGTTACCGTGTCCCGCTGCGACCAGGATTCCGGCCGCATTTGAAACGATCAGATCCGGATGGTTATCTCCGGTGAGTTCGTCAATACGGACGAGTCTGGGGCCGGGCCCAACGGCATAGTTGATCGGGGTTTGAATATCGCCGCCCGCGAGACTGCGAAGGAAAGCAACATTCCCAAGACTTGGTTGCAATACGAAGATATCTTTCAGCCCATCATCGTTGATATCAGAAATGGTGATGTCCGTTCCGGGTGCCCACACCTGCGTTGAGAGCCGAAATACGAAATCGAGGTCGCCGGTATCATAGATGTCTAGCCAATAGCGTTCCGGGGTGTGGATGCCATCGACGGCGGTGGATGGCTCGGTACGACTGAGGACCACCTGGGGTTTATGCAGCGAACCATAGAGGGAACCACTGGTCATGGTCGTGATTTCTCCCTGCGGATAAATACCCCCGAATTCGTAGAAGTTTGTTCCCTGCCGTCGGAATCCAAAGATGGTAGGAATGGTGGCAGAGGCGGGTCCATCCATTCGGATGATAGTGTCGGAAAAGCCATCCAGATCAAAATCGGGTGATACCATCTGTACGGCCGTTCCAAGGGACTGTATGCCCGGACCGCCGGGAATGGCAGGTAGGCTGTAGGTCGCAAGACTCGGATTCGCCAGGAGTGAATCTTCTTTGGAGATCAAGGTTAGCAGTTCGAATTCGGCGATGCCGGAGCTCGGATTTACTATAACCGGGAGCTCCTTGGCCGAAAGAAAGTCGGGTCGACTATCATCATTGGCGAAAGAGAGGGCGGCGTCGATGGTCCGACCCGCCAGATGATACTCACGAACCGCTCGACGTGGTCCGAATAGATTGGAACGCAATACCAGAACCGCATTTGCTGTGACGATGATCGGATCGGCCATACTGTCATTATTGATATCGGCAACAAAGAGGGCGGTGGGGGAGCTACCCGCCTGATACATGGCGTGTTCATCGAAGGAAAAAGTGGAGTTTTTTCTATAATGTACTTCGAGGTTCCGGGCCGCGGGAGACAGCCCCATAATGTCGATTTCACCATCGCCGCCGATATCCGCCACAGCGAGGTGATAGAGGGTCTTCAGGGTCGAAAATTCAGAGGTTTTGACGAAGGTGCCGGTACCCTGGCCTGAATAGATCGCAACCTTGGGTACACCCTGGCCGCTGGCCTCGGATGCAACCAGGTCCTGGCGCCCGTCGTTATCAAAGTCGGCGAGGGTCGCCGTGTTGATCGGCCGGTCAATTTGCGTGTCGATGGCGATACCGAAGTTTCCGTGACCATCGCCGCGATAGACCGAGATTATGGTGCTATCGGTACGAAGAACCACAACGTCCAGATGGCCATCCAGATCTACATCGGTAATATGCGCCTCTTTGGTTCCGGTCACGCCGCCAAAGGAGTTGGGGGGATCGAAGCCACCATCCGAACGGCCCAACGCGAGGAGCAGGGTATCGGAGGGCGAGCTTGTTACTAGAACAGCATCATTCAGGCCGTCTTCATTGAAGTCGGCCAGTTGCAGATCCAGAGCCTGGGCGTCGATTGACACACCGTCGTCGAGGCTGGTTCCGAAGACAACGCCCAGTTGGTCGTGGGGTTCACCCACATACACTCGTAGGAGGCTCGGCACGGTCAGGGCATGTACGCCAATAAGGTCGACGATTCCGTCCCCGGTACGATCCTCAATTGCGAGGGCCTGGACCGAGGCCGGTGAGACTTCAATCGCGTTCCCAAAGGTTCCGTCCGCGTTTCCGGGATAGGATACAGTATGGTTTGAGGTGGTGATTACCAGGTCATCCTGACCGTCATTATCCAGATCCGCGACCAGTCCATCGTAGACCGCCCCTCCTCCTGGAGGAGCGTAGCTGTCCGGTAGCCACAGAGGCGGTCGTTCTACCAACCGGAAGTTGCGATTGGATGTGGTGGTGTTGCCTACCCGGTCGGTCACAGTCACCTTGATGGTGTAGTTACCGCTGGCGAAGTCGTCGATGACGATGGAAACCGTGGAACCCAGGAATTCGGCCCCGCCCAGATCATCGTCCGTGTATATGTTCTGTGTTCCGACCTTCACAACAAGAGTGTCCAGGCCCGAACCAAAATCACCATATTTGATCAGAACATCTACATCGGTATTGGCGACCAGATCCTCCGGCGGTCCGTCCCAGACCAATTGTGGGCCGGTATTATCTACATGAAAGATCCTCTGTGCTCCGACAGGCGCAAAGCCGGGCGCGCTGACCTCTACCTGCAGGATGTATTCTCCGTCGGGCAGATCCGTCAGGCTATCAATGGTCTCGCTAAGGGTTGTGTCTGGCTCCACTTCGCCGGACAGTTCCGGTCGGATCGTGTCGTTCAGGGTTGTCTTTACGGTTAGAAGAAGATCCGAACTGCTGGAGCTACTTGTGTCGACATGTACGGTCAGAATAACTTCACCGCCTAGATAGACAGTCTCGTCAGCGGGAGCGGGGTCCTCGATAACCACAACCAGGGTATTCGCCTGTCCCGTATCAGGCCCCGTACCACCTATCGTTATATCCGATCCGGTTGGATCGTAGGCCGGGGCACTGCCGGTAATACAACCAAGCAGAAAAACAGTTATAGAAAATGGAATGAACGCGCGTGCGACACGCCATTGATTCAGATGTCGGGAACCACCCATGGTAAACCCCAGAGATTAGCTAATTCAACGGATCCAAAAGATTATCGGAGGCTCATGGCCTATGGTCAAGAAAACGGCGTTCTTTCGGGACGTTCTGGTCGTACGTTCAGGGCTGTCTTAGCGGGTGCTGCGACCTACTTGACCATATCACGTACAAAGTTCACGGTGCCATACTTATCGATGAACTCCGCGTGAAGAGTATTGCCCTCGATTCGTATCCATACGAATCCTTCGGTGGCATCTTCCTGCCAGACGGTCGCATTTAGGGACCCCGCGAAGTCTTTGACCTTGGCCCCGGCACCCGACACGATAAACTGCACTCCGGGACAGCTGTCAGTCGGCACCAGCCATTGGCGATTATGATCGTGGCCGGACATATAGAAATCCACCTTATTACAAACGATGGCTTCGACACCGTCTTTTACACCGACTCCCAGGCTGACCGCGGTTACATCCCCCAGTAAGTCTCCCACCAACGGAATGTTCTTTAACAGGTCGGCAGCGATTTTCAGGGGATCGCCTTCGTAGTTGCCTGCATTTCCGTGGGCACCGTTGCTGATATAGGGATGGTGGCCAAAGACGATTTTCCAGACCGCCGTGGATTCGTTGATCCGCTGGCCCATATCGTCCAGTTGTTGCTGATAGCGGGTTGCAACCTCCGGGTAGAGCTCGGTGGCCTGCGACCACATCATATCGTTGGTATCCAGGGCGAAGAAGTGGGCCGGGCCAGCCGTCCAGTCGTAGTAGCGGGCGGGCATGGTCCATTTATCCGAATGCGCGGTATATTCGATCTGGATATCCCCTTTCCAGAATTGGCCGCCGGAACCCTCGCCCAATTCATCCAGTCCGGGGATTCCATCCAGCCCGGGGACCTCCAATCCGCCGTTGTCATGGTTTCCAAGCACCGCGTAGAACGGAAAATCCAGGTCCTGGTAGGGGACTTCAAATTTGTCCTGCCATTGGGGATCGGTGACGCTGTCGACGCCAGAGTTATAGATGTTGTCACCGGCCAGTAGGGCGAAGTCGCAGCCTTCTAGATCACATTTCGCCTTGATGGCGTTGGCCACTAGAACCTGATCTTCATTCCCTTCTCCGGTATCCCCCAGGACGACAAAACGCACACTGGCGGGGGCCGGTTCCGGGATATCGGGCTCGACGTCTTCCGATGGGGTGGTATCCGCTGCGGTATCGGCCGCCGTATCGTCGGCCACGTCGCGGGTCACGTCGCTGGAATCGCTGGGAGGACTATCCGCAGGGGCAACATCGACAGAGACCTCAGCGGGACCCGGATCTATCTGGCTGGTGTCGGCTGCGGACTGGCTTGCGCTACTTCCGCAGGCCATAAGAAGGGCGGCCGGTAAAAGCAAGAAGGAAAGGGGTCTTCGGACCATCCGTTCTCTCCAGATACGGGTACAAGGAACCATCTCTTCATAAAACCATGTTCCCGTAACAATTGTGAAGTCGTGACTATTGACGCCGCGAATCCGGTCGGTCATAGGAGGGGGTATGAAACGTTGGTTTTATCTCGAAGACGGCAAGGAGAAGGGGCCGTTGCATGATTCCGAGGTGATGGCGTTGATCGCCGCCGGACGGATCACTCTGGACACACCGGTACGACCGGCGCGCGGCTCGGAATGGCGCCCCTATGGCGAATACGCCGTATCGGGAATTGTTGAACCACGACATCGTTGGGTACTGGCTTTATTCGCGGTTCTGATAGTGGGATTTATGGTTTTGTTTTTCCTACGGCCGAAACCCGGCTTTGGGGGTATCTGTAACCATGTGGCCATTCTGGTCTGCGAGGGTGAAACCGATTCGAAGGCCTGTCTTCCAAGGATAAAGGACGTCCTACGTTCCACCGACTGCAGCATGCAACTTCGGTCGACGCGGGCAACGAGACGTTGTTTAAGGGGTGCGCGTACCGAGGCCCAGATCGCAGCCTGTGGCCCCCGAGTGGAAGAATATATTCGAGCCGTGAAGATTGCGTACCGACGGGATCATATCGATCTACGGCGATATTCACCGTAGGTCGCGGATCGGTATCTTCGGAACGTGACCGTTTCGGACGATTGGGCTCAGGGCGATAGGATCAGTACGATCATGCCCGAGACCCCAAGAGCCTGTGGATCCAGGGCATTGCCCGCCGCTTGAGGGCCTCCGGTACCCGCCTGATTGGTGTAGTGCTCGTTCGATGTCCCACCAGGAACGGGGCCTTGACCACCTTCCGAGCCAATCAGTGTGAGCGAATTGGCGGCGAACGACGAGCCGCCACCGCCGCCACCTCCTGTGTAGGTCCATTTTCCACCGCCGGCTCCACCACCATAATAGCCAGCACCACCGCCACCACCAACGCCATTCGGTGGGTTCGCGCTACCCGCCTCGTTCGTGGCCGGGGCGAAATTGCTTTGGCATGGATTGTTGTTGGTGGCCTGGCTTCCGGCACCACCCTGGTTGGCAGCGCCTGGATTTCCAGGACAGCTGGTATTATCTGTAAAGGGAGAATTGTCGGTGATGATACCACCCAGACCACCAGCCGATTGGGTACCGCCGGAGCCTCCTCCAGAGCCGGTCGACCAATGATTATTGATGGTGCCGTCTTGACCAATGCCACCGGCGGGACCGCCTGCTCCACCATGACCTACCAGGATGTCGCCCGAACAGCCGCTACAGCCATCGAGGCCACCACCACCACCACCGGCTGCCACCAGTAGGAGCGCATTATTCTGGTAGATATAACTCGCTCCACCACCGCCGCCGGTGCTCAAGCTGGGACCAGCGACTCGAAGTTCAAGGGTATCACCGGGTGCTACGGTGAATGTGGCGGCTACATAGGCGCCGCCCCCACCGGTGCCGGGGAAGCCGCCGCCGCCGCCTGCACCCCAGACATGAACCTCGGCCTCCGTGATATTTGATGGAATCAATCCGCTGATCTGGTCGGGGCCGCCAAAGAACATGGTTGTACCGGGTTCAAGGCTCCCGATTTCACAATCCGGATCTGCCATGTACACGCATCCCTGGTCGGGATCACATGAGCCAATCAGGCATTCGGATTCACTTTCGCACTCGGGGGCAGGACCGGCCTGGCAGAAACCCTGCTGACAGGTCTCCGTTCCGTCGCAGGGGTTTTCGTTGCCACAGAGACCACCCTCGTTCGTCGACTCATTTAAGCATCCCGATGCACTACAGCTATCGAGTGTGCAGGGGTTGTTGTCGTTGCAGGGGATCGCCGTGGGCTCGCATGATCCGCCAATACATAAGCCGGCCATTATGCCGCATGGGGATTCGATAGAGCATAGCGTGTCGTCGGCTGCGTTCTCCGTGTCACAGTTTCCTTCGGGACCGCAGAGTGCGACTTTGCAGGGATCATCTACGATGCAGGGATCCTGGCCATCGGCAACACAGGCGCCCGCCAGACAAACCCCCTCCGTTACGCAGGCGGCCGTGTTGCTGCATGAAGTATCATCGGCAGCGTTGCTGTGGACGCAGCCATCCGTATCGCAGGAATCGATCGTACAGGGGTTGTTGTCGTCACAACTATCACCTTCGACGACACATTCACCCTGCGTACAGGAGCCCAGTCCACCACATTCGCCGTCTTCGACGCAGGGGCTCCCATCGGCGATATCTTCGTAGGTACACGCACCGGCGTCGGGATTACAGACTCCCTGTCCACAGGGCTCATGGGCACATTCCACCAGGGAGTCGGGTAGGCATTGTCCCAGCACACATCGATCCCCGAGGGTGCATGGGTTCCCATCGGAACAGGATCCGTCCAGATGGCTTTGTTCGACCACACCCTTTACGCAAACTCCGACTGTGCAAGGGTTTCCGTCCTCCAGATCGGCCGGATCGCCCGCAATACATTCTCCCTCCAGACAGGAGTCGCCGGTCGTACAATTATTTGCATCGGCGATGCAGCTGGTGTCGTCGGGAAGGGAAGAGTCCGCACATTCGCAGGTGTCGTTCACACATTGTGGGGCACTAAGAGTGCATCCATCCGAGCCAGTGCATGGAAGTGTGATCTGACCGGAACAGGTCAGTCCTGAAGAGGGGCAATCGGACCCTTCACAGGCCTGACAGGTGGCATCCGCCATACAACAATCGTCCGATATACAGGTGGCGCCGACCTCCAAAGGTGTACAATCGAGGGACCCTTCGGTGGTGCAGATACAACTACTACACGGGTCCGTCTGCGCGACCGGTTCGCCCGGTACACAATCCGTAGTGGGCGTGGTTGTGGACGAAGAGCAACCGATGGTCGCAATACATAGAGCCAGGAAGGACAGACAACGAATGTGCATAGGATCCTCGAACGGTGGTCCGGGACGTTCTAGCAGGATTCGAGACCGGGCAAAAGTAACAAGTTCCTATCGACGGGTGCATCCACTTGCAGCGTTGTCTTCGTTGAACCACAGAGAGAAGAACAATTTAATGGTGTTCATAGGCCCCGATGTCGGGTGCATCATCGCAGCCGGCCAGTACAAGAGCTCCCCAGAGAACGATAAGACTAGACCACCGCATTCCAACCTCCGACGTTCATGCGCGAAGGGCGAGTATATCGCAGGCCCATTCGATAACAACAGCCGTAGAACACCTCTTTGCTTGCGAACCCGACGAGACCTGGTTACTGTTTTGGCAGGGCAGGCCTCCACTCGGCCTGTAGGAGCGCATCGCAATGATTCATCGGGTCCTGATCGTCGGTATAACACTCGGCGCACTCTCTTGTGCGAATGGTGTGGTCGATACCAATATGACCCGACAGAATTCAACCGCGCCCAAGTCCGACCAGGCCCAGCTCACGGATATCGATTGGGCCAATGAGTTCTTTTTGACCCAGATTTACGACGCCCACTGGAACGCCTCCGGTATAGAGGCCGACAGAACATCCAACAATTGCGGACCAGCAAGTCTCGCGATGCTGATGCGTGAGAGCAGCGTGTCACCGGAAGCTCTCACGGCCCAGATGGCCATCGACCACGCCCGAGCGTTGATGTATCCCGATTACCCCGAGGTCGACCCCTCGGACCTGCCCGACGGAGCCACTCTATATGTAGACGCGGGGACGGTCTTCGTCCAAGACAACACCCGGCCGGTCTACTTTGATCTTATGGAGGAGCTCCCCTCCATCCCGCAAGGGATCGTCAACGGGGGAGGAGCGCCCGTCTTCGGCTATTCCTGGGACGACCTGGAGATGTTCCTGGAGACCCACGGTTCTGCCATCGCCTATGGGCATATCACCGAGGACTGGAACGCACGATTCTCGGGTGATTATGGCACCTTTGACACGGGAGCCGTCCCGCACTTTATCGCCTTGTTTTCCGCTTCTTTGACCGGAGATTATATCGTCTGTGATCCCATGCATAGAGGTGGTGCGGTGGTCATGACCCGCAATGAGCTACAGACGTTCTTCAAGAGCCCGGTCAATGTGTACGAGACCACCATTCGACTGGTCGCATGGCAACGTGCTCCGGAGACTGGCAACTAATCGCAGCCAGCACTGGGAACGACTCCCATGAGATGGTCACAACAGGTTTTGCCGTTGTTGTCGCTGTTGGTTCCGTCCGGGCACCGTGTATTCTGCCAACCGACCCCGTTCAGGTTCGCGTCTTCCATGATTGTGTCGATGAAGTCTGCGCCGGTCACTTTCAGGGCGAGCATATCCGCGCCGGTCAGGTCCGCGCCGCCAAGTTTTGCGTAGGACAGGTCCGCGTACGCCAGGTCCGCGTACGACAGGTCCGCGTTGGAAAGCACCGCGCCAAGTAGATCGACATGGGACAGATTCGTGTCGGACAGCTTCGCGCCGCTCAGTTGCTTACAGCCATTGAGGGCCTTCTCGAGCCAGGTGGACAAATTGCAGGGATTGTTACCCAGACCGTCTCCACCGTCCTGGCCTGTACCGTTGTTGCCGGAATTGCCCCCACCATCACAGCCGGAGATCATCAGGCCAAAGCAAGCAAGAACGACCAACAAGAGCCGCATGTCATCCTCCAGATGTTATCACGCGAATGATAAGCGTACACGACCGCGAGTTGCCTGGCGAGACTCTGGCCCGACAGAGAAGGGCATCCGCACACCCACTGCTTACGAAGCAAGCAGGCTATCCAAGCAAATCAACAACTTAGCGCGCCCGCTTTGTGCCCAGGATTTGTAAGCCACCGATTCCGCTTGGGAACCGTTGGGGATGCCTTGTTTGACCGCTGGACTAGCCGGGTTTATCTTCTCACTTCAGCTCCAAGTTAGAGGAGCAGTCGATGCATTCCGGGGAGGGTCCGATGAATATTTGTAAACCAATCGTTTTGGTCTTATGCCTTTCGCTTGCATTGGGCTTGCTTGGATCATGCTCTTCCGATCCAGAGGTTATAAGTTTAGACAGTAGTCTGACCGGGACTTACGAAATTACGTCCTGGGTCCGAAATGAGGCCGGTTGCGACAAAAGTGTAGCAACGCCGATAGATAGACCTCACAAATTAAATCATGTGCATTGGGAGGGTGATTATTCTGGTCCGGATCAAACGCTCATCATTCCGGTGTTACAAGATAATGAGCATTCCTATTTGGTAATGAGAGAGTGCCGCCCTTCGGTCAGGATAGGTCTGGATGCGGACGAGAAGAAAAGACGCATCAAGACAGGCGATTGGATGCCGGTGTGGCTGACTTTTGTAACTACTCCCGCATCTAATTCTACAATAAGCGACGAAGATGGCTATACCCACGAACTCGTCGAAGACAATTGCGGCCAGGACTATACATGGATCAACGCGCCCTATTTCTCCCACATTGGCTTTACCCACGACTATATGTTTGGGAGTGGAAATGACGCCGACGGCTGGACGGCTATCGACAATCATACGTGGACCACGTATGGATGGAATAATGATACGCCCGTACCTTGCCAAGGCTATGTTGTTCTTTTGAGCATGGTGCGTTTGGATGGGGGCACGGTTCGTATCGAGAAGCGAACGTATGACGTAAGTACATTCGAGCCTACTTTCGTGGAAGCGTCGGATGGAGACATATGGAATGTTTGTAGTGTGGACGACGCGAATGCATCCATAAATGAATCTTCATGCCGAGAGCTCGAAGTGATTGAGGCAGCCCCATCAGAATAGATTTGAAGGCGATATTCGCCCGAATCCTACCTGGTTTTCCGGCGGAAGCACGGGCATATGTGGTCACCTGAGCCCGACTGATAACGAATCAGGTGGCCGGCATGGGTTTGGTCCAGACCACGCGTTGCGGGAATGGAATTTCGATGCCGGCCTCCTCGAAGGCGCGTTTCAGGCGATGGTTGAGCTCTCGCGTCGCGCCCCATTGCTCGCCCGGCTCTACCTTGGCCATAGCGCGAACCGTGACACATGAGTCGCCCATCTGGGTGATCCCAATATAGCTGGGTGCTTCCATCAGCTCGTCCTTCCATTCCTCGGACGCATACATCTCTTCGCCGACTTTATTGACGACCTCTGCAACCTTGTCCATATCGCTATCGTATCCCACCCCGATTTCACATACGGCGCGGCCCCAATCGCGGGTCTTATTGGCCACCGATGAGATGCTCCCATTGGGGATGATATGGAGGGTTCCATCCAATTGGCGGATCCGTGTGGAACGAACGTTAACCTGTTCCACCGTCCCGGATTGACCACAGACTTCGACGAAATCGCCGACGGCATATTGATTCTCGATAAGAATGAACATGCCGTTTACCACGTCGCGGACCAGGTTCTGGGAACCAAAAGAGATCGCCAAACCGAGGATGGCGGCACTGGCGAGTATGGGGCCGGTATTAACCCCAATCTGTTCCAGGGCCACCAACCAGGCGACCGCATAGGCCGCTACTTTGGCTATTCCAGAGAACACATTTGCGATGGTCTCTGTGCGCTGCTCCTCCTGGCTCATTTCGTCGTCGTTGTCGTCGCGGGTGGCCTTGAGGATGGTCTTGGTCGCGGCACGTATAACCCGCAGAGCGAGGCGGAGAGCCGCCCAGATCAAGAAGAGGGTCATAGCTACTTTCCAACCCTTATTCTTCAACC
>CAUZEG010000110.1:0-13669 GCA_963578775.1 Myxococcales bacterium
AAGCAACTTCGTGACGAAGCTCTAGCCAAAGAACGTGAGCGAAAAGAACGAGAAAAGAAGCTCCGTGATTCGACCGGCAGAACCTCGGATACGTCCACCGGTGGAAAAACCAAAGAACGCGACAAGAAAAAGGATGATCCGGGTTCCGGCAAAGATCCATCATCTACCGACACTATGTCCGTCAGAGAGTTGTATCGATCGGCTCGAAAACTTGCGACAAAGCCCGGCCAACGTGGTGCTGCCATCGATATTCTGCGAAAAGTGGTGACCCGGCGCCCGGGCCATTTCCAAGCACATCGGATGCTCGGAAACCTATACGTGCAGAATGGCTCCTATAACAAAGCCAAACATCATCTAAAGAAAGCTCTGCAGATCAAGGATGACCCCTACATCCGAGGGCAACTCGAGCGCATCCAAGGAGAGTAGATCAACTCCATGGATCGTGGTCGTACGGTCGCCCTGAAAACGGGCCGCGCACTCGGTAGCGTCCTTATGGTCGTGATCATCGTATTTCTGACACTCCGGATTGTTCCAGGCGATCCCGCCATCCTGATTCTGGGAGAACAGGCGCGGCCCGCCGATATCGAGCGGTTTGAGAAGGCCACGCATCTGGACAAAGCCCTTCCCCAACAACTCCAGGCATACCTGGGTGATATCGCCGATGGAAGCCTGGGGAAGCCATATCAGGCCCGCTTTGACACCCCCACCGTGTCCAGCCTGCTGGCAGATCGACTTCCGTACACATTGGAGCTCGCAATCGTAGCTATTCTATTCGCTATTCTCATCGCAGTACCCGCCGGAATTCTTGCGGCCCTTCGGCCAAACGGGCTGATGGATCGAGCTGTGCTGGGGTTTTCTCTCATAGGAGTCTCCGTTCCAACCTTCTGGCTGGGACCGATGTTGATCTATCTTTTTACCGTGTCCATGGACATTCTACCGGGACCGGCCGAGCCGATTACGGGACCAGCGCACTTGCTTCTTCCAGCTCTAACCCTCGCGTTTGGATTATCTGGGAAATTGGTTCGGTTCGTGCGAACCGGTGTCCTGGAAGTCCTCTCTGAGGATTATGTGCTGGTAGCTCGTTCCAAAGGACTCCACGGTCCTCGATTTCTCCTAAGGCATGTACTCCCCGGCGCCTTGATTCCTGTGGTAACCCTCATTGGGGTCCAACTCGCTGCCCTGCTTGGGGGAACGATTGTGGTCGAACAGGTCTTCGCTCGACCTGGAATCGGCCGACTGCTCATGGACGCCATCTATGTACGTGATTACAACGTGGTGCAGGGCTGCGTACTTACCATCGCCGTCGGTTATGTGCTCGTACACCTGGTGGTCGACCTTGTGTACACCTGGATTGATCCACGGGTAAAGGCTGAGGCATGAGGGCGATGAAGTTCACCACCAAACTCTGTCTTGCCTGGTTGGGCCTTGTGGTTATCGCCGCACTTATCGGTCCGCTGCTCTTACCCTTAGACGGACCGGACACCTCGCCGGGCGGCTTGCTGGCCCCGGCTGGCGGAGATCACCTTCTGGGGACGGACGAGGAAGGCCGCGATGTACTTCAGCTTCTTGTGGCTGGAGCCCGAACCGCGCTGATCGTAGGTTTGGCGACGGTCATTATTTCGGGACTGGTGGGGACCTTCCTTGGAACAGCGGCTGGCTACCTCGGTGGAATCGTCGATCGTATCGTGATGACCATGACCGAAGCGGTCTATTCCTTCCCGGGAATTCTGCTCGCTATATTCCTGATGTTTCTTATGCCGGAACCTGGCGTCGGCCACATCGTCGTTGCTCTGTGTATCGGTGGCTGGGCAACCTATGCGCGACTGGCGCGTGGCATCGCAATGTCATTGCGGGAACGTCCCTTCATCGAAGCCGCCCGCTGTATTGGCCTGCCCAATCGGACCATAATGTTCCGTCACGTCATGCCACAGACCATCCCACATATCGCGATTCAGGCCTCTTTTGGTATTGCAAACGCCATTATGGCCGAAGCGACTTTATCATTCCTGGGACTTGGGATCGCAGATGGAACGTCCTGGGGCCATATGTTGAGTTCAGGGGCCGTGCTTTATCTGAGTTCTCCCCATCTGGCTCTTGCTCCTGGGCTGATCCTGGCATTGACAATTCTGGTTGTGCTCCGTCTTGCAGACAATACCCAACAGTACTTGAACCCAAAGGCGTCGAACTAAACCATGCACGATCGATTCGACCCGGGACCTCTACTGATGTTGGGCTTTGAAGGCCTTGATGCGACAGATGCCCTTAGCCGCTTGCAACGCATTCCCGCCGGTGGGGTTGTGCTCTTCAAACGGAACTGTGAATCCCTCGACCAGATTTGTGATCTCAATGCCGAGATCTGCGCCAGTTCTTCCAACCCAATCGTCGCCATCGACCATGAAGGTCCGAGAGTGAATCGGTTGCGTGGGTTGATTCCAGATACGGATGGGGCACAGACTCTGGGTGAGAAGAACGATCTCCTTCACACCGAGGCGGTGGGACAGGAGATGGGACAGAGACTCCATTCCCTGGGTATCCACCTGGATTTTGCGCCCGTCCTTGACCTGGAAGAAATTCCCGATCATCCGGCCCTGAAAGGGCGCTGTTTCCATTCCGAACCCGGCGCGGTTGCAGACCATGCATCGGCGCTCATCCGCGGCTTACATACGGCCGGAGTCGGAACCTGCGCAAAACACTTCCCCGGCCATGGAAGCGCGCCATTGGATAGCCATGTGGATCTCCCCGAGAGCCCCCGTTCCATCGAATCGCTGCATATGCGTGACATTCTCCCCTATTCCGCCGCGATACAATCCGGCGTGGATCTCGTGATGACCGCCCACGTCCGGTTCCCCGCAATTGATACCCGGCCAGCGACCTGCTCGGAGCGAATTCTCGGTGGACTATTACGCGATAAACTCGGCTACGATGGCCCCATCATAACGGACGATTGTGATATGGAAGGCTTCCGCCGGGTGGGCCCCATCCGCGACACGGTCGCCCAGGCCGTCATGGCCGGAGTCGACATCATCTTATGCTGCCGTGATCCGCAGGTTCAGGACGAGGCCTTCGCAGGTCTGTACGATCTTTATCAACGGGATTCGGAGGGGCGAGCACGGCTCGAAACATCATTGCGACGCGTCGCCCAGATGAAGCAGTCCCTGGTACAGCGCTTTTCCGAGGTTTGAAGATTACGCTCTTGAGGTCCGCCTCTCAGCATGGTAGCGGGTGAAGTCAATGCGGTGGGTGTTTACAGATTGGGACTCCGATTCGGCGCAGATCCTGGCCCGAGAACTTGGTATCAGTCCACAGTTGGCGGATCTCCTGGTCCAGCGCGGATACTCAAATCTCGACGAAGCACGTCGCTTCCTTGACCCCCGCCTGGCTGAGATCCCCGACCCATCCACGATGGCCGATATGGATCGCGCCGCAAACCGTGTCGCAGATGCGCTGGTGAAGGGCGAAGAGATCGCCATCTACGGTGACTACGATGTAGACGGAGTAACAAGCTCTGCGCTTCTAGACCGCTTTCTTCGGAGTCTTGGGGCCTCTATCACCGTCTTCATCCCAGACCGTTTTGTCGATGGCTATGGTCTTAACGCCAAACGAGTCGAGGAGCTCGCCGACGGGTCGCTGGCGATACTCATTACAGTCGATTGTGGAACCTCAAACCCTATAGAGGTTGCAATCGCACAAGACGCAGGATGCGACGTCATCGTTGTGGACCACCACAAGATCCCTGAAAAACCTGCCGAACCATTCGCATTACTCAACCCGGTGCGTTCCGATTGTGACTTCCCTCATCCCCGGATAGCCGCTGTAACCGTGGCCTTTTTCCTATGTATTGCTATACGCAGGGTCCTTCGCGAACGAGGCTTCTTCTCCGAATCCCAGTCCGAGCCAGATGTACGAGCGCTACTAGAATTGGTCGCACTGGGTACAGTGGCCGATGTCATGCCACTGAGTGGCCTGAATCGAATCATGGTATCGCAGGGTCTGAAAGCCATGAATCAGCGACCGTCAATGGGTATGCAGGCACTTGCGACCGCATCGGGCATCGAAGACCGTCCGATTCGCAGTTCCGATCTGGGATTCCGGTTCGGCCCACGAATCAACGCGGCCGGACGAATGACCCATGCACGTGGGGGCTTTGACCTGCTCACCGTCTCTGATTCGGAGACAGCCCGGAATCTTGCGCGACATCTGAACCAGGAAAACCAATCTCGAAGAGATACGGAACGGGTGGTGTTGGAGGAAGCCATGGAAATGGCCCACCAATACGCGGCAGATATGCCCTACTCACTCGTCTTGTATTCACCCGGCTGGCACCTGGGCGTGGTGGGTATCGTGGCAGCTCGAATTCGGGAAGCCTTCCACCGTCCCACATTCATCCTGGGCCAACACCCTACAGATCGGACCGCCAAGGGGTCGGGACGGAGTATTTCTGGCTTTGATCTGGTCGAAGGCTTGCGCCAAAGCGCAGATCATCTGACCCAATTTGGCGGCCACGTACATGCCGCCGGTGTCACGCTCGACGCCGATTCGGTCAACGCGTTTCGCGTAGCTCTAGAGGCCCATGCCCGGTCCATTCTCCATGAAGAGGATCTCGTCGGCGAAATACGGATCGATAAGGAACTCGATCCGGCCAAGGTAACTCTTTCGCTTTGGGAGGAGATCGAAAATATGGCACCCTTCGGAGCCGGAAACCCACGTCCGGTCTTCGCATTTCGAAACGTGTCCATCGCCTCCCACCGAGCCGTCGGAGATGGTTCACATCTGTCCCTACAGGTAGACATCGGAGGCCAACGACTGCGGGGGATTGCCTTTGGTATGGCCGATAAGGCGTCCTTACTGGAGGCACCGGTAGACCTTGCCGTTCAGATCACCGAAAACAACTTCCGTGGACGACGAAGCGCCGAATTTCAGGTCAAATCCATTCGCCCAGCTGGTGCACCTTAAAGGAGACAGGACGCTCCCATGCCGACTCCACCCACCACGGGGGCGACCGGCATCCAGGCCGGAGACCAGGACGGTACAGCGCCGGTTACCATGATGTTGGTCAGATTGGTCGATGTCTTCCAGGTGGAAAAGGTCTGATCCACCGCATCGGCGATGGAACCAAAAATCTCGCTCGCAAAGGCGTGACCGGGAGAGCCGTAATTCGCCATCATCAGATTGGATAAGGTCGATTTCTTGAGCATCGCCTCAGCCGGTGAAGCGAGGGCAGCAACCGGAATCGGTGTGTTGGGGATACCCGCAGCAACAGGGCCCGGAAATAGCGCACAAGGTGGATAGGTCAGAGTACCCGAAAGCCCCAGATGCCAGGCCTGCCAGGACGTTCCCATCGCCTTTGCGATAGCGACCGTATAGCGGCTTTCATTCATGCTTCGCATGGGAGCACCAGCGGATAAGATAAGACCGGTCAGGGGTGGGCCCTGTAAACAACCAGGACTGAATACCGCCACCGGGCCGTTGACCATCACACCCGCAACCATGGAGGAGGTCATCCACATCCCCCAGGCGGTACCAATCGCTTTGGACATCCGGTCCAGGTAATCCTCAAGCTTTCCACTTATGACTCGAGCCGAGTCCGTATGAAATTTGTTCGAGCTGGCCGAGCGAAAGACACGGGCCGGATCCGAAGCTGTATTGCGATCTTCGGGCTTGAAGGCGTTGGAGAACTGTTTGCCAGCGTCACCCTGGGGCATCCGCCAATTGGGAGGATGCACAATGCCCCGGTTCTTCAGGCTTTGCGTGCTCAACTGGCTGATATTCGAGCCCTGTGGTTTCATTCAATCCTCTACTGCGTATCTATCGGACGGGAGCACCGGGTACAATCGCCCCACCCTGAATCCCTTATCTTGCAGAGACCATGCCATGACGATCTCGACCCATCATATTTCAAGAACCCACCCAGATGCAAAGGCTCGCAGCTCGTGGATATGCTGGACGGTAGGACAAGGTCAGAGTTAGGATGCGCCAGAAATCCCGATTTCAGTGGTAGACCATTTATGGGCAAAGACCAGACAAGCGCGTTAGACGACCTGATCTCCGAACGGAAGATCCTCGTCTGCGTCGGGAGTGGCGGGGTTGGAAAAACAACGACCAGCGCGGCCATTGCTTTGCGAGCTGCGATGTTGGGGAAGAATGCGCTGGTAGTTACGGTCGACCCAGCGAAGCGCCTCGCCAATGCGTTGGGCATGGCATCTATGCCCGCGACGCCCGTCGAGATACCGCTAAAGAACGCATCGGGACAGCTCACTGGACTGATGTTTGACACCAAAACAACCTTTGATGCGGTGATCCGAAAACACGCCAAAGATCAGTCCAACGCCCATGATATTTTGACCAATCCCTTCTACGAAAAGGCCTCTACAACCCTCGCAGGAGCCCATGAATATATGGCGATGGAGCAACTGTTGATGGTGCACGAAGAGCGGGATTATGACTTGATCGTACTGGACACGCCCCCATCGGCCCACGCCATTGATTTCCTGGAGGCCCCGGAAAGGCTCCTACGCTTCCTGGAGAGCGTCCAGACTCGCGCACTTTTGCGGACCGCACGCGCCATGAAAGGACCTTTCGGTCTGTTTCGTGTCACGGGATTGGTCGCCCGAGGTGTCTCTCGATTTGTCGGAAGCGCCTTTATCGAGAATCTGATTCAGTTCATTCAGAGCTTTGACAACCTCTACGACGGGTTCCGATCGCGCGCTGCACGCGCCCAGGATCTGATCCGTTCCAATGCCACCGGATTCGTAGTTGTCCATGCCCCGGAAGAGACCACCCTACGGGAGGCAGCTCGTTTCGACACTCGCCTGTCCGAAGCAAATATGAATGTAGATGCCTTTCTTGCCAATCGTGTCCACCTCGCGGCGGACTTTGATGTGGAAGTCGCGCAGGAGCAGGTGGAACAACTTTGCGAGAATGAACCTGCACTTGAACTCTACACGGAGACAACTCGTAACCGTTTGGCGAAGAAGATAATTCAACTCCACCAACAATTGGAGTTTCTGGCTAGCCAGGACCGAGAGGCCTTGAACACCATCGCAGACCGGGCGAATTCACGTACTCCAGCCATCCCACTCTTCGTGACTCCACATTTCGATTCGGCGCTTCATAGTCTGGAGGGACTGGATAGGTTTGCGCGTTCCACGAAGCGATTCGCTTAGACGTAGATCGTAACCGGGAACGGCTGTGTTTCCTCGATGAGACATCGGCGATCCTCAAGTTCTTCGGGTCGCAGAGCCAATATCTGGGAATCGGGAGTGGGTCGAGCAACAGTAGTGATCTGGACTTCATCAATCCGGCCCCCTGCGGCTGCGATTTCGGCCAATCGCTGGCCGATGGCACGAACTTCTTCCAGGGGCGTCGGTCCATCTGCGTCGCGGCAGAGCAGGGTCTGTATTGTGAGCGGACCCGGTATAGCCAACGTCGTAAGGTTGGCCATCAATCGCTGCATAGGCATCCGTACGCCAGCGTACCGTAATAGGCCCTCGTCGGTGCCGGCATCGAGCTTGGCCCACACCGCCCCTCCTCGATTCATAACGTCGATCAAGGCCGTTCGAACCGGGAGACGATCGACCCGTGTCGCATTGGTAAACACGATCACCGGTATGGGTAACTGGTACAGTTCCAGCAGGCCAAAGACCTCGTCCACCAACTGTGCAAAGCTTCGCGCTGTGGTGGGTTCACCATCGCCCGAAAAGGAGACATCTTTCAACTCCAGGTCGGGTAGCGAAGAGTCTTTTTGGCGGGCCTCTTCCAACCAATCGAAGCCCGGAAGCTCCGTCAACCGACCTTCCGACGCCAATCGGAGCACCCGGTCTAATTCCCCGCGCACCGCTGCGGCATCCACATCGGATTCGTGACCGGGAACAAAGCGATCCACCTGGCAGTAGACACAATGAAAGTTACAGACCTTGTCGGGGTTCAGGTTGATACCCAACGAGATACCCCCACGGCGGCGTGACCAGACCGGATAGATATACTGGAATCCCGGATAGGTTCGCGGGTGATCCGTGGTACGAAACCGCGTCATCAATCTCGGGGCTCAATTGGATGGTCGGAATGTGACCGTCATGCCCTTTTTCACGACGTCGCGATAGGCCATTTTGATCTTCCCAAACGACACATATTGGTCGGTACGGGTGATTGTTACCGTCTTACCAGTAGCCTTATGCCGACCCCTCATGCCTCGGGTAATACCATCCGCCCGGCCGCGGTTTAGTATCACTTCAGCCCAGCCATCGCCCTGGTCCTGACCACCCGTAATCCGAGTCTTGATTGTCGGTATTTCCTTCTTCGGCTCGCAGACGCCGTTGACACGAGTCTCACCCGTCGAGCATTTGGGCACACAATTTCCTCGAACGCGTTCCTGTCCTCGTGGACAAGCGACACGAATGGTCTGACAGCGTCCGTTCTTGCCACAACGTTGTCCGCGACTACAACGAACGTCGACACAATTGGTCCAGACACAGCGGCTCAGTCTTTCGTCGCAACTCTTCCCGCTACGACAGCCCTGGGCGCAGCTGGTCGAGGCTTGCTCCACACAGATCCCGTCAACACAGTTTTCGCCCGGACCACAGGCCGCACATGGATCCACGGCCGAAAGGTTCACGCGAAGCCGATAGGATGAGGCTCCCGACTGGGCAAAAATCCGAATAAAGTAATCGCCTCCAGCAACAGCTTTAAAGCGTAAGTCGTACTGTGTCTGGCCAGCCAGAATATCTCTCTCTGCAACCGGGTTGATGGTCACATCGTAGGCCGTCAACTTACCACGAACCTGGTTGGTTCCCCCGGGCGCCATCGTGAGCGTAATGTTGACCTCGGACTCCTCGACCACATGCAACAATCGCCAATCCGCATTGTCGCGCCCCGATCCGTTGAGCTTGTCGTCAATATTGACGTTGACGACCACTCGTCTTGCCTTGGTGTGAACTCCATCGACGTCTGGTGCGACCCCCGCACAGGAAAAAATCACCCCGAAACAGAGAGCCAAACCCAATGCTTTCAATCCACGAACCATTCGCCACGTCTCCAACTAGCTGTCAAATGGACAAAATCAGCTCCTCTGGTGACCAACACGGCGACCCAGAGGTCCTGCGATCCTAGCCTGCACTCATACAGTTGGTCAACCATCCCCGGAAGCCGACGATTCCACCGACGCTGCACCTTTCTGAAATTCCAGCAACAAGAACCCCCCGAATCCCCGAAGGGGACTTTCCACCAGACCAGACTCCAATTTCTCCCAGGCCGCACCAAGAATCGGGACCTTGAACAGCTGTGGTATGACCGTTACTACCCGAATTCCATATCGATTCACCAGCTTCCAGTGGGCTGGAGCCGCATTAGCCACTTCTTTCTGGGTATCGAAACGTGTGTACACATCCGCATCGGTCTGGCTCCCAGACGTCGCTTTTCCGGGCCGCAACCGGCGCACAAGATATCGAACACTATGCCGATTGTAGAACTCCAATAAGAGGCGACCACCGGGTGCCGTTACCCGATCGAGTTCTGTCAGAACCCTACCGATGTCCGGTACATGCGCCAACACCTTACACGAATAGATAACGTCGAACTGGTCGTCCGAGAACGGAAGGTTGGTGAGATCACCCTGCACAACATTCAACCCACGCGTACGGGCATGTTGGATCATACCGAACGATAAATCGACTCCAATGGCCTGTTCGGCGACCTGACTCACTGGATCCAGGAGTAGCCCTGTGCCGCACCCGGCCTCAAGCACCCGTTTTCCAGCGACATTCGGTAAGATCGCGCGCAGTTCCGCCCGGTCAAGGAAGGCATGATAACCCTTGTCGCGCCCTTGTTCGTATTGGCCGCTAAAGGCGTCATAATAGGCACGCCTCGTAGTAAGATCCTGTTCGTTTGGATTTACACTCATCGGTTCCACATCACTGGTGTTCAGGGCGTCTGATTACACACGCAACCAACCACCAAGCTCATTCTCCAACCTCTTCACCAATTCTGCGATCACATCATTGACCTCTTCCATGGCAAGGGTTTCTTCCTGGGACTGAAACAAGATCCGAAAGGTCATACTCTTCTGACCGTCCGGAATAGGAGCACCTCGATATACGGCCGTAAGGTCCGCCTTTCGCACCCAGCTTGGATGAGCTGTGGTGATTCGTTCGTATAATTGTTCATGGGTAATCTTCTCCGGAACAATTACGGATAGATCGAAGGGAACGGAGGGGAACCGACCAATGGGATCATATTTGGACTCCGTTCCCAACCGCGCCATGAGGATTTCCAGATCGATCTCCATAGCCGCCGCATAGGGACCGCATTCGATCCCGTCGATCACGTCGGGATGAAGGCAACCCAGATGGCCTGCTACGGTACCGTCTGCGAGTCGAATGGTCCCAGACCGTACGGGATGCAACCAGACCGGTAATTCCCCGTCCGCCTGCTCTACTGCATAGTCAATATTGAGGCGCTCAAACAGCGGCTCCAATGTACCCTTGAGTTGCGCATATGCTGCATGCTGCAGAGTTTCTTCGGTGTCCTCGGCGCCCGCCTCGCCAGGATGACGCCAGACAACCAGACCTAGACGATAGGGTTGGCTGAACTCGTCCGAATCCAGCGGAGCAAATACGCGGCCGACCTCGTATAGACTGAGGGTTCGGGTGCTCTGCTGGCTTCGTTCCAGCGCCTGGCATAGCCCAGGTATTAGATAGTTCCGTAGATGCGTCTGTTCGGCACTTATCGGATTTCGCATTGCGACCCGGCCCAACGAGCTCCGACCTATTCGCTCCAGGAACGGTTCCGAATCAAAGGAGTAGGTCTGCACCTCGGTCCAGCCAAAGCTGAAGCTCAAGTGGGTACGGATGCGACGGTGCAGGGTTCGGTCCGGGTGACGGTAGGGCGACGGGATCTCAACACTCGGTTGCACCGGTTCAATATTGTCGAAACCGTAGAGTCGACCCACTTCTTCAATCAAATCCTCGGGGATCGAGATATCCTTGGTGGCCCGGAAGCTTGGTACCGTTACTCGGAACGCATCTCCATCAAGATCCTCGACATCAAACTCGATACCTCGAAGGAACCGATGAATCATGACAGGCACCAACGCGGTACCCAACCGACTATTTATATGGCTCACGGACGTTTCAATAGTGGGCAGGGACAGGTCAGCAGTGGATACATCGGTCAACCGGCTGGAAACCTCTACATCCGGACAAATCTCCATGAGGAGATTCGCAAATCGCTTTGCCGCGATCGGAGGCAACGCCGGGTCGAGTGACTTCTCGAAGCGGCTACTCGCTTCCGTCCTGAGTCCCAGCCGAATCGAGGTGCGGCGGACGCTTTCAGCCCGAAAGTTGGCCGACTCCAGTACGAGTTCGGTGGTGTCGTCGCGAACCTCACTATTCGCCAACCCCATCACACCGGCCACAGCCACCGGCCGTTTACCGGAACAGATGACCAGATCTTTCGACGTCATCTGACGTTCCTGATCATCCAGGGTGACCACCTTTTCGCCTTTGGTCGCCAGACGCACAACAATAGGGTTCTCCACAACCTCACGAGCATCAAATGCATGGAGTGGATTGCCGAGCTCCATCATCACAAAATTCGTAACATCCACTACATTGTTGATCGGCCGAGTACCGCAACGGTGGAGAAGAGTCTTCAACCACAATGGAGAGTCTTCAATTCGAATACCTTTAAGCCCCAGAGCACAATAGCGAGAACAGCGCGAAGAATCGTGTATCTCTACTTCAGGCCCCGGAGAAGCGGCCTCCGAAACCGTAATGTCTGGGAATTGGAGAGGACGTTCCAATAAGCCGGACAACTCTCGTGCCACCCCCACATGCCCCCAGAGATCGGGCCGATGGGTGATCGACTTATTGTCGATCTCCAATAGGGAATCAATCAACGGGATCAAGGTATGAAGTGGCGTGCCTGGCTTCCAGCTTGAGGGAAGATTCAGGATTCCTTCATGGGACTCCGTCAGCCCCAATTCCTGCTCGGAGCAGAGCATCCCATGACTCTCCACACCACGGATCGTCGCGCTCTGCACGTTCAAATCCCCCAACTGGGTGCCCGGTACCGCCAGTGCGGACACCATTCCTTTCACCACATTGGGGGCACCGCATACCACCGTCCGAAGCGATCCGCTGCCGTCATCGACCTGGCAAACCGTGAGCTTATCCGCATCGGGATGGGCCTCGACCTCTTCCACTCGTGCAACAATGATCCCTTCCAGGCCCGCACCGAAAGTCTCCAGAGACTCTACTTCCGCTACAGAGAGCGTAAAACGGTTGGCCAATTCGGCGAAGTCAACACCGGACAGGTCCACATAACGTCCAAGCCATGCAAGGGAATACTTCAAGAGTCCTTCCTGCTCATCTGGATACGAGGGTTATTCAAGTCCGGTCCCCTCAAATTGACGTAAGAACCGAATGTCTCCTGACAATAGATGCCGGATGTCATCGATCTGATATCGCATCATGACAAGGCGCGAGAGCCCCAACCCAAAAGCCCAACCCTGCCAGGCGGAGGGATCCAGGCCGCCAGCCCGTAGAACATTGGGATGGACCAGGCCACAGGGGAGAAGCTCAACCCAACCCGACTGTTTACATACGGAACAGCCTCCACCACCGCAGACCAGACAACTGATGTCGAGTTCAAAACCGGGCTCAACAAAGGGGAAATAGCCAGGCCGCAGCCGTATCTCTACTTCACGACCAAATATCTCCGATAGCAGCGTCTTCATCGAAGCAATGAGATTGGCCACCGAGACCTCACGATCCACATACAGACCTTCCACCTGATGGAAGGTGTGATCATGGGAAGCGTCCGTCGCTTCATAACGGAACACTCGGCCGGGAAAGATTGCTTTGAAGGGGGGTTTGAACTCCTTCATTGCACGCACCTGGCCAGCGCTGGTGTGCGTACGAAGCAGATGTTCGTCATTGATCCAGAATGTGTCCTGCATATCCCTTGCGGGGTGATCCGCAGGAACATTCAAGGCCTCAAAATTGAAATACTCGGTGTCGATCTCGGGATAGTCGAGCACGTAGAATCCCATCGATCGGAAAATCTCGTCGAGTCGCCAATCCACAAGTGTCAACGGGTGGACAGTTCCACTGGCCGGCCGGGTTCCTGGCAGCGTGGGATCGAATAATGAATCGGTCAGCGCGGCAGCCCGGCGAACAGCATGGAGCGCATTGCGCCGGGTCTCCAGGGCTTCCTCCACCTCCGTGCAGACATCGTTTACGGCTTTCCCAAACGCGGGCCGCTCCTCGGCGCTCAACTGCCCCAGGATACGCATATGTTTGCGGATCTGCCCTTTCTTTCCCAGATAGGTTCGAGAAACCTCGTCTAGTTCCCCATCGAGGCTCGCCTCCGAAACCGCCTTTAAGGCCAGATCTCGTACCGCGTGAAGTTCTTCAATTGGCACTGTAGACATGCAAATTCCCTAACGTCCCGACGGGCTGCGTCTAGCATGCTCCGGGTCCAAGGTCCAGCATTAGCGCACGAGATGGCCAGCAAATCAACACCTTAAGAGTCCATCCTGGGACTCCGTCCCATTCCGGCTGGTCTTTCGGCTTGAACATGGTATGACATCAACCATGGAAGCTTCAGCAAGCATCCGCCCGGTCTCCCGGGTTGCAGCCGTGCAACTCTGCAGCGGTCCCAACCCAGCAGAAAA
>CAUZEG010000111.1:0-13596 GCA_963578775.1 Myxococcales bacterium
CGCGGACCTTTGTTTTTCCGGTTCGGCCGACCCAACAAAGTCCACACCGGATTACGACCAATTCGCGCCTATTGTCGGCTCCCACTGTTTTGGGACCAACCACCAGGACATCGTAGGCGTCCAACAGGTCGTAGTTCTGGGAGACTCCGTAAGCCAGGGCACGCCCAATCTCGCGCACCCTCTGTCCGTCGACAACAGTCACTTCTTCCGAAACCTCCTCGCCCAATGGTTGTCCACCACCTTCAACGTGGATACGGGAAACTTCATCGATTGGGGATTGTGGAAAACCTACGACTATGTGAGCGGGGGCGCGGGTAAGAAAAAGTCCGGTAACTTCTGGAATTGCGCCGACTGGGGTGCCCGCACGGATGATTTCCTGGCCGGAAAACAACAGATACAAAGTTGTTTTCCAACGGGTGGAAGCACGAAGAAGACCCTCATCTTCTTCACCATGGGGGGCAATGACATTTCCACGATTACCGAACTCGGGGCCGAAGCCAGTCCAGCCGAAGTGCAAGCCGGATACCCGGCAACCTGGGCTGTGGCTTATTCCACGATCGACTATCTCCGCGAAGCCGTTCAATGGCTAAAAGATCCGGAACGCTTCCCCAATGGTTCCTACGTGATCTTCGCCAATCCTTTCGAATTCACCGACGCCACCGGCAACGTGTCGTCCTGTCCGGCGGCCGGCCTTATCGGATATGACGAATGGGCCAACCCGGAAATCCAGCGGGAGATCGTCATCTATATTCTCGAACAATATGTGAAGATCGCGGTCGAGACCCAGACCGACGTGATCTGGTCATTGGAACACTTCTGTGGCCATGGCTACGTGGCGACGGGCCCCAATGCAGACGTGAATAACGAATGTTATCTGGGGCCAGATACAGAACTCTATTTCGACGAGACCTGCATTCACCCCAGCGATGCCGGGCATGCAGCCCTATTCGATATGTTCAAGACTGTCATCGTCGAATAGACCGGTCTGGCGACCTAATAATGCCAGGGGAAGCCCTCATAGTCCTGGTCGCGCTTCTCCAGAAAGGCGTCGCGGCCTTCCCGTGCTTCCTCGGTACCATAGGCCAGTCTTGTGGCCTCGCCCGCAAAAATCTGTTGGCCAACCAGCCCATCGTCGATGAGGTTGAAGCCGAACTTCAGCATACGGATCGCCGTCGGTGATTTTCCGTTGATGACCCGTCCCCATTCCAGAGCCAGATCCTCCAACTCTTCATGGGCGACCACCGCGTTGACCATACCCATCTCAAAGGCTTCCTGTGCGCTGTAGTTGCGGCCCAGAAAGAAGATCTCACGAGCACGTTTCTGCCCAATCTGGCGAGCCAGATAGGCCGAACCATAGCCGCTATCGAAACTGGCCACATCCGGATCCGTTTGCTTGAACATGGCGTGTTCCCGACTTGCCACAGTCAAATCACAAATTACATGCAGACTATGCCCACCGCCTACAGCCCAACCGGGGACCACCGCAATAACCACCTTGGGCATGAAGCGGATCAGACGTTGTACTTCGAGAATGTGCAGACGCCCGAGCCGTGCCCGGTCCACTTGATGATCCTGGCTTTCATATTTATAGCCATCCCGGCCACGTATTCGCTGATCTCCACCCGACGAAAACGCCCAGCCGCCGTCCTTTGAAGACGGACCATTCCCAGTCAGCAGAACACAGCCGACATCACTGCTCATACGGGCGTGGTCCAGGGCCTGGTAGAGCTCGTCTACGGTCTGCGGGCGAAAGGCATTACGCACATCGGGCCGGTCAATAGCGATACGCACGGTGCCCTGGTCGACGGCACGATGGTAGCTGATGTCCTGGAAGCCGAACCCATCGACTTCACGCCATTTTTCAGGATTGAAGATCTTGGACACCATGGCTCATGCTCCTATCGCAATTCGCCCTCAAACGTTGGAAGGCTGTCCGGTGAGCTATCGGACTTCCGCCCTCGCGTCAACGATTTCCAGCCCCAGAACGTGGCAATGCAGGTCGATCTCAGGCATCAGTCCCAGGAAAGACAGGGGCTTGAGCCCAGGCTTCGGGCCAGGCTTCGCCACGATTTCCGGCTATCTCCTGCCCCTGGGTGCCCGTTACGAAGTTTTCCTGGTCACCAAAGGCTCGCTCTTGATTTGTACGACCGTCGCGGTCTCGAAATCGGTCAAAACGTCCGCCCCGGGCCAGTCGAACAACTTCATGGGGGGCGGCCCGCAGATCGACCAGAGCCCCCTTTCTCTTCGGGTTGAGAAGTTGCTCTTCATTACCGATGGGATCGGCCACGGTCTTGGCTTTCAGGGTCCACACGAGCAGAGAGGTTGGATCCCGGTCCGGAAACGTCTCTGCCAGGAGATCGGGCATCCCGAAAAACTGCTTGCCCACATCGTCCTGGTTGACCGGTCCCGCCATAATGCATATCCCGGCAAGAAGATCGCAATCCGCCGGGATCTCGATACAACCATTCAGCTCGGCAACCAGCGCACTCCGAGACGCGACCGCCCCAAAGGCTCGCAGGCCCAGCTGCCAATCGATACCAGCCGCCTTGATCTCCGAACGAGAAAGCCCACCGATATAGATTCGCTGACCAGTCAACGAAAAGGCTTTCCGACCGCGCTCGGCGTTACGCGAAAAAGCACGCCCGGTAGGCAGATCAACCCATAAGGGCAGATTCTTGATGAGGCGGTCCGTTACAGTGTTCAGATGATCGCGGATCTGTCGTAAACGGGTCTTGCCATTGGGCGTCAATACATCGACGCGCTCAAGGATCACCAGCTCTTTGCCCTGCTCCCGGCTACATCCGGTCCAATGAGAGAAGGCGTTGAACGCGGCCCGGCCACACATCGCGGTCAGCTCATCCGAGACGTCCATATCCTGGCGTTTCTGATACATAGCAGGGGCCTTTTCCTCCTGGTTCACACCGGGCTGGATCCGTTCGCTCCGAAAGGCCAGTAGATTCGCCCCCAGCTTACGACATAATGCCCTTGAAAGAGGCATCGCTTCCCCCTCAACGGCCGTCCCCACCTGGGTCACCAGGGCGATATGCCAACCAAGGGAGCGTTTTTTCGCCGTAAGACCACAGAGTTTTTCCAGACGCCGAATCTTTGCTCGATTCACCAACCCGCTTTTCCCGCAGAACGGTTTCATAAAGACCTGAGCACGGCGCTTTGCAGAAGACGCGAGGACTGCAGCTCGTTCCATCGCGTCGGCCAGAATGCCGATATGGAGGTCCTGCAAGAATCCGATGGTAGGAATGTCATCTACATGAGCAAAGCGTTTTCGCAGGGCTCGAATGGGCACCGTCAGAAGGTTCAAAAAGGGGGTATGGCCCACGAAGGTCAATAGCAATGTGAATGGCGTTCGATACGGGCGGGACAGGGTAATGTGGGTATGGCATGGCCGGTCCAGGACCGGCGCATCCAGGCCCTCGAGTTCCGCCAAGATACGCGCCACGATCTGGGAATACTCAGGACCCAGGCTCACCTGAGAAAAACCGCGGAAGTTGGTGGACTGACGGGCCGACAGGATCCCGAGAGCACATTCTTCGAAGAACTCCTGGTCCGATACCTGGTCGACCGGCCCAAAGGCCGTCGGTCGGTGCATATTGAGGAGTCCTAGAGCCAGGTCCACTTCCTCTGACGACATGGAGATGCGCGTGCGATAGCCGACGGGCGAGCCAGAGTCCAACGCCTTCGGCAGATGATAGCGGTTTCGCCGTTCGCCCTCCTCGGCCGGCCGGGTGGCCCGTCCCACGCGCTGATCCAAGGGCGGTGGAAGTACGGGTACAGCGTAGAGTTCTTTTGGTGCAGGAGCCATATGGGTCGAAATCCTCGTCTGCTATTGGCTTTTCTCACCCTTCGCGCCGAAGCTCAACCCAAATCACCAGGAGATGTCGGGCCGGGGACAAGACTCTGGTCTGGGAAACTGGCATACTCTCCCGATTGCACCACTCCAGTCTCTTGCGAGGTCGACTCGATGCGCCTACTTGTTCTGATTGGATGCCTGAGCCTGCTAAGCCATTGTGGCACGGAAACGGTCGTGGTCGTGCCGGATTGCACTCCACCATCCGACAGCTCGGGAATCGATACCCAGCCCGATACCCAGCCGGATGCAGAGCCTGACGCCCAGCCCGATGCAGAGCCTGACGCCCAGCCCGATGCAGAGCCTGACGCCCAGCCGGATGCAGAGCCCGATACCCAGCCCGATGCAGAGCCTGACGCAGAGCCTGACGCAGAGCCCGACGCCCAGCCCGATGCCCAGCCCGATGCAGAGCCTGACGCCCAGCCCGATAGCCAGAGTCCCCCACCGACGGCAAAACGGAATATTGGCTACTATCCCGCCTGGAGCATCTATGCCCGGAACTACCATGTCATGGATATCCCGGCGGACAAGCTGACCCATATCAACTATGCCTTCGCCAATATCAACGCATCGGGCGAATGTGTTCTGGGCGATCCCTGGGCTGACGTCGAGAAGACCTACCCCGGCGATACCTGGGACCAACCCCTTGCAGGTAATTTCTACCAGCTTCTTCTACTCAAAGAACAAAACCCCCACCTCAAGACGCTCATCTCCATTGGGGGCTGGACCTGGTCGGGAAACTTTTCGGCCGTGGCCATGACCGCAGCAAGCCGCCAACAATTTGTAAGCTCCTGCCTGATGTTCATTACCGACTATGGTTTCGACGGCATCGATGTGGACTGGGAATATCCGATGGGTGGAGGTCTGAGCCCCGGCGTTCCCGCCGACAAGCAGAACTACACCCTGTTGATGGCCGAGTTCCGCAGCCAACTCGACGCCCTCTCGGAAACCACGGGTACAGACTATCTGCTCACGATTGCGGCTCCCGCGGGTCCCACCACCCTCGAGAATCTGGAGGTGGTCGAGCTGGCCGCCATCCTCGATTGGATCAATCTGATGACCTACGACTTTCATGGTGGGTGGGAGAATACCGCCAACTTCAATGCAGCCCTGTATCCGGTAACCGATGGCCCCTCCGAAGCGCCGGCCGGACTGACCCTGCACGAAGCAGTGCAAACTTATCTGTCACTCGGCGTTTCGCCCGAAAAAATCGTGGTAGGGACCGCTTTCTATGGACGTGGATGGGGTGGCGTTCCGCCGACCAACAACGGTCTATACCAGACCGCATCAGGCACTACACCGGCCGGCACCTGGGAGGCGGGCGTATTTGATTACTCCGATTTGAAAGATAATTACGTCGGCCAATCGGATTGGGTACGGTCGTTTCACGCGGAGGCTCTTGTACCCTGGCTCTATAGTGCCAGTCAGCAGGTGTTCATCAGCTATGACGATTCGGAATCCGTGCAGGCAAAGATCGACTATGTAAACGAGCACCAGCTCGGCGGCATGATGAACTGGGAGCTGAGCGCGGACCGTAACGCCGATCTTCTGAACCTTATGCACAGCGGTCTATCACTGCCCTGAACCAATGTCTTAAACCGGTGTGAAGCCGGCTTCTTCGATGGTCTGGCGAAACTGGTCCTCGGTGATCGTCCCCTGAACCCGTGCGCTGCCGGGATCGAGGAATACCTCAACAGCGGCCACCCCCTCCAATGCCTCCAGCCGCCCCCGCAGCTTATTGACGCAACCGTTGCAGGTCATACCAGCCACAGAGAGCTCGTGGATATTGGCGGCCCCAAGATTTGAAACGGACGGGCGATGGAATCTGCGGCGCAGATCCTCGAAGACGAAAAAGCCCATTAGCCCACAAAATACGACGGCACAGGCCACAACCCACCAGGCCTCGTGCATATGCTGCGCGTGGGCGCTTACATCGGTCTGGCTCAAGATCTCTTCAAAGGCGAAGCCCGCCAGCATACTCCCCACGATGATCGTCAGGAGATAGATACCGAGCGCCCGACGCCCAAACCCCCGGTACACCGCACCGACCGTAGCCACATTGGTAGCGGGTCCGGCCATCAGGAAGACAATCGCCGCCCCCGCCGGCATGCCTCCAGCCACAAAGGCCGCCGCGATCGGGACGGAGGCTGTAGCACAAACATAGAGGGGTAGAGATACGACGAGTATGGCGAGCATCGATACGAGATCACCACGACCAGAGACATCACCGAAGAACGAGCTTGGCACATAGGTATGAATGAGCGCGGACGCCACAATTCCAATCACCAACCAGATCCAGATGGTGCGGATCACGTCGAGGCTATGACGGAGCATTTCCTGCACATTTCGATCGGGTGCGCTGGTGGAGTCCGCCTCGAGAGCCGTACTTTCGGAGTCAGCATCCATCCAATCGGTAAACAGCCCACCAACAAGACCGGTCACCAGAGCGGCCACCACTTTGAATAGAGCAAAGGGCCACCCCAGGAAGGAAGCGCTCACAAAAACCGAATCCACGCCGGTCTGCGGAGTACTGATCAGAAAACCGATGGAGGCCCCATTGCTGGCACCATCCCGTTTCAAACCAAGACCGGCCGGGATCACACCACAGGAGCAAAGGGGTAATGGGACACCGAGTGCCACAGCCTTGAGCACACCAAAGCGACCCCGGAGTTGGCGCCGGATAAAGCCGGGCGGCAGCAGGACGTGAAGCAGACCGGCTACAAGAGCCCCCAGAAGAAGCCAGGGGGCCAAAGCCAGGGTTATGTTCCACATAGAATCAAGCATGCGCCGCTCGTTCATCCCTATTCAAAGTTCTTGCTAAGAGCTATCACGCCCCGCAGGTGTACCTCAATGGTTGATCCACCGATACCGGCCCATAACGGGTCGATGATCAGACAGGTCGTTCCCTTCCGAATCCACAAACTCGGGCGGGATCTCCCATTGAAGGGGTACAAGCTCCAGGGACTCGGAACTCCGAATCATAATCTTGTCGATACTGTCGACGCCACAGCTCAGCTTCGAGCAGGTCTCCTCCAGCCCGGTCAGAGTCCGAAACTCCTCCAACAGTTCTTTATCCAGAGGATCCGACTCTGACAGGTTATAATCCCCGGCTACCACAATCGCCTCACCGTCCGAATGCTCTAGAATATGATCTTTCAAGACCATGATCCCCTCTCTGCGAGCGATGTAATCCTCCGGACAGCCGCCGGCCTCGGCGTGCAGATTATAGATATCCACGAAGACCCCTTCTTCCAATTCTGTACGCGCAACGGAGAAGCCTTTGGTCGCCAGACAATCGTTGGCACAATCCAGATGACCATGGCAGCTCGGCCAGACAACCCGGATATGGTCTGTGAAGGGAAAGGTCGTGAATCGGTTGAGCCCATCACCCATGGTCTCGATTGTCGGTTCCTCCCACATGGGTTCGGATTGGTACGGGAGCTCCACATCGGCGGATAATTCCCCGTGGTACCAGAAGTCCTCCTGCACCAGAGCCACGTCGTAATCGTTGAGGAGTGGACTGATCATGGGGATATACAGCTCAGGATTGGAGCTGGATAACCCCTGGGGCAGCCCCGCAACATTATAGGTCAACAGCCGAAATTCCCGGACCGTCGAATCCACGTCCGCATCGCCAGTCGATTCGGCGCCACAAGCGACCAGGCCAACCGATAGGAGCAGTGCGCCGAGAAGGGTACGCAGTGGTTGCTTCATCACGCCCGGATTGTCCGTGAACGGCGAAAGAGAAGAACCAGTCCGAGAAGCAGAGTCATCATTAACCAGGGCCCATGAACGGGCTGATTTCCCACCGTACAGCCGCCCGAAGAGCTACTCGTGCTGCCTGTATCTTCGGCCGGAGCCTCCGCATCGGTCGGTGCCGAGCCCTCATCGGGGCTCGTAGATATCTCCTCGGCACTACCACCCGCGTCTTCGGCACTACCACCCGCGTCTTCGGCACTACCACCCGCGTCTTCGGCACTACCACCCGCGTCTTCGGTGCTGCCGCCCGCGTCTTCGGTGCTACCACCCGCGTCTTCGGTAGATCCCGTATCCGTGGGTTCGGTCCAATCCTCACAAGAAGGCAACTCCTGGGGATCGCTCCCTTCTATTTCAGACACAGCGTTCCAATGTACAGACTTGTAGGCATCCGCGTCCTCGGTCTCTTCCAGGTACATCTCGGCGATCAAACCCTGGGGAAACGGGGGGCCGCTTGAGCCACAGGTAAGTGGAGGATTGCCCATCCAATCCTTCCTTTCGAAATCGGTGTAGACAACATCACCCTCTGCGGCATCACCGTCGTGGAGCGTTATAACCAATACCGCCGCCCGGTAGAAGCTGGACTTGGCCCCATCATCACCAATTGCAGCCGGTCCCGTACACTCGACTGACACCACCTCGCCCACAATATGTAGATCGGCCAGATCGGCCAACTGTTCGGGGCTCAATGGCGCCGGAAGCGACCAGACGTTCCCGACCAGGAAAAACATTAAGGCTGCGCATAGGCTTGTGATTCGCATCCGATCCTCATCTCTGCAATGGAACGCTCAGCCTACCATGTTCAAGGTGGCAGTTCACCTAATCACAAGCCGATCCCCAGGGAGATGCGTAGATTTCGCACCGCATCGAAGACAGGAAAGTGCCACCCGTCGGTGTGGACCCAGACAAAGCCGAAGTAGCCCCAATCCGCATCCTGCAAGACAAAGGGCATGACACCTTCGATAAGGGGATGCTGGAGCCAGACGTTGGTATAGGCCTGCTGGGTCCATTGGGATTTCTGTTCTTCACTCCAGGTCGGCCCGTCATCCGGGCAATTGGTACACCAACCCGTTTCGGTGATCAGTACCGGCAGGCTCATCTGTAACAGGGCCAGCTCCTGTTCGAAGTAGTACAGCCCCGTCTGGGCCTGTTCAAAGGGCTGAAAAAAACCGAACCCAGTATTCGTGGCGGGATAGGAATGGCTGGCCAGGTAGTCGAGCCGGGTCCAGATATCGGGGACGGCCGCCGCCATATATTGCATGAAGTCCAGACCGATATCGCCCCCTTGGCCGGTACAATGGGGGCTATTGGCACAGGGTTCACATTCGCAGCTGACATTTCCGCCCGGGGCCAGGGCCCCTAGACTCACACTGATACGCGGATCGCCGATCGCGTGGAGTGCGTCGGCGACATCCGCCAGAAAGTGGGCGTATTCCGTCGCCGTGGTCACAGAATCGATGGTGCCCCCACCCGTACAACGCCATTCGTGGCATAGATTGGGTTCGTTATGCACCTGGATATACATGGGCCAATTATCGCGCTTCGGTAGCCCCTCCACAACACTGCGATAGGCCTGCGCCAGGGTGCTGTAGTCATGATGGGCTGCATCATTCGACTCGTCACGAATGTTCATATTGCCCCAGGACGGGCCCAGACGAAGCACGGGGATCAGGTTCAGATCGTAGGCCTGCTGCACGGCAGCGACCCATTCAGCGGTGGGCCCGTTGGTGTTCTGATGAATGCCCGGGAGGATCATCAAGACATAACCATTATTACCGACCAGCTCCTTGACCAGATCGAGCCGTGTTCCCAGGCCTGGCCCTACCAGCCCCATACCAAAGCGGTTGCCAGATGGAGGATCGGAGGCATTGCTGCTGCCTGCACAGGGATCCCCACAGTAGGAACCATCACCCCAACTGCAGTGGCTTCCATCTCCGACTCCATCGCAGAAACCATGCTTGGTGCACATGACCGTTGCCGATGTTCCCGTTGCGGTGCATTCCAGCACCGTGGAATACACATCGGTGCACGCGACTCCATCCTGAGGGCATATCTGCGCAGGTCCCGCGCCAGTACAGGGATCGGTACAATAGGAACCCAAAGCGGCATCCCAGGAGCATTGGGTACCGTCACCCACCCCCATACAATGCCCAAATTTATAGCAGGTCACTTCCGTCGTCGTACCGTTCTGGGAACATTGTTGCTGCTCCGGATAGACATCGCTACAGGACAGCCCTACTTCAGGGCAGAGTTGGCAATTCGTACCGCCAGCGACGAAGAGAGCCGTATTATGCACGGCTGTAGCCCCCTGTTCGGCCGTAAACATAAAGGTATACACTCCACCCGTTAAGGCCGAGGTCTCAAAGGTCCAATACCAGGCTCCGCCTCCGGTGGAATCACCTCCCACATGGTCCGCCGCTGCATCACCACATGGACCACTCACTGTCAGGCCGATATAGGCCCAGGGGGTGTCATCATAGACCGTCACCGTCAGGGCCTGGCCAGCGGCTGGTGCGGCCGGTTCGAAGACCATATAGGGGTATTCGGGGCTGATGGCCTCACATTGCCCATCGACGGTGCAGAGCTCGGATTGGCTACAGCTGCCACAGGATCCGTCACAGCCATTGAAGCCACATTGTTTGCCACTACAATCTGGCACACAGGGGGCGGGGCCTGGATCCGGCGTGCCCGGATCGTTCGAGCCTTCATCTGGCGTGCCCGGATCGTTTGTGCCCGGATCGTTTGCACCCGGATCGCTTGCGCCCGGATCGCTTGCGCCTGTATCCGTTGCGCCCGAATCACTGGTGTTCAGATCCGACGGTTCACCATCGGTCCCGACCTCCCCCGGGGCATCTACCTCGGATGCCCCTTCGTCACCATCCAGATCCGTTCCCTGGCCATCCCGAACTACATTGATATCCGAGCCATTCGGGTTGGCGTCGATAGTAGATGGGTCGGTACCGCAGGCGATAATCAAGCCCAAGAGAAGCACCAACACTCCCTGGCCACAAGCCGCTTTCAAGCCCCCAAACCTCACACTATTTGCGATAAAGCCTAGCTGATCCGCGTCTGCCCAATCCACACGTCGATCAGTTTATACAAACCACAGTTTAACACTTGCACACTCGTACCAGGAATCGGCGTCGGACAGACGGTCACCGTCAAAGATGTCCACATGTCCGGTTCCGCCATAGCCGAAGATCTTTTCGAGGGCTACGATGCCTTTCTTACCGGCTACAACATCCATCAGCTGCGGAAGGGCTGCCTCAAACTCATCGCCATCCTTGAATCGGCGTCCTTTCGGAAAGACTACATCCGCCGAACGGAAATTCGCCTCTACGTATTTCCACATCTCCTGGGCCGAAACGACATAGAAGTTTTTTGTCTTTTTGGAGTAGAACACCCGTCGGGCGGGGATCCCGGCCTTCGCGGCGTTGGCCTTGGTGATCTTATAGGCCCCACCCAGGTTGTTGAACATGACGCTAAGTCGAATCGCGCAGGTGTTTCGAAGCCAGGTAGGCAATCCCTCGCCACTCAACACATCCCCACTCGATGTATTCTGTTCCTCTCGGCCCCCCTGATCTTCATACATATCCTGGTAGTTATGCGGATGGGCTTCCCACATCTCCTCAATGGTGAGCCCCTCTAACTTACCCTCTTTATGGGCCTTTTCTTGTTCCGGGGTCTTTCGTTGCTCTGGCGAGGTCTGGCGCATCTGGATGGCGGAACCGGAACCAACTCCCGTCGCCATCGTATCGAGCTCCGTCTCGGCCGATTTACCCTGAACTACCAGGTCGGCTACTCGATCGGCATGCTGCTCGTACTGATCGCCGGATTGTCCTACGCCACCCTTAAGCTGCACGCCGCCACGTTGCTGCACCACATGGGCCGCCTCATGGGCTGCTGTATGCAGGTCCAGGCTGCCGTCGTAGGCTACCTTATTGCCGGTCGCATAGGCCTTGGCTCCCATATCACGGCTGGCTTGCTGCGCCTCGACGCCACCATAGGCTTGAATATTACCAATATCGTGTTGGCCGAACGATCTCTGAATGGTCTCCTGGTGGGGCAAGCGGCCCCCGGTACCGGAGACTCCCGCCACCGCCTTGTTTTGGGTTAAATTCTCGTCGGTGGAGTTGCTTTTCGCCTGTACCACCGCCTGGTTTCCGCCCGATTGTTGCATGCTTTGTACGAGTCGAGGGGCCACGTCCGAAGAGCTGTCTTTTAATGCCTCGTCTGGACCGACGTTGCCCGATGGGAGCAATAATTCGGTCTGACTCTGGTCGGCCGTCTGCTGCGACTTTTTCTCTTCGCGCTGGGGGACGTCGTGGGACTTAAGCGATGTATGTGCGAATGCCATGGCGATTTCCTGATCTGTTATTAGGAACGGGGATCCTATCCATGAAAGGAGACTAAACGCCCCCACGCCCTTTTGTTATAAGCAACATTGATGCCAGTGGCCATCAAAAACCCCAAATTCCTATAACTTCCCAATGGGCTTGAAAACAAACGGGAACGAAACCTTCTGGGCGGCACCATCTTTGGAAGCCGGGAAGCGTAAGCGTCCGATCCTGCTCATGATGCACGATTCGAATTGCGTATCCTTCGCCGTTGAGCGTGTTATTTTTGCATCGCGAACCAGACCAGTCGGCGAGATCTCGAACGATATAACCAGTTTCCCCTGCAGCTTCGGATCCCGCTTAAGAGTCTTTTCGTAACACCATCGTAAACTGGCCATATTTCGTCTGATTACTTTCTTGATCTGATTCCGATCGAAGGTTCCGTTCTTATTCAGTTTGACCGGCCCAAGCTTGATGTCCGAGGTCCTCTTTACCCTGGATCCCAGCCCCACGGCCGTCCCTTTCTTAGCCGGACTCTTGCCACCGATACTGCCAATACCTCCGACCAACGCATCACTAAAGACGTCCTTACGATTGCCATCATCTAAGACGCCATTCCCAACGCCCGGAGAGCCTAATACCTTCAATATCGTGGATTCTCTCATCAATTGGTCGCGATTCGACAGTCTCTGCATACGGGCCGTCGTCTTTTTCCTGACGAGTTCCTCCAAATCCGCATCAAGGCGGTCGAGGGTGGTCCCCGACGTACAGTCAGCCCGCAACGCCCCCTCAACTACCGTCAGAGTGATGGCTTCGGTGCATCTGGAATTCCGAGCCGCAGCTCGTACCAGCAACAGGAGGTCCTTCAATGGCACGTCCGGATCGGGGCCAAGAAGCAAGGTGTCGTGGGTGCGGTCGCAGATCCCCGCCAATAAGGCGTCCAGCTGCGCCGGATCGATGCTGCCATCTGATCCACGTGTGATAGCCGGGCAGCTCCCATCCGTCGCTTTGATATGCAAGGTGTTGGGGGTCTTGTCTTCGTCCTCTTCGTCCTCTTCGGCGTCTCCGTCTTTCTTTTCCGCTTTCTCCGTAAAGGAGTCCACGATGGAGACCGTCGCTCCGATCGACGAGGTTCCGATGGACAGGCTGGGATACCAGCCAAAGGCATCCGACTCCTTTTGCTTCCCGATACGTATACGCGGCATATGGGGTTCAAAGACTACCGCGTATCGGTCGCCGGAACGCCCCATGAACGTATGTTCAAGGTACTGTTCCATTGCCAGGGTATAGATCACCTTGGAGAGGAGCTCGAAAGACACCTCCTGATCCACATAGAGGTAGGCGGTTCGCTCCGCTCCGTCAGCCCCATCGAAGCGCGTTTTGATCGCCTTCTGAAATTGCGGAATAAGATAGTCGTCTCTCGCACGCGGCGGCCAGGGTTTGATCGTTTGGCAGTCACCAGTTGCCCGGTCCCTATTCCCCTGGATGGAGATACCGGTGTCCGAGATCCAGACCGACAGCCCGGGCGGACGGAGGCTATGACCCACGACCCCATCGGAGAGAGGCGGAAGGTCCACAGCCTTGCAAGGTAGATATGTCCCCGCAACACTGCACTCTTCTTGCCGGTTCATAGCTTTCACC
>CAUZEG010000112.1:0-13580 GCA_963578775.1 Myxococcales bacterium
CTATGTAACCGACTGGGATCGAGAGGTCGAACGGATCTATAGCACACGTCATGAGCCCCTTTTGAGCCAGGCCGAAGTCATCGGTGCCATCAACACCTTCTCCGCAGCCCAGGACGTGGTCCTTGGTGCGGCCGGCAGCCTGCCTGGCGACCTCCACAAGCTGTGGCGCACCCGCGATCCCAAGGGATACCATCTGGAATATGGTTATTCCTGTATGGGCTACGAGATCGCCGGAGGCCTCGGGGTAAAAATGGCAGCGCCCGAGCGCGAGGTCTACGTCATGGTGGGAGATGGTTCCTATCTTATGATGGCGCAGGAGATCGTGACGTCCCTACAAGAGAATGTGAAACTCACCATCGTCCTGCTGGACAACCATGGTTACGCCAGCATTGGTGGACTATCCGAATCGGTGGGCAGTGGTGGCTTCGGTACCCGCTACCAGCATCGCGGTGAGGACGGGGCACTAAGCGGCGACAATGTAGCCGTGGATTTCGCCGAAAACGCCCGGAGCCTCGGAGCCCACGCCATACGGGTCCAAAATCACGAAGAGTTGTTGAGCGCTCTAGCTGAGGCCCGAAAAAATGACCAGACCACGGTGATTGTGGCCGAGACGGACCGAGAACATAGGGTAGGAGGTTATGAATCCTGGTGGGACGTCCCCGTAGCCGAAGTGTCGGAGCAGGACGACGTACGCCACGCGCGCGAGGCCTATCTGGGCGCCCGTTCCAAAGAACGGAACCACGTATAGGATCCAGCCATGACTTCGATCCACTGCGCCAACGCTCCCTGTTCCTGGGGTATCCTTGAGTTCGAGCATAGCGGTGAACCCATCGCCTACACCGATGTGCTCGACCAGATGGCCGAGTCCGGGTTTGCGGGGACGGAGCTGGGCGACTGGGGCTTTTTGCCCACCGAGCACGACCTATTACAGACCCAGCTCAACCGCCGCGGCCTCGCCCTGGTCGGCGCCTTTGTCCCGGTCGCCTTATGCCATAAGGCCCGGCATGGAGAAGGGATCCAACAAGCGCTCCAGACGGCACAGCTGCTGGCAAAGCTGAATCCCGATGCGTTCATCATTCTCGCGGATGAGAACGGCAGTGACTCGGAGCGCACCCAATTCGCCGGACGTATTGAACCAGCTCGGGAAACACCCGCCGATCTATGGCCTACCATCCTTGATGGTTGCCATAACCTGGCTCGAACTGTTCGCGAGGAAACCGGCCTGCAGACCCTGATGCATAACCATTGTGCGGGCATGGTGGAGACGCCAAACGAGATCGATTTTTTGATGGAACATGCCGATCCGGACCTCCTGGGGCTCTGCCTTGATACCGGCCATTACGCCTACGGGGGCGGTGATCCACTCGCAGCTCTATGCAATCATTACGAACGTATCAAACATGTGCATTTCAAAGATTGCAGCCCCCGCGTAGCCGCCCACGCACGGCGTGAACAACTCGGCTACTTTGAAGCGGTTGCAGCCGGTGTATTTTGTGAGTTGGGCCACGGCCAGGTCGACTTCGCCGGCATCGTCGCGGAGTTGAAGAGTCGGGACTACGACGGTTGGATCGTGGTCGAGCAGGACGTGCTCCCTGGCATGGGAACACCCTTTGAGAGTGCACGTCGCAACCGCCACTATCTCGGTCAACTGGGGATATGAAGGAGAGCCTGGATATGAATTCAGTGGGTATAGGAGTTCTTGGAGCCGGGCGGATCGGCAAAGTCCACGCAGACAATCTGGTCCGCCAGATCTCTGACGCCACTGTGCTGGGCGTTGTCGACAACCATCGTCCCGCAGCCGAGGAATTGGCACAACGACTCCATATATCCGACGTGAGTGACAACCCAGATATCCTCTTCGACAATCCCGACATCAACGCCGTTATCATCGCCTCTCCTACTGACACCCACGCCAGCTTTATCCAAGCCGCCGCACGGGCCGGAAAACATATCTTCTGTGAAAAACCCATCGACTTCGATCTGCAGCGCATCGACCGCGCCCTTCAGGCCGTGTCCCAGGCGGGGGTTAAATTCCAGATTGGATTCAACCGTCGCTTCGATCCAGATTTCGCCCATGTCCAGGAGCAGGTGCATCGCGGAGATATCGGAGATCCGCATCTCATTCGAATTAGCAGCCGTGATCCGGCGCCTCCACCCATCGATTATATAAAAGTGTCCGGCGGGCTTTTCCTGGATATGGCGATCCATGATTTCGATATGGCCCGCTACCTGGCGGCGGCAGAGGTGGTCTCGGTCTATGCTACCGGCGCGGTCCGGATTGATCCGGCCATCGGAGAGGCTGGCGACATCGACACGGCTGTGACCATCCTGGAGTTTGATAACGGCTCTATTGCCACCATCGATAATAGTCGAAAGGCGACCTACGGCTACGACCAGCGAATCGAGGTATTTGGTTCGGGCGGCATGGCCTGGGCGGAAAACAACAGCCCCCATCGCACCGGAATTGCCAACGCCGATGGCATCCACAGCCCACGCCCCTATACCTTCTTTATGGAGCGCTACCAGGCCTCCTATCTGGCGGAGATGAAGTCCTTCGTGCACGCCATCCAACAGGATATACCGACCGCATTGGATGGAGCGGACGGACGGGCTTCGGTTGTAATCGGGCTGGCGGCCCGACTCTCCCTACAGGAAAAACGACGGGTTTTCTTGAAGGAACTCGAATAATCCACAGGCAGATTGCTGCGTGTTCGGCTTGCTCCGACACCACACAAAAGAACTGTGGAAAACAGGATTAATTCTTTGCGCTGGGGGCAAAGTTGGGGTTTTATACCCCTAACCTCAATGGGAATTGGCAGTTTCCATAAACAAATGGGGAAAATTCAACTTATCGGAGGGAATCTAATGGGTTTCGGATTAATAGAAACACTTCTTGTCTTATCAGTCTTGGGAATGGCCTGGAATAAAAGAGGCCTGTCGACTGAGGGCGTAAAATTGATCTGCATCGGCCTTCTTATCGTCGTTGGCTGGGGCTTCTTGGACGGCCTCATCAGCTCTGGCGTAATTAAGGGTGTTGATGGCGATGGCAACCCCAAAAAGATCTTCAGTATTCTTGAAGTTCTCTGCACCACCGGTGCGGCTGCATGCTACGTACTGGGCTTGCAGAAGTCCTGGGGCGGCAACGACTGATTCCAGCCGTTTCGAATCGAGAAAGCCCGCCGTTTTCGGCGGGCTTTTTCATTTTTGGCGAACCAACTATTCTGTATCGGTAGCCCGCAACGTAATCGTGCCCACGATCGGATCCCAGAGATCCGCACTGGCAACAAACAACGGCGGCCATAGAAGCCGCCCATCGACGATGCCACGCCAATCCACCGGCTTGCCGTCGAAATGACGGATCTGTCCGCCAGCCTCCTGCACAATCGCCGCCGCCGCCACCCAATCCCAGATATGAGACCGGGCCATGGCGGCCAGGGCCGTACCCCGGGCCACCAATAGGGCGTGGTAGGCGGTCGCCCCAAAGCAATGCACCTTCCCCGGGTAACGGTTCTCCATATAGTGGTGGGCATTCCGTGACACACAGATAGAGGTGTGATCGGGATGGGGGGCTGTCCGCCGCACTTCCATGGGCTGCCCGTTCCAGAACGCACCCTGCCCCTTCCAGGCCCAATAGGTCTGACCGAGGGCGGGCATATCGATAGCCCCGGCATAGGGCTCCCCATTTCGTAACAGGCCCACACAGACACAGAACGCATCCAGCTGGTCGTAGAATATCGCGGTCCCATCGATTGGATCGATAACCCAGAGCCACTCCGCCGCCCGAACGGCTGCCAGATCGCGCTCCGCGCCCTCCTGCTCCGCTTCTTCTTCACCGAGAAAGACCGCCTCGGGAAGAAGTTCGGCAAGGGTCGCTTTCAAATAGCGTTCGACCGCCGAATCGGCCTCGGTCGTAATGCTGCTGTCCGCCTTTTCGCGAAAACCCGACCGGCCATAGTATTCCATGGCGATCCGACCGCCCTGGCGCGCCGCCGCAATCATTCCATCGAGCAGTTCCGTCTCCGTGGCCATTCGAGCCCTCCGCGCACACGATACCCTCAGACGGGCACGACTGTAAAACCGCTTTGTCTATGCACCAATTTCTGATACCTGGCCCTCCATGAACTTCAAACCTCGCATCGATTGCAAACTGGGGCTGCTCATTTCAGGCCTGTTGCTACTTTGTATGGCGGCCTGCGTGGATGCACCCGACCCCTTCTCATCGCCCTATACCAATCCATCCACATCGGGTCTTACGGGCTACCACCCGGTCCGACTTGATCTCAGCGGCCATACCGTGGAACTCGACGCCATCCATTCGGTACATTTCGGCAGCGTGCGGACATACGGCCACAGTCCAAATCCGGACGGTAGTCTGACGGTGTCCGTTCAAGGGCACCCACAACCCGGCATCGTAGATATTCGAATCCAGACCGCAGACGCGGACATTCTCCTGTCCGAGGCCTTCGAATATCAAGGACCCGTCGACCTACGTTTTGAGACCGTCGTGGCCATCGGGGCCAGTATTACCCAGGGAGTACAACGCGGTGTCCCCAGCGCCCAGGGCAGCCTCAACGCGCCACCTCTTCAGGTGGCTCGCCAGCTCGGCGCGTATTTCCCTATCCCTCTTTTAAAAGAAGATTTCCTACCGGGCCTCCGGGCCGAGGATATCGGTGAGGCGCCCGCGTGCATCATTCCCGACATTACGCAGATTCTGGTCAGCCAGATGGGTGCGTTGATGCCAAATCTAACGGATCCTGAAACCGGCTTTTTTGCCTTCTGGGTCGGCCGTGAAGATCCCGATATGGAGGTCCACAATCTAGCTGTGGGAGGCTCCAATCTGAAAGAGATGATCGAAGTCCCGGATTCCAGCAATTTCGGTACCCAATTCGTAGCCCACCTGGTCTACGAGCCGTACGCCGCCCTTCTCGACCCCATTGAGAATAGCCAGATCGACAAACTCATGGCGCTGGACCCAACGCTTGTTTTGAGCTTCGACCTTTTGTATAACGACGCCGTTAAAGCAATTGTCGACGAAGCGGTTCTCGACCCATCTCTTATGACAGCCGTCGACGAGTTGAGACCTACACTGGATCTCCTGGTGGCTCATATGGCCTCGCTCCAGGCCGAAGTCTTCGTTGCCGATCTTCCCGGGCCCTGTGTCCTGCCTGCTATAGCCGATCTAAAGAAGAACCTTATCGTCGACTTGATCGCCTCGGGGATGAGCAACGATGCCGCCGAGCAGGAGGCGGCAGAACGTTGCCAGACCATCGACGCTACGGCAGCGGCATATAACGCTCTTCTATATGAACAGTCGCAACTTCATTCGTGGCTACATCTCGTCCGAATCACCGATGTAGTCGCCGAGATCATAGAAAATGGGCTTATAATTGGCGACCATTTGATCAGCCTCCAGAAGTTCGGCGGCCTGGTAGGACTCGACGGCGTCCATTTTACCAATACCGGCTACGCTCTGTTGGCCAATGCCTTTATTGAACATATCAACGCGGACCTCGGCACGAAGGTTCCCTTAATCGAGATCGACGACGTGGTGAACGCAGATCCGGAATCCACCTTGAATCTTCTGGAACGAGGTCTGGACGCCAGCCTCTGCCATTAGCACGCGCTCAAAACCAGGTTTGGGGCAAAATAGCGGGGTCTGTAGTCTCCAGCACCCGTCGAACAGCCTACGCCACGGCTGCGAAAACATAGCGTAAGCTTCTGTATTTACAGGTGTTTGTGTTCTTTTTGTGGCTATAGGCCCATATCCGGCCCGGAACTTGCAACTTTAGCCTGTCACGAGTACTCGGAGACCCCGAATATGCCGACCCTATGCGACGACACCAACCCAACCTGGCATATCCGCTCTTCGGAGCGTAAAGGGTTTTCGAGCTGCTCGTTTTCTAATTCTGGCAAGGCCATACTACGAGTATTATCTGGGTTGGGCCTGCTCCTCGTTCTTATCCTTCTGAGTGGTACCGCCAGCGCGCAATGTTCCGAAGGCGAACTTATGGGCCATGGTTGTGGGATCCTCAGCTTCGAGGGCTGCTGCGATGGCGCGACGGTTACCTGGTGCGAAACCAGTACGGACAGCGTCTGTCGCTACGACTGCGCCAACGATGCGGCGAACGCCGGCTCCGGGATCTGTCTCGGGCAATGTGGCAACTATAATAGTTTTCAGAACTGTGGCTGTGATCCCGACTGTGTTGGCTGGGGCGATTGTTGTCCGGGAGTCTGTGGAGATTGCCCCGGAACCGGTATCGAAGGCTGTGGCGGTGGTAATATATGTGGTTGGAAACCGTCGGGGGCCTTCTACGGCTGTATCGACCCACCACAAATCGCCGACCCGTCTGGACAATACCCTTTAACCTGTAATGCAGCCCCCGTTGGTTGTACACCGAACTGCATTGGGAAGAGTTGCGGTGGGGACGGTTGTGGCGGTTCCTGTGGTTCCTGCCCTGCGGGAGACTACTGTTCTGCAACAAGCCAATGCCTGCCTACGTGCAGTCCGAGCTGCAATGGAAAGAGCTGTGGTGGGGACGGCTGTGGCGGAAGCTGTGGTAGCTGCGCCCCAAGCCAGTCATGCAATACCTTTGGTCAATGTGTAGCCAATTGTACTCCCAACTGTGGCTTCAAGGAATGCGGAGACGACGGCTGTGGTGGCTCCTGCGGATCCTGCAACCCGGGGGAAGCCTGTAATACGGCAAACCATTGCGTCACGTCCTGCACCGCCAACTGCACATTCAAAGATTGTGGAGATGATGGCTGTGGTGGTAGCTGCGGAAGCTGTGCAGGCGGCAGTAGCTGCCAGGCCGGTCAATGTCTGGCGAGCTGCATCCCAAACTGTGCGTTTAAGGACTGTGGGGATGATGGCTGTGGCGGAAGCTGCGGGAGCTGTGCGGCCGGCGAAGCATGCAATGTCGGCCAATGCATGGCGAACTGTGTACCGGATTGTAGTCATCAAGAATGCGGAACCGACGGTTGTGGTGGATCCTGTGGCTATTGCGGGTCCGACTATGAATGCCTCCAGGGACAGTGCACCTATCTTGGAGACAACCCATCGCCCCCCACCGGTGGCAACGCACCCCCGGTCGGTTCGTGGCAAAACCCCTGCCCGCCCGGTCAGATCGAGCTATATGGCGACTGCGTGGTACCGGTAGCACCGCCGGCCGGCATGAATGGGACCTATACTGACGCCGGCTGCAGTGTCGGCCAGTCGGGTGCCCAATTGGGGTTCTGGCTTCTCAGCACCCTGTTCTCCTGCGTCTGGTTTCTTCTGCGCAACGAGGCGTGAGTCCGGCGTCAAGGAAGCGGCCCCTCGTCTGACTCCGTCGGTGCCGGGTTATAATGACCGCAGAAGTCGTCAAAGTTTGATCGGGTCGGGCTATGTATCAGAAAGGCCACCGTAGCCAGCATGAAAAATGGCATAAATACCGGTGGGTTGGCGCCCCAAAACCCTAAGACCAGCCCCAACGTGGCAATACCCTCCGCCATCGCCAAACGCACGATCGTGCAGATAATATAACGCTCCCAGGCCTCGGCTGGATCCAGCTTGCGTCCGATTAGCCGGCCCACCAGAAGACTCAGACCAAACACGACCAGGGCCACCGACCCAATACTAATCGTAACAATCCTCAGATCGCCCCCAGTGGTACGTTCGGTGAAACCCGGTGTACCCCGGATATGCATCAGCACCAGCATATATACGCCCAGGGTCGCGAATAGAACGAAGTAGATCATCCATAAGGACCGGCGTTCCGCGGTTGTGGGCTGCGCAATTTGAAGGTTCTGGCCTGTCATCGGTCCACTGCCTGTATTAGACAAATCGTACTGTGATGGCTCCGAGCCCCTGGTAGCGGGCCGTGATGGCGTCGCCTTTCTCCACCGGGACCGCGGCCGTGATCCCACCCGTCAGCACAAAAGTGCCGGCCGGGATGAACTGGTCCCGCTCCGCCAACATATTTGCCAGCATAGCGACGCTTTCCGCTGGATCTCCTAGCACCGCCGCACCCGCGCCGGTCTGCGCAATTTCACCATTTTTCTCCAGTACAACCCCCATGGAACGCAAATCCACATCGGCGATCCCAGCAATCCGGCTGCCCGACACATAGCGAGATACAGACGTATTGTCGGCCACCACACTACGCAGGTCGAAGCGGAAATTTTCATAGCGCGAATCGATGATCTCCAGCGCGGCCACCACAAAATCGGTCGCTTCGCGCACCGCTTCGGCCGTGCAATTCGGACCACGAAGTACCGTCCGGGTCACAAAGGCAACCTCCGCCTCCACCTTGGGGTGGATTAAACCATCGGTAGCAATTTCGCCGCCATCCGGGCAATGGGCCGTCTCCGGCAGAAAGCCGAATATAGGCGAATCGACCCCCATCTGTTTCATCTTGGCAAAGGATGTAAGTCCCATCTTAAGACCTACAGTTCGAATACCCCGGGATTCCTTCTGTTGCCGGATCCGGTCTTGCACATCGTAGGCGTCGTCGTAATCCATTTCCGGATATTGATCCGTGATCTTCACTACGGGCTGGGTCTGGAGCTCGGCCTGCTCAAGATGTTCGGCCAACTCAACAATCTGCGCTTCGGTCAATGTACTCATAGGTTCGACTCGCTTGCTTTGGCCTTTTGTAGATCCAGGGCCACATCTTCGATCATATCTTCCTGTCCGCCAACCGTCTTCCGACGCCCCAGCTCCACCAGAATATCCCTGGATGGGATGCCATATTTCTGACTCGCCCGCTGGGCGAATAATAAGAAGGACGAATATACACCGGCATAACCAAGTATCAGAGAATCCCGATCGACCCGAACGGGCATGTCCATCAAGGGCACCACAAGGTCCTCAGCGACGTCCATAATCTTGTACAGATCCACCCCATGTTCCACGCCCATACGATCAAGGACCGCCACAAAGACCTCCATGGGCGTATTGCCTGCACCCGCCCCGAGACCTGCAGCCGAGGCATCGACACGGTAGGCCCCCGCCTCGATGGCCGCCAGAGAGTTCGCAATGCCCATAGCCAGATTATGATGACCGTGAAAGCCAATCTGGGTTTCCGGGTTCAGTCCCTCTCGTAGAGCTCCAATGTGTGCGGACACATCGTTCGGCAACATATAGCCGGCCGAGTCGGTGCAATAGACACAATGGCTACCGTAGCTCTCCATCAAGCGGGCCTGCTCGAGAAGTGTTTCCGGCTCCACCATATGGGCCATCATAAGAAATCCCACCGTATCCAGACCGAGCTTACGGCCCATCTCGATATGCTGTCGCGCTATATCGGCTTCGGTGCAATGGGTAGCCACCCGAATGGTGGATACACCACAATCCAGGGCCATCTTAAGATGATCGATCGTGCCGATGCCCGGAAGTAATAAGGCCGATACCCGGCTATTCTTCAGCCCAGGTATCACGGCTCGCAGATACTCTTCGTCCGTATGCCGGGAAAAACCATAGTTGACCGAGGCGCCTCCCAGACCATCGCCATGGGTCACCTCGATAAGGGGCATTCCCGCCGCATCCAGGGCCTGGGACACCGCAACCATCTCTTCGATAGAGATCTGATGCTGCTTTGCATGCATGCCATCTCGAAGACTCATATCGTGCAACAGAACGTTGCGGCCACGCAGATCCATCGTCAACTCCTCACGATCCAACCGGTTCGAGATGAAGGTTTCCCTTTATCATCTCCTGGGCGAACATCTCACCTGTTCGAACTGCCGCAGCGGTCATAATGTCCAGATTCCCGGCGTAGGTCGGCAGATAATCACCGAGTCCTTCGACTTCCATGAAAACCGAAACACGGCGTCCATCAAAGACCGGCCCATTCTTCAGTTTGTAGCCGGGCACATACTTCTGCACCTCTTTCACCATCTCCAACACCGAGGCCCGAATCGCTTCCTGGTCCGGTTCCGTTTCCGTGAGACAGTGAATGGTGTCACGCATCATAATGGGAGGCTCCGCCGGATTGATCACAATGATGGCCTTGCCTTTTTTCGCTCCGCCGACCTCCGCCACCCCGCTGGCCGTCGTCCGGGTAAACTCATCAATATTATTACGCGTTCCCGGGCCAATCGATCGAGACGCGACCGTCGCCACGATCTCCGCGTATTCCAAAGGCTGCACACGACGCACAGCCCCAACGATAGGTATCGTCGCCTGGCCACCACAACTGACTAGATTTACATTGCGGCTTTTCGTGCCGACATGCTCATGCAGGTTCACCGGGGGCACACAATAGCTTCCTCTGGCGGCTGGCGTCAGGTCCACCATCAATACGCCACAAGGCTCCAACTTCTCGGCATTCATCGGATGGACCTTGGCCGACGTGGCATCAAAGGCAATTTTGATCCCGTCCTCTTCCACAAAGGGAAGCATGCCGTCCACCCCTTCGTGGGTCGTCTTCACGCCGAGTTCACGGGCCCGCCGTAAACCGTCCGACTGTGGATCGATCCCAACCATCCATACCGGTCGAATCGTCTCGCTACGAAGCGCCTTTATCAACAGGTCGGTACCGATATTCCCGGAACCAATAATGGCAATATTTATCCTGTCCATGCGGTTCCTCTACACGAATTCCACGGACGCTTCGCCGATGCCGCCGATGGTCAAATGCATTGAGTCTCCAGCCACCACGGGTTCAAGTGGTACCAGAGAGCCCGACAAAATGATTTCGCCGGCCTTCAACCCGGTACCTAGACGGCCCATGGTATTCGCCAACCAGGCCACGCAGTTCACCGGTGATCCCAAAGCCGCCGCTCCGGCGCCCGTACTCAAGATCTCTCCATTCTTTTCGACTACCATCCCACAGGTAACGAGATCGACCTTACGGGGATCTACACCACGATCTCCTAGCACAAAAAGTCCGCACGAAGCGTTGTCCGCTACCGTATCCTCGATCTTGATACGCCAGTCCTCGACCCGTGAATCCACGATCTCAAAGCAGGGATACACCTCATCGGTCGCCGACAAGACCTCGGCATTCGTGACCCCTGGGCCTTGTAGATCCCGGCGGAGAAGAAAGGCTATCTCCCCTTCTGCACGCGGTTGGATCATCGTCGTACTGATAGGCAACTTTGCTCCACTTTGATGCAACATCCGATCGGTCAGATAACCAAAATCCGGTTGGTGCACATTGAGCATATTCTGAACCGCCCGGCTGGTGACCCCGATTTTCTTGCCCACGACCCGTTCACCATCGGCCATCCGCAAGGACAATAGATGCGTCGATATCGCGTAGGCATCCTCTATGGTCATATCGGGCTCGCGCTCACGCAGGGGAGCAATCGCCCTTCGTTCCCGCAAGGCGGCGTACAGTTCGGCACCATACCGTTGAATCTTCGCTTCGTTCATGGCTCCACTCATGCCGTGAAAGTCCTTCGCTGCGTCCCAAGGGGCTTAACCCAATCGGAGGCGATGCACAAGAGGATCGTCAGCCCATCCCATTGGGGCTATACTCTCTGCATCTACGACAGTATCGCGAGGATCCTATGACCGAACAGAGCAATAAACGGCGAGACTTCCTACGAACGGTAGGGCTATCCACTGTCGCGGTGGGCAGCGGTTGCTCCTTATTCCTGAAGACACGAACATCGGATCTCAAGGTCCCGGTGGACCAGGACCAGGTCGATTTGTCCTTTGCGACCTACCCGGTGCTCAATCAGACCGGTGGAGAGGTTGTTCTGACCCAGAAAGATACGTCCATCCTGGTATTTCGCCGCACGGATGAAACCTTCGGCGCCATGGACATCACCTGCACCCACTGGGGTTGCCATGTCCGCTATAGCCCAAAGAAAGATGACATCTTCTGCCCCTGCCACGGCTCACGTTATACGATCAATGGTGCGGTAACAGAAGGCCCGGCCGAAGACGCCTTGCGTTCCTATCCCGTGCTCATAACGGATAGCGGTATCCAGGTGAACCTCAAGGGTTGAGTTCAGTCGCTGTCCGCCAGCCGCGCCTCAAACCACGCCATCATATATTGAATCTTCTCGGCCTGGGGGATTGCCTCATCGCCCGAATTCGGATCGTGATAGAATTCGGAATGGCTCGCATGAAAGGGATCGAGTGTCAGGAGCTTCGCGTGCAGTCGCTCGCCAAAAAGCGCATTATGTTGCACCTTTTCGCCCGGCTCGTCCCCCAGAGGAGCGCTGCCAATCGGACCTTGATAGATGGAGAGTATGGGTATGGTCTGGTTCAACGGCTCCGTATCCGGGCGAAAGCCATAATGGGTGGCGGAGGCATCTTCGAGGGTTGCCAGAGGGATGTTCCCCATGGTTGCTCCGCTCACAAAATGGTTGGCGTTGAAGCTGGCGTCGACAATCGTCCAATCGGTCGCCCCACCCTGATTTGCGAAGGCAAATATACGGCTTGATTGCTGTTCCCAGGGAGAGGCCGAAGGGGCTGTATCTTTCTGATCCGGCCCCAGGGCCGCATAAAGGCCCACGATGGCACTAGCGCTCTGGCCGTAACCCATGATCCGGTCCGGGTTCAACCCCAGGCTGGAAGCACGGTAGCGAACCCACTGGATGGCTCGCGGGGCATCCTCCTCCGATTCGGGCCAATGATGGTCCGGTAAAATCCGATACGAGACCACCACGAGGGCCCATTGCCGCGCTAGAACCGGAACTGCAAGACTCAGTTCATTGCACGGGTTCACCTGCGCGGTACTACTGCTGGTAAAGCCCCCACCCGCGAACAATACGACCACCGGCCTACCTCCGTCGGACAGCTCACCGGTGGGTAGATATATGTCCAGAATCTGGTGCGGATCATTCGTGGTTTCACCACTGCCCGTATAGTCCTCGGCCGAAAAGACCAGGGACACATATTCACAGTCGGAAGGTTCGCCACCGCTGAGATCCAGGCCACTCGAATCTTCCAGATCGCCTAGAACGTCCTGCAGAATGTCTGGATGCCCCCCCTCATCGCCGACCAGCACATCGCTTAGCAGAGTCTCCGTATCGTTCGTATTCGAGTCAAAGCCTGCCGTCTCAATTGGAAAGGAATCCAGGTCTGTTTGTGGATCATTTCCCCCGCAGGCCAGGAATACGGCCATAATGGCGTAACAGGCAGCCGATACAAGCCCCAGGGGTCGCCCCCGCCAAAGTCTCTGCCCAATTATTATGCAGCCCCTGTCCATTTCGTAAGGATACCACCAAAATACAAAATATTATTGAGTCATTAATCCGCTCATCGGACACGTTGTACATTGCCAAAAAGAAAGGTATGATTATCGCCTACTTCGTTTTCCGTGCGGGTTGGCTGCATTGAAAAGGGGTCGCTCACGAAGGGGGCAGGGTTGAAGAAGCTGGCTACATTCACCACGATTCTGGTCGTTTCCTTTGGTCTTATCGCCTGTGGAAGTGACGGTACTTCGGGTAAACAAGACGTGCCCGACAACTCTGACGCAGACACTGGAACACCGCCTCCGCCTGACATCACAGAGACAAGTGAAACGACACCTCCGCCCGATGTTCCCGAAGACACTGGCAGCAGTGGATTTACCACGCCCTGTGACGAAAACTCCGATTGCCCCAGCGGGTTCTGCGTACCGTCCAGTGACGGCAAGGTCTGT
>CAUZEG010000113.1:0-13397 GCA_963578775.1 Myxococcales bacterium
GCATAGGCATCGTCCTTCTTAAAGACGAAGGGCTCGAATATTTTGGTGGATACACGCAGGCTCGTGGGGGCCGTGGCTGCTGCCGCTGGCGCCGGATCTTCGGTGGCCAGCCCTACAGAAGCCGAAAAGGCCAGACCCACGAATACGAGACATCGAAGTCCCACTCGTAACCACCGTTTTCTCCGCATCCGAATCACCAAACTTTATGCGATGTAATGGTACCTCGCACCGATCATCGCGACAACAAGACATATCGAGATCTTATAAAAAGCTCATCGGATCCACGTCCAGGATGGCACGAACGCCGGCGGCGTCTTCCAGATAGCCCTCGTGAATCAAAGCACGCAGGACCTGGCGCAACATGGCTCTATCGGCCGATTTCAAGACAAGGTGCACACGACTCGCCCCCCGCACCACGGGGATCCCCGCCGGAGCCGGCCCAAGGATTTCAACACTCGGCGGTGCCAGTCGAACGATGGCCTGCTGCAAGCTATGGGCGCGTCGGTCCACATTTCCCGGGTTGGAACCGCGAAGCTCAATGAGCGCCATCCGACGAAACGGCGGATAGCCAGCCCGTTCCCGGAAGCGGATCTCCGACTCCAGAAAACCCACGGTATCATGCTTCGATGCATAGCGAATGGCTGGATGATCGGGCGTGTAGGTCTGAATCAAGACCCGACCTGGACGCTCCCCACGACCGGCGCGGCCGGCGACCTGGGTGAGTAGTTGAAAGGTCCGTTCGGCCCCCCGAAAGTCGGGAACGCGAAGCCCCTGATCGGCCAAAATCACCCCTACCAGAGTCACATTCGGGAAATCATGCCCCTTGGCAACCATCTGCGTGCCCACCAGAATATCGATGCGACGTGCGGACATCTCGGCAATGATCTCCGAAGAACCGAGACCACGGGTTACATCTCGGTCCAGGCGACCCACGGTCGCCAGGGGAAATGTCTCTTCCAGGGTTTCGACGACCCGTTGGGTTCCATGACCGAAGAGCTTTAGAGATTCCTGAGTCCCGCAGTCCGAACAACGTTCGCCGACTCGTGACGTCGCCCCACACATATGACACATGGCGCGACGGAGTTTCTTATGCCACGCCATGGACACAGAACAATGGTCACAGGTCAGCGTCTCACCACAGGCTTCGCACACAATCCACGGCGCAAAACCACGGCGGTTGAGTAGTAGAATAGTCTGTTCACCACGCTGCAGCGTTTCGCGCATGGCGTCGACCAGACGCGGACTCAGCACACAATCGTCGGGCCCCGAACTATCTTCCTTGGCGCCCTCTTCCACCTCGGACGACCGTTGTAAGCGCAGGTCAATCAATTCGGTCTTCGGTAGGATCCCAACCGTCGCTCGTTCGGACATTCGCAGACGACGCATCCCCCCATGCTTCGAACGCTCGAAGGTCTCCGAACTCGGGGTCGCCGTGCCAAGAACCGCCAGAGCGCCAGAGATATGGGCGCGTAATAATGCCAGATCGCGGGCATTATAACGAAAGCCTCGCTCCTGTTTGTAGGCGTGATCATGTTCTTCGTCGACGATGACGAGGCCCAGATTTTCCAGGGGTGCAAATATGGCCGAACGCACCCCGACAACGAAGCGGGCAAGCCCGGTACGAATACGCCACCATTCGTGCATCCGCCCAGCGTCGCTCAGACCACTATGCAATACCGCTGTGCTCGATCCGAAACGCGCACGGACCCGGCCGAGTAGAGCCGGCGTTAGTCCAATCTCCGGCACCAGAAACAAGACGGTTCGCCCCTGCGCCAGGACCCGCTCTGCCAATTGGAGATAGACTTCCGTTTTCCCGGATCCAGTCACACCATGTAATAGAACCGGCGTGGTATCGTGACAGTCTCCGACCGTATCGAGGACCATCTGCTGCTCGGGGGTAAGCTGAAAATCATCGGCCCAGTCCTTCTCCAGTGCTCCCCCCTGCTCGGGACCAAGAGGCGCATCCTCCCGCACGAGGGCTCCTTTCTCCACCAATCGGCGTAAAGCCGGACCGGGGTTCTTGAAGCGGCTCGTCAGTTCCCCATGGGTGGCCTGGCCTCGGGCACGCACAAAGGCAACGATCTGCGTCTGGACATGGGCTCGAGCCGGGACCTCCACATCCTCGCCAAGCGTATATCTTCGGTGGGTCTTCGGCCGGGCTTTCGGCGGTAGAAGATCCGCCACCTCCAGGACTCCGTCGCGCACCAACTCGCCCAACTCCTGCCGGCTACGCCCAAGGGCCCCCGCCATCTCCTGCCAGGTTCCAAGGGTTCGCCCCAATCGCTGGGACAGCTGCTCTGATAAGGGGCTGTCCGCCTGGCTCAGTTTGAGTTTCGAAATCGCACGCCGGGCAAGAGGCGCCGGCAAGGCGGTCTTTAAGACCGAGCCCAGGGGGTGTAGATAATACGCGGCGCTCTGCTCGATAAAACGGAACCAGAGCGCGTCCGCCACCGGCCAGGGATCAAGCACATCCTGGACCGCCTTCAGGGATACATCCGGAGGAGGTGAGACCTCCGTCTCCAGCAGGATACCTACGACTCGTTGGGGACCATAGGGTACCAGCACTCGCGATCCAGCTTCCATCGGTTCCGATGCAATCACCTTCGAATCGGGGAAAGCATAGGTATAGGTCCCGAAATCGCCCGCCAACACAGCCACCCGGCACGCGTTCGTGGTCCGAGAATCGACTTGGACGGCCTCCTTCATGGAGCCATGAACACGACATTCTCCGGCTCCTGTCAATGGCAGAAAAATGTTCCACAGCCGGAGGCTCACACCCCATCGATCGCGGCATAGAATTTCAGTACGACGTCGTTGTAGAGCAGCCAGCCGCGACGCGTGAGCCGGTAGTGATCTCCATGTCTTATGAGTAGACCGTTCTCCACCAGATCGTGACAACACGTCGTCAATGCCTGGACCTGCATCGGACGCACCCAGGCCTCAAAATCAGTCAACTGGAAGCCCGACAGCCAACGTGGGCGCACAAGAAGAGCATCCTTGAGCCAATCGTCGGCACTCATCTCCTTTTCCGTATCCGGCTGAGTCGGTGCTTCCAGATAGGCGGCCACCTTGCGAACGTTTCCACGCCGTACGAATTGCCCCCCCGGACGGGGCTCCAGACCATGGGCACCGACCCCCAGACCCAGGTACGGCCGCATATGCCAGTAGAGACTATTGTGGATGGCGTAATGTCCTGGCTTTGCCGCATTACTGATCTCGTAAAGCTCCAAAGGGCTATCCGCTATCCGGCTATAGATCGCCTCCGCCTGGTCGGCGACCGCGTCGTCGGGGGGCAGGTTGACCACACCGCGGTGAACCTGATGGTACATCGGCGTATTGGGTTCCAACATCAGCGCATAAATAGACAGATGAGGAACCTGGAGCTGCAGCAATGTCTCCAGATCCGCGGACACAGATTCCACGGTGGATCCGGATAAACCGTATATCAAATCGGCCGACACACTCTTCAGTCCCGGATGTTCAACAGCCATGGTCACGCTCCGGAGGGCGTCGTCCGTGGTATGGCGGCGCGACAGATCGCGTAATCGCTCGTCATTCAGGGTCTGCACCCCGATGGAGAGTCGATTGATCCCCGCATCCACCAGAGCATTCAAATGATCCGGACTCAAATCTCCCGGATTGGCTTCCAGGGTGACTTCCTCAAGAGCATCGGTCGAAACTATCTGCCGTACCGCTTTAACAAAGCGTGTCAGCTCATCTGGCGACCAGAGACTCGGCGTCCCTCCTCCGAGATACAGGCTGACTAATTGGCGATCTGCAAAGTGATCGGCCCGGGACATAAGCTCGTCAATCAGAGCGGTCGTATAGGCATTATCGGGAATGTCGGGAGGCGTTGTGACTACAAAATCGCAATAGGTACAACGGGACACACAGAACGGAAAATGCACGTAGATCCCAAAACCATCATCACGTTCGTAGCCGGACCTTGCCTCTCGATCTTGAGCCACAGTCATGAGGTGCTCTCCGGGTTCCACGGCTTGCCGTCCACGGTGATCGCCAACCGATCTCCAAACTCCGCGAGCAATGCAGCCAGAACAGGTTCGGTCTGCTTTCGCGTGGCGGGAGCTCCCATCGGACCGTCTTGCCCCACCAGAGCAAACGGACGATAGGCTGTCATAAGATTGAGCCGAACAGCGGGCCAGATCCGACTCAATTGGTCTAGAACCGGTCGCGTGCAACAACTCGTATGTCCCGGTAATAAAAGGTGGCGTACAATCACACGGGCATCCCTGGCCTTCAGATCTCCCAGACAGTCGCTCAGATGCCGAAAGGTATTCGAAGTACCCGACAGTTTCTGGTCGCAGTTCCCTGGGCCGTATTTGAAATCCGGTACAAAAACGTCAACGACTCCGTCCAACAACTCCAGACTCTGTCGACTTAACCAGAGATTGCTATTCCAGACCACCGGCACGGAAACCTGAGCCTGAAGCAGGGACTGCAACACAAATAGGGGCTGAACATCCGGCGTTCCACCCACAAATGTTACGCTTTGCGCACCTTGGCTCACGCGAAGCTGGATCCGCTCTGCCAACCAGTCGGGATCCGTCACTTCGACCGATTCCGGGGTTTCCACCCACGGGAGATCGGAACAATAGGTGCATCGAAAATTACAGCCTGCCAGATAGATCGCGTGAGTTGGCGTGTTTTCGGGCTCTTCCCCAAAATGGACGAACTCCTTATACACTCGTCCCTCGACGCCCAGTCGACATCTCCCCAATTCTCCCGAGGCGCGATCTACAAGGCAGTTTTCCGGGCAGATCGCGCACCGGGTGTACAGCGCTTCGTACACCTGGATGCGGCGTTGGAGTTCCTGAGCATCAACCATCATGGGATCAACCGACGGTACCGGACGGATGCAACTGACCACAAAGCACCGGGCCCCGGCAACTCCCGATTATTTTCGCATCGGAATCACCCGCATCTCGCGTTCTTTCATAGCTTTGAATTCGGAGTACCCATGTGCACGAACATAGTCTGGTCGAACCCCATCACAGATCTGTTTGCTCGAACACCCCTCACACCAGCTAAGAAAACCGCCGCCATGGAGGGGAAGTTGATCATAGCGACGGATTTTCCCATCGGGCTCAACGATACGCATGCGTAGCGATGCCCCGCGCGTCAATACCCAGTTATGCTCTGGTTTGACCACACATGGGGGTAGATGCGGTGCCTGAATGAACTGCTTGTCCCGGGAGATACCGGCCTTGATGATCGTATCGATTGCATCTCCCACAGCTGACATTCGTGGGATGTTCTTACCAACGCTGGCGGCCTTTTCGTCGTCCATTTCAGCAACGGAGAGAATCGACAGGGTAAAGCGCTGAATACCCAGACCGTGGAAATGGCGGATTATCTCCTCCAGATGTTCAACGTTCTGCCGGTACACCAGAATCTCTCCTTCCACATTCAATCCCAACGCCGATAGATTCTGGGTCGCCTGTTCCAGTTTTTCGTAACTCCCTGAAACACCGTTGATCTTATCGTTCATAGTGGCGTTGGGTGCTCGAAGTGCGAGGGTGATATCAGTGACCCCCGCAGCCTGCAGTCTGCGTGCTACGCCCTCATCGGCCAACCACATCCCGTTGGTCTGAACACGTATACGTTCAAATCCCAGACCACGGGCTCCATCAAGGATATCGAAAAAATCCTTTCGGACCATCGGCTCACCACCCGAGAACCAGAAACCGAAGGCTCCATCTGTGAAGCCGTCTTGCATGGCTTGAAGGATGTCGGATGTTTGAAGGCTTGGTCCCGATTCGGACAAAGCAAAACAGCCAAAACACTTCTGGTTACAGCGGTGGTCTCCAATAATCTGGATCCAATCAATGGACACAGAAATCCCCTAATACAAACGTGAATTCTCCCCCTATCCTCTTAGTTTACTATTACCGGATGAAACCCTCAACAAACGCGCTGTTATTTGATTGATACCATAGGTAAACCAAGCGTTTCCTACGCCACAACCCCCGAAATCTACGGCCGATTTCGAGGACATAGATTCCGGGCTGCAACCAACAACATTGCAAGGTCACGATCGTTCGTTATTATGCGAATATGCACATCCGTCTACTGACCATATGCACCCTGATGCTGGCGACCATCGGTTGTAAGGGGAAGAGCACGAAAACTGCTCGTCCCAAAGCGCCAGACACCTCCCAACCAGATGCTACCGTCCATGAGGCGTCCCAACCCAATACCGGCCTTACCTTCTCCGTGGTCCCAAAGCGTCTTCGCGTCTATCGTTCGACCACCGTTGCAATCCGTTTGACCGGGACTCCTGCTGGCACCGAAGCCGAGCGTATTGAATGGACCTTCAGTGACAAAACCTCCGTCAAGGAAGGTCCCAAGATTACCCATACATTCGAGGGTGGTCTGCGAGATCACTCCGTGTCGGTGCGGGTACATCTCAACAACGGCCAGATTCTGAAGGCCAAAAAAGAACTCCCACTTGATCGCATTGGCCCAGAGTACAAATCCCAATTCGAAAACGCGATTGCACCGCCCGATCCCATCTCCGGCTATGGTGGAATACGCCTTGTATTCGCCAACCATGTGTCCAGCCGCGCAGACGTCGAGACGCTGGCACGAGTTGTACCGGGGCTGGCCCCCAATGTTTTCATCATCGCCATACGTCAGACGGCCGGTAGTAAAATCGACGCCAGCGCCCGTTCCTTTCTGGCTACAAAACTGCTTACGCCCTTACAAAAGAACGAAACTCTGATTCTTCCCTTGCTGGCACCAGCCGAAGTGGGACCGGAGCAGAAATCCGAAACGTTCAAATTCTGGAATACATTCAAACCGGATGTCGAGTTCATGGAGAACTCCGAATTCCCGTTCCATTACGCGTTGAAGAAACAACGTCTTATATTGGCGTCGATCCAATCACAGCCCGATTCGATTGATAATGAACTGGAATGGCTCAAAGGGGTCCTTTCGAAGATTCGGAGCCGGGATTTTGGAATTGTAATGTCGCATTTCCCGCTCGCGTCCTTTTGTAAACAGAACGGGCCTCGGCTTGATCAGGCCTATCGATTCTACGAAGCCCTGGCACGATATGGCGTCCAGATGCTCGTATCGGCCGCCGATCGTACAACGTACTTCGCAAGCTACGGGGCCCTCAAGGCCGTGAATGCCGGATACGTGAGCGGAGCCTGTGATCCACTGCCCGACAAGAGCTGTATTCCACCGGCGCTCGTTGTCATGGACTTCCAGTCTGGATCCATTCGACGGGCCTTTGCCGTGGAGATCGGCGACAAGGTAGTTACTGTACCACTTTCGACCTTCCCCGAACGGGTACACGACTACCGGCGCTGGAGTCCGTAATATCCTCTTCAGCAGCGATCGGACACACGCTCGAGAACACCCGAAATGCCCCCGTGCTGCACCTCTTCGGCGTGATGACAAGAGACCATATGCCCTTTCTCCAATTCGCGAAGATGGGGCACCAGGCTTCGGCATTCGTCCGTGGCAAAGGGACAACGGGGATGAAAGGCGCAACCCGAGGGTGGGTTCAAGGGAGACGGCACATCTCCCTGTAGAACGACCCGGCGCTGGTTTGCACCTTTCTTGGGATTGGGTTCAGGAACCGCAGACAATAACGCAATTGTATAGGGATGGCCCGGTTGCCCAAAGACAAGATCTCGTGGAGCGATCTCAACGATCCTGCCCAGATACATCACGGCTACGCGATCACTGATATGTCGCACTACGGCCAGATTATGAGCCACAAACAAATAGGTGAGTTTGAATCGCTCCTGTAGCTCCATCAACAAGTTCAATACCTGCGCCTGGACACTTACATCCAGAGAACTCACCGGCTCATCGGCCACAATAAAGCGCGGCTCCAGAGCAAGAGCTCGGGCGATGCCAATACGTTGCCGTTGTCCACCACTGAACTCATGGGGGTAGCGCCGAATATAGCGTGTACTCAATCCGACCACTTCCATAAGCCATTCGACACGGTCCTGAACTTCCTGCCGACCCGTGAGAATGCCATGCACCTTGATGGGCTCCGAGATAATGGAACCAACCGTCATCCTCGGATTGAGAGAGGCATATGGATCCTGGAACACCATCTGCAGGTCCCGGCGTAAAGGTCGCAGTTGCCTCTCCGTCAGCTTCGTGAGTTCCTGGTCCTTATATCGGACCGTACCTTCGGTAGGACGAATCAGTTGAATCAAAGCACGACCAGTCGTGGACTTGCCGCAGCCGGACTCACCTACGATTCCCAGAGTTTCCCCAGAGTTGATATCCAGATCGATACCGTCCACGGCTTTTACCGCCCCGACCTTGCGACGAAAAATCATCCCTTTCCATACCGGAAAGTGCACCTTCAGCCCGCGAACCGTAAGCAGGGGAGATTGTGATGCTGGACTGGGGGATTTCTCCGTCATGACATCCCCCCCGTTCCCATACCGTGGGATTCTTCCGCAGGAGTCCAAAACGCCTCGGCATCATCCGGCCCAACGTCCGCATGGCATCGGATCCGATGCCCCGGTTCCACCTCGCGGGGTACGGGAAATTCCTCCAGGCAAACGTCCATGCGAAATGGACATCTTGGGGCAAATGGACAACCCGGAGGTAGATTGGCCGGATCCGGCGGCAGACCTTCGATGGAGTGTAGACGTTCCTGGGGCGTGTCATCCAAGCGCGGAATACTACGTAGCAAGCCGAGTGTATAGGGATGACTGGGGCGTTCAAAAATACGTTCGGTTGGCCCTTCTTCCATCATCTTTCCGGCGTACATCACAACCACCCGATCCGCCATACCAGCGACCACACCCAGGTCATGGCTGACCAGAATCATGGCCGTGTCCATTGCACCCACGAGCTCGCGCATCAGATCGAGAATCTGTGCTTGAATCGTCACATCCAGGGCCGTGGTCGGTTCATCGGCGATCAAAATGCTGGGATCACAAAGCAACGCCATGGCGATCATCACTCTTTGGCGCATACCCCCACTCAGTTCATGAGGGTAACTATCGATTCGGTGCGCGGGATCTGGAATTCCAACCTTTTCCAACATCGTAATTGAAGCCGCTCTCGCGTCGGCCACAGACATCCCAAGATGAACCTCCAAAACCTCTGTGAGTTGACGGCAAACCCGCAAGAATGGGTTCAAACTCGTCATTGGATCCTGGAAGATCATGGCGATTTCGCGACCGCGAATGGCACGAAGCTCCTTCTCCGAGCAGGCCAGGAGTTCACGGCCTTTATATATCACCGAGCCCTGAGGCACCTTCGCGGTGCCCGGCAAAAGCCCCATTATGGTCAAATTCGTTACGCTCTTGCCCGAGCCCGACTCCCCGACAAGTCCCAGAGTCTCACCAGACGAGACATCAAAACTGATCTGATCGACTGCGCGCACGACACCATCGTCCGTGTGGAATTCCGTCACCAGGTCGACCACGCGGAGTAGAACGCCGTCGTCCGTGGCACTGGCTGGTGTCGGTGAATCAGTCATATCAGAGTTCGTCCTTTTTTAGCTCTTCGATGCCTGGGGATCCAGGGCATCACGTACACCATCGCCCAGGAAATTCAAGGAGAACAGGGTCATGCTGAGCATCAGCCCCGGAAAGAGGATTACCCAATAGAAGTCCGTATTCCCACCGAAATATTGCGTTCCTTCGGAGATCATTGTCCCCCAGGAGGGGAGTGGTGCAGGCACACCCAACCCGAGAAATGACAAAAATGCCTCTTCCAGGATCACCGCCGGAACCATCAGGGTACTGTATATGACCACCGGACCCAACACATTCGGTAGGATATGGCGCACAATCAGAGATGTCCTCCCTACCCCGACGGCCCGGGCCGCCTCGATATAGTCACGCTCTTTGATGGACAAGACCTGTCCGCGCACCACCCGACTCATGGTCAACCACTGCACAGCCCCCAGGGCAATGAAGAGATTGAAGGTACTTCGACCTGCGATCACGATAAGTAGAATCACGATAAACATAAAAGGCAAGCCGTAGAGCACATCAACGATCGCCATCATAACCAGATCAACCCGGCCGCCACTATAGCCGGCGATAGCTCCCCAGGTGACCCCAATAAGCAGGGACACCAGGGTTGCCAGCAGCCCAATGGTGATGGAGATGCGAGCACCATAGATCAGTCGAGTCAGAACATCTCGACCGTAGGAATCAGTACCCAATAGAAATGTGTGCAGCTCAGGAGCACCCGGATATTCGTCGCGAGATAGACGGTTGTCCCGAGGATGCTTATCGTATCGTCGCATCAACAGGTCCTTATTATGTCGCATATAACGGGTCGATCGAACGATATCAGACCGTTCGATGAAGCCGTCCTTGTTCATATCGAGTTTCTCGAACAAGCCCACCGTGGACAAACCATAGGTCCGGTATTTCTGGACCGCCGGATGATCATCGGTTGGAAACTCAAGCCGTGAAACCCGCCCATCGCCGCAAGCGTTTGCACAAGAACTGTTCCTGGGATCCTCAAGCCCCGAAACCGTGTCGAATGTCTGTATCAGATCGACATGGAAAAACCGTACGGCTGCGGTCTTACCCACCACTCTGTCCAGCTCCGGACAACGCTGCACCACGGGCGGTAGACATAAACCTTCATGACAGAAAAAACCATCGTCACAGCCCCCATCGGACCGACACTCGCCTCGTTTCTGGCCTTGTTCGGCGGCCGGATCCCGGTCACCACAATCCACATAGATATAACCCGATGGATCTTCAGGATCGACTTCCACACATTGCCAGAAACATTCGAGGAATCCGCTCTGGTCCACATCAAAAAAATCGAAAGACCGTTTATCCCCGTCAAAGGTCGGGAAATCGTGAGAGATATCCATCGATCCAGGGCCCGCGAACTTCTGGAGGGTATGTTGTTCGTCGTAGCTGAAGTGCGTAATGTATCGGGAGATGAGCGGAGCCGAGTAGCCGACCACGGTCATAAATATCACGATAACCATGCCGGCCATTGCCATTCGATTGCGACGCAGACGTCGATAAGCATCTTTAACGAGACTGGTACCCGCTACAACGTTCCCTTCGCCTGAATGTTCGTCAGCAACCATGTCGGTTTTCCGGTCCAATCGACCCATTACGTGAATAAAGAAGACCCCAACCCTAGACTGGACCAGGGTTCTTGTCACGCCTCTGCATCACCGGCATATCCAAACCCCTGTCCCCTCATAGGTAGACCGCCCACCGTGCCGCCAATACGCCCGAAACGATGGTAGCTACCGTAACCATAATCTGGACGGCTCGCGAACCCTTTCCATGCACCCGGAGCACAGTTCGGAAAAGCAAGAGGCCAAGAACAACGAAGACGACCAGACATGGCAATATTTCCAACCAGCCAACGGTCACCTTCGGTTGCCACCAGAACTGCCGAAGCCCCCAATCAAACGACTCTAATCTCGTAGCGTGAAAGCCAGCCAGGACCGAACTACAGCAAATGGCAATCACCATGCTCTGCCACTGCGCAGTGGTGTCCATCAACACCGCCAACCCCAGACCAAGAGGAACCATAAGCAACAAAAGTCCGAGGGTGCGCCCGGGAATAGGCAACAAAAGAGCGACTATAACGGCCATAACAAGGGTCAATTCGATAGACCGTCGCGCGATCGAACGGAAACCCATCCGCCGAAGTCGGGTACAGCCGATGCAGCCCATAACGACCACTGGATCCATAAGAACCGCCTGAGCCGCAGCGCGAAAGGACAGGTCCATCCGATAGGGGATCGCCAGATCCCAGGTCCCCAGCGATATCCGCTGGTGCAAAAGGCCCAGCCCGATCAATGGGACCACGACACCCGGCAGATAAAGCCAACCACGCGGTCCTCGCAGAATCTGAAGACAGGACGCCAACCCGAGAGGAATTGCAACGATACGGCCAACCGGTAAGCCCATCCACAACAAGCAAAGCCCTGCTCCCGTGATCAATGCCTGGTAACCAACTCTTTGGGATTGCACTACGCCATAGACCAGACATGTCATACCAAGGACAGATGTGCCCATCCCGCGGATGGGAAACATCCAGATTGTGGCAATGCCAAGTACCAGCCAGGCCCCGGTCACAAACCGCATGGCCGATGTTCGCATTCGAGGTCGATAGAGTTCACCGGCCAACCACAGGCTGAATACCGGTCCGAGAAGATCACATAAAAGACCGACCCAGCCAGCCACAGCAGCACCATTGCACGCCGGTAGAGCTGGCAGAGAACGCGGCGATGCCGTAATGCAATACGCCAGACAAAGGGCCCAGGCCAGAGTTCGCTTGGCCATTCCTATTTCCTCTTACGCGAGCGTACGGAGCGAGTCCGATTCAGCCAGATCCGACGGCGGCGGGAAGGACTGACCAGATTGGTACGGCGGCGCCACCCGACCAGACCTTCGAGAAGTTCTCGAATATTCATGGCGTCCACGCTGTTGGCAAAAACCCGTCGGTGGAGTCTGGCCACCGCCTGCCAGGCTGTAAACGATCGATTCCTGGGCAGATAGGACAATGTGAGTCGCTGCAGTCGATCTCCCGGATATTCGTTGATCAGGGCTAACAATCGCGCGACATCGTTTTTTCTGGGACGTCGCGGAACGGATGTCCCTGCGATTCGCGCCAGGGTCGTGAATGCCTTGCGCCGCACTATACGGTCTGACGCCCTGGCACAGACCGCAACCCCGTCTGCGGCGGCATCGATCGGATCCCGGATCAAAATATCGAGAAGATTCAGGGTCAGCGCCCGGTCGCCGTTCGGACAATTATCTCCACCCACGAGCAGATAATGCAGGGCCCGTTCTCCGGCCAATGGTCCTGGAGCCTCTTGGATGGCCGAGAGTTCAAGCGCAAGGAACTCGTTCTCGACCGACTCGGCAAGAGACGCCCATTCAAGAAATTGACCGGGCGCCAACTGGGCCAGAGCCTCGGCGTAGGCATGACGTATGGAGGAGTCTTGGGCCAGCATACCGACCATCAACCAGGGAGCCAGTGGAACCGAGCTGCTTCGGATCGCCAACTCCAAGGCATGAGACAGCATACGGGGCTCAACTAACGACCGGAGGAACTCCCCAAAGACCCTCCGCTCCACCTGCCGATGGGTCTCCTGGACCCAGCTCCAACGAGGGCCACTATTTACACAGCCTGCAAGCCGGTCATCGACGGAACAGCCGAGCCGCAGATGTAGATGATCATCGTGCGCTCGACTGTCCGATGGTTGGTGGAGCAGCATAATCGCTCGAAGAACAATATCCGGATCCGCATCTTCCCGGATGGCATGATCGATAAGAGTCTTCGCCAACGGTCTGGCGATAAACAACCAGAGCAGATCGATGTCCGGAGTTCTGAGGATCTCTTCCACCAGAATCCAGGTGGCATCGACATCCATCGTCCGTATACGCCGCGAG
>CAUZEG010000114.1:0-13296 GCA_963578775.1 Myxococcales bacterium
ATTCACCGATCTCCTCGGCATACCCGCCGGCCTGGCCGACGGGGATGGGGATGTGCTCGGCGACCTGAGCTGTGCCAGTGATGAAATCGCCAAATACAACGCTGCACTGGCTAGCTGGGAATGCAAGATCGATGTGGACACCAACACCCAACTGTCGGAAGCCCAGGTCGACAGCTATGCCGGCGATAACGGCTATGCCGTCGCTGCCGATCTCTCCACCGTGGCCGACACTGGCGTATTCACCGATCTCCTCGGCATACCCGCTGGCCTGGCCGACGGGGATGGGGATGTGCTCGGCGACCTGAGTTGTGCTGCGGATCAAATCGCCAAATGGAATGGGACGGCATGGGGCTGCCAGGCCGACGTAAACACGCAACTCTCCGAGACCCAGGTCGACGCCTTCGCCGACGATAACGGCTATGCCCTTTCGGCCGATCTCTCCACCGTGGCCGATACCGGGCAATTCACCGATCTCCTCGGCATACCCGCTGGCCTGGCCGATGGAGACGGAGATGCTCTCGGCGACATGACCTGCGCTGACGATGAAATCGCCAAATACAATAGTGGACTGGCTAGCTGGGAATGTAAGGTCGATGTGGACACCAACACACAACGGGCCGCCGGGGCCGGCTTGGCCCTCAGCGGAAACACCCTCCTGCTTTCTGACACCGGCTGTGTCGCCAACGAGGTCCTCAAGCGCAACGCCGCTAACGACACCTGGGAGTGCGTAGCCGACATCGACACCGACACCCAACTCTCCGAGGCCCAGGTCGACGCCTACGCCGACGATAACGGCTATGCTGTCGCCGCCGATCTCGCCACCGTGGCCGACACCGGAGTATTCACCGATCTTGTCGGCATACCCGCTGGACTGGCCGATGGTGATAGCGATGCTCTCGCCGACCTGAGCTGTGCCAACGATGAAATCGCCAAATACAATGGTGCACTGGCTAGCTGGGAATGTAAGGTCGATGTGGACACGGACACCCAACGGGCCGCCGGGGCCGGCTTGGCCCTCAACGGAAACACCCTCCGGCTTTCCACCTCCGGCTGTGGTGCCAGCGAGATCCTCAAGCGCGACGCCGCTAACAACGCCTGGGAGTGCGTAGCCGACATCGACACCGACACCCAACTCTCCGAGGCCCAGGTCGACGCCTACGCCGACGATAACGGCTATGCCCTCACCGCCAGTCTGGCCGCCGTGGCCGAGACCGGAAAATTCTCTGATCTGTTGGGTACGCCTGCTGGATTGGCCAATGGCGACGACGACGTGGTCGGCGATCTACTTTGCGTCGATGGAGAGATCGCCAAGTACAATGGTGGTCTCAACATCTGGGGTTGCCAGGACGATGATGACACCCAATTAACCGAAACCCAGGTCGATGACTTCGTGGATGACAACGGCTACGCTCGTACTCTTGATCTGGCTAGTGTAGCCACATCGGGCTCCTATAACGACCTGGTCAGTGTACCCGCCGAACTCCTCGATGGCGACGACGATACTCTCGCTGAGCTCGGTTGTGCCAACAACCAGATCGCCAAATACAATACTGCCCTTGAAGAGTGGGGGTGTCAGACGGACGAAAGCGGCGGCCCACCGGCCTCGACAATGTTCATCGAGACCGTAACCTCGGCAGCACCGGCCCTATGCCCGATCGGTTGGCAAGAAGCGCAAATGGAGCAGGTTAATGCCGGTAGTTCTACTAACTTTAGACGCACATGTTGGACCGAGCTGGTCTGCACCAGCATGCTCATGGAAAGCGTAACCTCGGCAGTACCAAAACCGTGTCCTGTGGGCTGGACCGATGTACAAATGGAGCAGGTCAGTGCCGGTCTTTCCACAAACTTTAGACGCACTTGTTATATCTGTAATTGATACAATCTTTTGTGGAGTCGACCGCGACCACAAAAGACGTAGAATAGTCACTCGCAATTAGAGGTTGGCATGAAAAGTCTGGGCCTGGGATGCCTTTTCGTAGTGATAATAACTTCCCTTGCCTTCGGTTCGGTACCCACTCGTATGGAGTACCAGGGCTATCTCACCGACGCCGTCGGAACCCCCATCGACTGCCAGGACTGTTCGAATCCATATACCTTTCAATTCTCTCTATATGACGCCGTAGTCGGAGGGGAGTTACTCTGGACCGAAACCCACCCCGGGCAGGACGTAGCCAACGGGATCTTCCGGGTGGAATTGGGGATCTACGAAAACCTGGACGCCGAGATGCTCATAGGCGACCGCTGGTTGGAGATCGCCATCAACGGACAAGCCCCACTGACGCCACGCCAAAGTGTGATCTCCGTACCCTACGCCCTGCGGGCCGGCGTCGCCGATCACGCCATCGAGTCGGAGAACGCCGTGAGCCTTGGTGGGCTTCCGGTGGAGAGCTTCGTGCAGACAGGAGATACGGGGCTCGTGACCGAAACCGAACTTCAGGAGCTGCTCGACTCCCTCGGTTATGTAGCGGGGGATAACGACACCCTGACCAGCCTGATCTGCGCCATCGATCAGATCGCCAAATGGACTGGTACCGCATGGGCCTGCCAGGACGATGTGGACACAGACACGGACACCGACACCCACCTCAGCGAGACCGAAGTAGACGCCTTCGTAGCCAATAACGGCTACGCCATGGATGCCAGCCTCGCGGCCCTCGCCAAAACCGGAGACTGGGCCGATCTACAAAATGTGCCGGCCGAGCTCGCCGACGGCGACGACGACACCGACACCCTGGCCAGCCTGACATGCGCCATCGACCAGATCGCCAAATGGAACGGTACGGTATGGGCCTGTCAGGACGATGTAGACACAGACACGGACACCCACCTCAGCGAGACCGCAGTAGACGCCTATGTAGCCAATAACGGCTACGCCATGGATGCCACTCTCGCGGCCCTCGCCCAAACCGGCGATTGGGCCGATCTACAAAATGTGCCGGCCGAGCTCGCCGACGGCGACGACGACACCGACACCCTGGCCAGCCTCAGCTGCACCATCAACCAGATCGCCAAATGGAATGGTACGGCATGGGCCTGTCAGGACGATGTAGACACAGATACAGACACGGACACCCACCTGAGCGAGACCGCAGTAGAAGACTTTATCACCAACGCCCCCATCAATCTGGCGTCCGATACGACTCTCAACGGTCTGACTATATCCACCGGAACGCACACCACAGCACTCGGGTGGACCGACATAACCGGCATTCCAGCTGGATTCGCCGATAATACTGATGACAACAGCCAGCTCTCGGAGTCACAGGTTGAAAACTACATCACCAATAGTCCCATCGCTCTTGCGGGAGGCTCAACAATCGGCGGCTCCTCTCCTCTGACAAATAGTACCCTCCCGGGGCGAATCTACCAACGTTCGCAGGAATTCAATTCTGGCTGGGGCTCCGTCTTTACCGTCTCCTGCGATTCGGGCGATCTCGCCCTTGGCGGCGGCTGTTACAGTTCCTCACACTTCGAACACTCATCCTGGCCGTCGGGGTCTGCGTGGCACTGCGGGTATCCGTGTTGTATCTACTACATAACGGCCTACGTTATCTGCCTCGATGCAAACTGACCGCCGCTCGAGCCCGATTCCTATTCCGCGGCCGGCGCCAACGGAATCGTGATGGGGCCAAAGATCGTTTGGCCACCTTGTCCGTCACGAGCCACCACCCAGATAAGGGCTTCGGTGTCGTCAAGCTCGAGAGGTGCCGCCCGGAAGGTGACAGTCGCCTCCACACCCACGGCTTTATCCTCGTCAAAACGGCCCGCGGTGGAGAACCAGCTCAAGTCGAAATCTTCCTTATATTCCTCGCCACTGGCCGTAACATAGAAGTCTCGACTCTCTTCATCCAGATCTACCTCGATCGCAACCGTTTCCTTCTCCGCAAGCAGCTCCAGGACATCCCCCTCGGACACGCTGGTACCATCGACTCGTACGTCCATTATGACCGGATTGCCATTGGGATTGGTGATTTCCGGTTCGAAATGCTGTTCAACCCGCATCACTGCGTCCCGAGTAAAACCACTGGAGTCCTCAATCTGGTATCGGAACAGAACCTCAATCGTCTCGGGCTTCTCCTCCTCTTCCTCTTCCTCCGTTTTAGGATCCCCTGGCTCCGTACCAGGTTCTAATCCTTCGGCTCCCAAAGCCTCGAAACAGGCCAGAGCCAACGTCAGAGGATTGGCCACAACCACCCCGTCCTCATTTGCTTCCAGCTCCGGGTTACATTCAGGGAGATCAGAAAAACAGGAGAAAGCCGGGTTGGAGTAGGAGCTGAGGTGTATGGGACAGAACGACCACTTCTCCGAGACTATGGTCAGATCGGGCGGAACATAGGTATACGCCCGTAACGATACGCTCTCACCAAGCCCGACCTCCGGAGGATCGGCCACGACCGCAAGAATTCGCGTATTGGTGAGCAACGAAGCAGGCTCAAATTCCTCACCACAACTCCACAGGCCCGTAAGCAGAAGAAAACCGACCAGTATTCGACCCATCATTACCATGACCCCTTCAACCCCAGAATCGGCAGGATGGGTATCCCCGTCGTATAGGTCGATTGCGTAAAATCATAGTTGTAATTCATCGCTTCGGGATTACCGTGCATGAATACGTTCTGGACATCCAGATATAGATTCAATTTCCAGTTGGGGTAGGTCCAGGTCTTGTCTATGCGCGCATCAAGTTGCTGAAACTCTCCCAGTCGACCCACGTTATTACCTCCAAAGATCGGTATATATTCACCCGAGTTGGAATCAAGAATATGCCCCACAATCGGTGTGAATGGGTTCCCCGAAATATAACGGAAACGAAGACTGACCTGCCAGCCTCGCCCCAGAGTGTAGGTGCCGAGCACCGTAAGTATATGCGGCTGATCGAAATCAAATCGACGTTCATTCTCTCCCGGATGGTCGGTGCGGAACGACCGTTGGTAGGTATATGCCAGCCAACCATAAAAACGCTCACCTATGGCCGCTTTCAATAGTACCTCGGCACCATAGATTCGACCCGTGCCATCGTTCACATATGGTACGAGAGCCGTGTCCGTTCCAAAATCCGCATTTCGAACAACGCCTCGATCAATCGTCTTGTGGAATCCCGCAAGATCAAGAGTTACCCCGGGGGTGATCTCCTGCTCGAATCCGAGCGTACTCTGCAGACTTCGTGTCGCCAGTAGATTCGGATTTCCCAATGATGGGTCGGACCGATCGTATTGCGGTTGTTGTTGGTAATAACCAAAACCACCTTTCAAGACGGTCCCCGGCGTGGCTGTCCAACGAGTAATAAACCGAGGATCAACCGTCCAGCGCTCAATGGCCTGGTAGTAATCCAACCGTAGGCTCGGAAGAAGTTCCAGTGCTTCAATCGGCGTATACAGCAACTCCAGATACGAACCAAAGTTGAGATAATTCAACGTTTCGAGCGTAGAATTCACCTCCTGGATCGCTACGGAAACCCGGTCTTCTCCTTCGGTCGGCCGATAGGGCGCCTGTAGAGCAATTTCCACATACAGGTTCTGCACATCGAGACCAGTACGCAGCAACAGTTTCGGATGAATCCGGTAGGAAAGCGTATCGCGTAGGGCCAGGCTCTTTACGTTCAGATTGAAGAAGAACTCCACACCAAACCGAAAGTTGATTTCGGTCATCCCCATTCGGAACCGGGTATTATGCTCAAGCCGATCCCAATATTTCTTGCGGTAGTCGAACTGCAGAAAATGGAACATGGTGCGGGTGGAGAGCTCTCCCTTGATTGCCGAATCCCCCACGGCCTGGGGAAATAGAATTACCAGCTTGTCCATGGAGCCATAGAAAAGGGTACGAAAGCGCTCGTTGTTCTTGCCTTTCCGCACTGCGTTGAATTGGTAATCGTAATACCGTGGCGCACTTTCAAATGTGAGAGGGGCATCATCAGGGATGAACGCGGGAAGAATCGTATCGATATAGGACCGATGAAAAGCCCCGCCCATGCTCCACTTTGAATCCACCGGCCCCTCCGCAACAAAGCCAGCGTCGTAGATGTTTATATCCAATTCACCGCGAAACATATCGTCGGCGGGATCACGGACCTTTACATTCACAATTCCACCGATAGCTCGTCCGAATTCAGCGGAAAAGTTTCCCGGCACAAATTCCAGGGCCTCGAGAAAGGCGCTATTAAAGGAACTTCGAAGTCCTCCAAAATGGTAGATGAGCGGTATCTCCATTCCCTCAAGAAGGACTTTGCTGTCGCCGGGGTTTGCGCCACGAAGAATGAGCTGCCCTCCCCCGCCGAACGGACGACGCGATACCCCGGGCAGGTTCTCTATCGCCCGTATGGTGTCGCCGGCCGTACCGGCCATCTGCACCAATATGTCTTTGGGTATAACCCGCTTGGTAACCTCACGACGAATGCGTACACCTTGTACGACGGTCACATTGGCCCGTGGACGTCGAAGTAGATAGTAGACCTCTTCGACTTCCTCTCCGGGCCATATCTGGACCTCCACATCCAATCGTTGATGATCCGGCGGAATCGAAATCACCTTCAAGGTGCCAGCCTTGATCTCCACCTCAAACCGGCCTTTGGCGTCCGTAACCGTGGAGACGCGATCGTCGGGCCCCGAACGAACCACCACCGGAAGATCGGCCAGGGGTTTTCGAGTTCCTCGTTCGCGCAGAATCCCTCGTAAACGACACGGTGGCAGCGGTGGCCTGGTAAAGCGCAGGCGATATTTAATGGTTACGGCGACCGGATCCCCGGTATTGAGTCGTCCGGGCTCAAAGGCATATTGTTTCACGGCCGCAAGTGCTGCCGCGTGGAAGGGCTCTCCTGGCCCCTCGACTACAACCACATTCGTAACAGCGCCTTCCTCATTGACCTCAATGGTCAGGATTACCGAGACCTCGTCGGCCGGGAAGACGGTTCCAGCCGGAAGTTGGGCCTCCTCCTTCTGTTTTAGCTTCGGAGGTACTTCCAGGCGAAGCTCGAGTTCCGCCTCTTCCGTCTGCGCGATCGCGGGACCGGCCAGGCCGGGATGCAGCATGCCGACCAGTATGCAGATGGCAAACGATGCAATTATGGGGCATGAACGGAGCATTCGAAGAGCAACTCTCGGCCAAATAGCACCGGAACGGACCGGCACCGAGTTCCCGTTGACAGAAAAACTAACTATACGGAAATACTCGTTCGCCTGGTATGCCGCAAGTAACACCTTTACGTAGCCCCTACATCTGCGATAGGAGAGCCCTCCTCATTTGGTTCCCGTTTGCCCCCTCACAAAACCGTCAGGTTGCGCACTTTGTCTATGGTTACACCAGAGAATCTGTCTGACCCCATTTCCAGTACTGGTCCGTCGCTAGCGCCGAAGACCGGTGTGGTATTGATGAACGTTGGTACACCCGAGGAACCGACAAAATCAGCCGTACGACGATATCTACGCGAGTTCTTGTCGGACCCCTACGTCATCGACATCAACCCTATCGCACGCTTTTTCCTGGTTCACTTTGTGATTTTGCCGTTTCGGACGGGCAAATCAACGAAAGCCTATCAATCCATCTGGACCGAGGAGGGATCACCCCTTCTAGTCCATGGCAGGAATCTCACCGAACGTCTCGAACAGGTCCTTGGTGCTCCAGTCGCCCTCGCCATGCGCTACCAGACGCCGTCCCTGGAGACGGCCTGCACCCAGCTGAGGGAGCGCGGTGTAGAGCAGATCATCGCCGTACCGCTCTTCCCCCATTTCGCCAAAGCAACATGGGAATCCAGCGCCGACGTAGCTCACGAGATCATGGCCCCGGTCTTCGGAGAATCGAATATTCGTCTGGTCCCACCCTTCTACGATCATCCGAACTTCATTAATGCCGTCACAGACATCAGTTATGAAGCGATTGTCGACTTTGACCCGGAACTGGTCATGATGAGTTTCCATGGCCTGCCCATGAGCCAATGCATGGCTACTGATGCCACTGGTTCCCATTGCGGTCGATCGGATAGCTGCTGTGATACCATCGTAGATGCCAATCGCTCCTGTTACCGGGCCCAATGTTATGCCACCGCCAGGGCCCTCGCCCAATCCATGAATCTGGTTGAAGCCGATTCCGAGCGGCAACGAGAGCCCGGTCAATACCCCTATGAAGTGGCCTTTCAGTCGCGGATCGGACGCACACAATGGACCGAGCCCTATACCGAGCCACGCCTTGAACAACTGGCCGAGTCCGGAGTCCGTCGAATCGCCGTGTTTTGCCCATCCTTTGTCGCCGATTGCATCGAAACAATCGCGGAAATTGAGGTTTGTGCAGCCGATTCATTCAAGGCCCATGGCGGTGAAGAACTGCGCTTCATTCCCTGTCTAAATGAGGCCAATGTCTGGGTTAAGGCCCTGGCTCGGATCATCCAGGACACCGCAGCCGGCAACTGAACTGGATGTCTATTGACCTTCCGTCGTCTGGAATGCTAGACCGGAGAGGAAGTCTAAGGTCAGGAAACCGGTGGAAGGCCGGTGCTGCCCCCGCAACTGTAGCCGGCGACAAACTCGAACAATCCACTGGCAGAACCGCTGGGAAGGATCGAGTGCGGATGAACCGGGAGCCAGGACATTGCCCTTCGTCTTCCCTCATTACCCCATAACTTCGGGCGGAAGTATGGCCAGGACGATACCAGATACACATCGCATCCAGAGCTGCTGTCATCCCGCTATCGTTCGGTTCGAAACAGGAGGCTCGTCCATGCGAGTAAATCGGCAATTCCTCTTCTTTAGCATCATGATTCTGGCTGTGGCTTTCACGGGATGCGCAAGCGACCCGGATACGGGTCCGCTAGAAATCGAGGGCGTTTGGAGCGACGCCTACGGTGGTACCGAAACCATCACATCCGACGGTTGGGTGACCGGCTGGGGGTCCAGTGCTGTCATCTCCTACGACAACGAGAACAACCTGGTGATTCTGCAGATCTCCGCTGACGACGAGTACAATCCCAATAAATTTGCCAAGGTGGTATGGACCGACCTCGCAAATAATAGCTTCTACTACTGCTGGGTCGCCTATGGTTTTGATACTCTCGAAGAAGCGCAAGAGGCCGAAGACACCAGCGACGCCAGCGACCCGGCATCCGATGGCTGTGGTGGCTTCGCCTGGTCCCTGCTGACCCTCCCATAATCTGTGACTGCCGATGATACACCCACAACAACGGGCCACCCCTGTAATCGCCCTACTGCTATTCGCCCTGACAGGCCTGTGGGGCTGTTCTCCGGGGCCACCGGGGATTGATTCACTCATTTATGCCGATGAGATGGTGTCCTATTCTGCGGGCGACGGAGCCGGATATGGTCAGAATCATCTGCCGGATGTGGTCCTGGGAGCCCCGCAGGGGGCTGGACCCATGGCAGGATCCCTCGATGTGTTGAGCCTCGGGGCCGGTGGAGAGATCGTTCTGGCCTTCTCGAGCACGTCGATCATCGACGGACCTGGTGATGATTTTATCATATTCGAAAATGCCTTTCAGCTGGCCGGTAGTGCTGAGGATACCTGGGTGGAATTGGCGGAAGTCTCCGTAAGCGCCGATGGCGTGGAATGGCATACCTATCCGTGCCAGGGCACGGCCGATGAGCAGGGATCCTGGTCCGGCTGTGCCGGTTGGAATCCAGTTTTGCCTATCGACGCATCTACCAGCCTGGATGCTCTCGGGGGCGATCGTTTCGATTTGGCCGATCTCGGATTAACGGAAGTCCGCTTCATCCGGATACGGGACCTGTCGACGCAGTCTGCCGAGCCGACCGCGGGATTTGATCTGGACGCCATCGCCGCGATCCATCATCCCTGAGGCTCTGATTAACATATTCTCCGGGTACTCGGGCCACTGTGGCCCGATCGAAACTCAAGAGATTGGCGCAAACAACCGAACTCTCCTACACTGGAACCCATAGATAATTCGGTATGTTGCACCATGGTGTCCTCCAAATCCCATCCACGAACAAGCTATCCCGCCCGTTGGTCGATCTGCGCCCTGGGCTGGGTTCTTCTTGTTGGAGGCTGTTTTTCATCGGAACGGAACTTTTCCCTAGAACGGAAGGTTCGACCGATTACACCCCTCGACATCTGGCCGTCCGATATCGCGGATGCAAGGGACACGATCGACACCACCGATGGTACCGACGTGCCAGAAATTATTACCAGGCCGTGCAGCACGGTGCTCGAATGTGACGACGAAGATCCCTGTACCCTTGAAGAATGCACCTCGGAAGGTTTTTGCCTGTACTCACAGGTAGCCAACTGCTGTTTGAATGACGGTGAATGTGACGATCAGGATGAATGCACCGACGACCGTTGTGTAGATGCCCAATGCGAGCATATACCGCTGTCCCTTGCAGACTGCTGTACCGAGGGTGTCACCCTGCTCGAATCCAATTTTGAATCCGAAGATCTCTCTCCCTTTGAAGTTTCCAACGATGAATCCGGTGCAGGCTGGCATTCCAGTGCTCTGAATCCTCATAATGGCGGCCGCAGTCTTCGATATGGAGTTCCCGAGAGGGAAGACTTCGACACCGGTAGTCGCACCAGCGGGACGGTTCACCTGCCCAGCTTCAATCTCCCGGCTGACGGCGCCTTGCTCGAATTCTGGCTCCTGGCCGACGTGGAATCCGATCCCGCACGGGATCTGCTGCAAGTGGTGGTCGAATCTCCAGAGGCCCTGGTGCAGATTGCCTGGAGTAAAGAAGCATTGCTTCCCGATCAATTCGGATTTTGGGTGAAGATTGTGGTGCCGATCAACTACTTCGGCAACTGGACTCCCGAACAGGGTACTACGGTAACCCCCCGAATTCTGTTCGACTCGGTCGATGACACCGAGAACGAGAAATCAGGCATATTCATCGACGAGTTACGGGTGTTGGGTGATTGTCCCGAGCCACCCGAGTGCACAACGAATGACCAATGTGTCGATTCCGATCCCTGCACCATTGACAGCTGTTCCAACGAAAAATGCGAACATACTCCCCTGGAGGGGTGCTGTTCCGCCGACGAAGAATGCGAGGATGAAGATCCCTGTACCATCAACCAATGCCACGACAACCGATGTGAAGTCTTTGTTCTGGATGTGGAATGTTGTGTGGATGATGCGTCCTGTGATGATCAGAACGTCTGCACCACCGATATCTGCCAGAACACCATCTGCCTGAATCAACCCATCGAAGGATGCTGCCTGGCGGACGGGGAATGCAATGATAACAACGTCTGCACCCAGGATGCCTGTGTTCAGAATGCGTGTACGACCCAAACGGTCCCAGGCTGCTGTACCGCAGACGACGAATGCCAGGACAGTCTTCCCTGCACCGATGATGCCTGCATCGAGAACGTCTGCATCAACCCACCCATCCCCGGTCTCGTCTGCTGTTCGACGGCGGCGGACTGCACCGCGAACGGCTCGGTCTGTCAAAGCCCCGTCTGTCTGGACGGCTTATGTGATCTCACCACCATAGATGGCTGTTGTGAAACCGACGCGCAATGTCCGCCACCAACCCAGGAATGTACCGTCTCCGTATGCCAGAACAATACCTGTGGAACCGAGAGCATCGAAGACTGCTGCACCACGGATGACGAATGTGTAGATATCAACCCGTGCACCGTGGACAGCTGCGTTAATAATCAATGCAAGAACGTAATGACCATCGGCTGTTGTAGCTCCAATGGAGAATGCAACGATGGCAACGACTGCACCGATGATCGATGCGTATCCGGCGATTGCTTCAACAATCTCCTGCCGGGTTGTTGTGTCACCAATAACGACTGTCCAGCGCCCCCAGGAGCTTGTTTCATCAGCGAATGCGTGAGCGGTAGCTGTCAGACCAATCCGATTCCGGATTGTTGCAGTCAGAATAGCGAATGTGATGATGGCATCGCATGCACAGAGGATCTATGTAACGACGGTTCCTGTGAAAACCCCACCCTCCCCGGCTGCTGCACCATAGATTCGGATTGCCCGCCCGGACCCGATGCCTGCACCGTAGGGGCCTGCGCGGATGGATCCTGCACCCTGTCGCCCCTGCCGAACTGCTGTGCCTCCGATGAGGAATGCGTAGACATCAACCCCTGTACGGTAGACAGCTGTGTTAACAATCAATGCAAGAACGTTATGACCATCGGCTGTTGCACTTCCAACGGCGAGTGTAACGATGGGAATGCCTGCACGGACGACCGGTGCATCGACGGAGACTGTATCAATACCCCTCTGGATGTCTGCTGTCAGACCAACGAAGACTGCGACGACGGCAACGTCTGTACCACCGACAGTTGCAACGCAGATGGTTCTTGTAGTTCGAATCCTATCAATGGCTGTTGCACAAGCGTCGATCAATGCGGCGAGGCCACCGAGCCCTGCACCCTAATGACCTGCACAGACAATAGCTGTCAGCCGATTCCCGATCCGGACTGCGGTTGTGAAACCAGCAGCGACTGTAACGATGCCAATGCCTGCTCCATCGACATCTGTCTACTGGGTGCATGCGTCTATATCCCCATCAACGACTGTTGCAATTCAGACGCCGAATGCGACGATGGATTCCCCTGTACAGAAGACATCTGCAGCAATGGATCGTGCGACTACGAGCTCATCGATGACTGCTGTACCAATGACGCCCAATGTACCGATGGAAATCCCTGCACGCTCGATCGCTGTATCGACCTCAGCTGTGAACACGAGCACATCGTATCCGACGATTGCTGTCAGGACGCTGCTGACTGTAATGACGACGATGAATGCACGGTTGATGTCTGCGTCGACAGCATTTGTAAGTATAACGCCAGTCCGGCCCCCGAATGCTGTGTGGACGGGGATAATGCCTTCTGGGACTTCGATGATAATACTAGCCAGGGATGGAGCCTTGAGACTGACGGAACCGGAAGCCAATGGCATATCACTTTAAAGCGTTCCCACGACCCGGCCTTCAGCCTACGCTTTGGGCGACCCGATGCAGACAACTTCGATGTCGGTCAGCGTACCCTGGGCAATGCGATCAGCCCGCCCATCACCCTGCCCTTCAGCGGCGAAAAGACACTCTCCATGTGGATCTACTTTGACGCCGAGGAATTTGGTCTGGCCGATCTCTTCGATATCAGCATACGAACCGGCCCCTCTGTACAAACCGTGTGGAGCAAGCCGGATCTACCTACGGCCGCCTATCGCTTATGGTATCCCATCACCATCGATCTGGCTGCCTACTCCGGAGCGACCATCGAGGTCATCATGCGCTTCGACAGTGTAGACGAGATCTTCAACCTCGGTGAAGGCGTCTATCTGGACGAGATTCGAATTGAGACGGATTG
>CAUZEG010000115.1:0-13250 GCA_963578775.1 Myxococcales bacterium
GAAGCCGAGCTACGGGCCCAACGACATTCTTGTGAAGATGCGCCGGACCGCCATATGCGGCACGGATATTCATATCTATAACTGGGATAGCTGGTCCGAGCGCACCATTCCGGTACCTATGACCATTGGGCATGAGTTCCTGGGTGAGGTGGCGGCCAAAGGTGACGAGGTGCGCGGGCTGGAAATCGGCGATCGGGTTTCCGGCGAAGGGCATATCACCTGTGGTCATTGTCGAAATTGTCGGGCCGGTAAACGCCATCTCTGTCGGAATACGGTGGGGGTCGGTGTGAACCGGGCGGGTTGTTTTGCCGAATACCTTTGTCTGCCGGCGGACAACGCCTTTCGCGTACCCGATTCTATCAGCGATGAGGTGGCGGCCATCTTCGATCCTTTTGGAAATGCGGCCCATACGGCTTTATCCTTTGACCTGGTGGGCGAGGATGTACTGATCACTGGAGCCGGCCCCATTGGCTGTATGGCCGTGGCCATTGCACGGCATGTAGGTGCAAGGCATGTAGTGATCACCGACATCAATGATTATCGCCTGGACCTGGCCCGCTCCATGGGGGCCTCCATGGCGGTCAATGTGACCGAAACCAAACTGCCGGATGTTATGGACGAGCTGGGAATGACCGAGGGTTTCGACGTGGCCTTTGAGATGTCGGGTAATCCGGCGGCGTTTCGCGATCTTCTGAGCGTGATGAACCATGGGGGGCGGATCGGATTGTTGGGGATCCCCTCGGATGAGGTGTCCATCGACTGGAATGTAGTCATCTTCAAGGGGTTGGTTCTGAAGGGTATCTACGGCCGCGAGATGTTCGAGACCTGGTATAAGATGTCGTCCATGCTTCAGAGCGGGCTCGATATCGAGAAAATTATTACCCATCGCTATGATGTGGACGATTTCGAAGAGGCGTTCACAGTTATGCGATCAGGCCATTCGGGAAAGGTGATTCTCCGTTGGAGTTGAGCCGATTTTCTCGTGAGCTGGGCCCCGGAAGTGGTTGAATTCCAAAGAAGTGTTTGACCCGGCCGATGGGCTGTCATAGATTCCGCGCCTCCGGCGGACCGGTGTCCCCGGATATTTCGGCGTTTTTTTGTATAAGGCGAGAGTCATGTTCGATTTTCTGCGGCGAATGGAGAAATCATGGGTCATCTGGGCGATGTACGGCATCATCATCCTGATGTTCGTGGGCGGGTATATCCCGTGTGCAAATGTAGGCCAGTCGGGTCCCCCGACGGGAACCCTGGTCAAGGCGGGTAGCCATAATTTTACTCGATCCGATCTGGGTATGGCGCTTCTAGCGTCCGGGGGTGATACCGAGTCTCTTGTGAGCAGTCCCTACCATTTTATTGGACTGGCAAAACTGGCAGGTGGCGATACGTCCAGCGTGGACCGTTATGCTCCTTTTGGGGCGGGACCTACAACACCCCTGCCGAGCCAACGTCTGGTGGATGAGCTGGTGGAGACCTATCTGGTATCCGATTTCGGTCGGAGCCTGGGTCTGGGAGTTTCCGACGAGGCCATGACCGACCGAATTGAGTGGGCGCAGACATTTCGTAACCGATCCAGTTTTGTAGGGGTTGAGCGGTATCTTTCGATTTTAGATGGACGCAAAATCTCTCCGGCCCGCTTCGAGGACTTCGTGAAACGAGAGATCGTACGCGAATTGGTCATCGATATGGTGCGTGTGATGACGGTGGTGACCGACCAGGATGTCAATCTCTGGGTGACGGCCATGACCGAGACCCGAAACTTTGGCTTTATCAGTTTCCAATCCGATGCCATCGCCAAGCATCTGGTGGATCGAGTTAGCGCCGACGATGCCGCCACCTTTGCAGCGGACGAAGCGAATGGAGCGGCCATTCAGGAATTCTACGATAGGAACAAACCTCGCTTTCTGGATGGTGACACGGAAAAGAAGCTCGAAGACGTGAAGCCCGAGATCGCGGCGGAGCTGGTGGCCCGGAAAAACGCCGAAGCCCTGCTCGCGCGTGCGTCGGAAGAGATAGTAGCGGCAGCGCAGGCCGCACCCGATCAGAGCCTTGGGGACATGGCATCCGCCTGGAAAGCCGCCAATGGCTTCGCGGAGGCCGAGGATCTTTTCCAGGCCAGCGCAACCGGAGCCGTAACACGTATTTTACAGGGATTCCCCGACGATCAGAAGCGGCTTGGACCACAAATCTGGCAACTGTTGGCGTTCATGTTGGATAATGTTCAGGGAATCGGTCGAGGTCAGGCTCTGGCTCGTGGAGTCTACCAGCTGAACGCGGAAAACCGGGTGGGTCTTTTCCAGGCGGATTCGGGAACGCAGCGTCATCTGGTTCGCTTTATTGGACAGGGCTCTGCGGACGAGGCCACCCTCAAGGCTACCGGGGATCGTGTTCGTGAAGACCTGCAGTCCATGCGGGCGGTGACGGCCTATCGTAGCCTGGTAAATGAACTTCGTAACGACAAGAAGTTGCGGGTGTCCAAAGTATTCAATGCCGCTCTAAGGCAGGAGAGCGAACAACTGGAAAACCGGCAAGAGACCGGTGAATAGTTGACCAGCTCTTCCTCCGATGGCCGATTGACTCTGGCCCTCCCCAAGGGGCGAATTCTCGACGAACTCTCGCCGCTATTACAACAGGCGTCTGTTCGTATGCCCGACTTTGCCGCGTCTCCTCGGGCCATGGTCTTCGACGCTGCGGATCTGCCCATTCGAGTGCTGCTGTTAAGGGGGCATGATGTGCCGGTATATGTGGCACAAGGGGTGGCGGACATCGGTGTGGCCGGGCTCGATGTGATCTCCGAATATGATGCGGATTTATACAGCCCTCTCGACCTGGGGATCGGGACCTGTTGGATGTCTTTGATCGGCCTTCCCGACCGGGATCCACGGACTCTGAAATTGGGACGGCCGATTCGGGTAGCGACCAAGTTTCCGCGCATCGCCACGCGTTATTTCGAGGAGCTGGGGCAGGGTGCACAGACGGTGCATCTACACGGAAATGTCGAATTGGCGCCCTTATGTGGCCTATCCGATTGTGTGGTCGATCTGGTCAGTACTGGAGAGACGCTTGAGCGCAATGGACTGGTGGCCTACCATCGTTTTCAACGCATCACGGCGCGGCTGGTCTGTAACCGTGCGGCCTACCGGTTGCGTTTTGACGCGGTGAACGACATCATCGAGGCGTTGCGGGCGCAGCTGATTTGATGGGAGCCTAGCTATGAGCCAAGTAGAGCCACAACGAACCGGAAGCGTACATCGCGACACCCGGGAAACGAATATCCATATCACCGTCGGCCTCGACGGGAGTGGCCAGAGCCGCATCGAATGTCCGGTGAAATTTCTCGGACATATGATCGATCAACTGGCTCGACATGGTGGCTTTGATATTGATTTGGAGGCTACCGGTGACGTCGAGGTGGACGCTCATCATACTGTTGAAGATATCGGTATTGCATTGGGTATGGCGATGCGTGAGGCCCTGGGAGAACTCAAGGGTATCGAGCGCTTTGGCTATGCCCAATGTCCCCTGGACGAAGCGTTGGCCAATGCCACCGTGGATATCTGTGGTCGGGCCCATGCGACCATACATCATCCCACACTGCCCGAGCAGGTAGGCGATCTGCCCACAGAGCTCTTCGCACATTTCGTCCAATCTCTGGCGCAAAATCTACAAGCCACGATCCATGTCAACGTACTGTACGGCCAGAACGGCCACCATATGATCGAGGCGTCGTTCAAATCCCTGGCGCGAGCCCTTAAGCAGGCGGTTCGTCGTACCGAGGATCCAGATCAGGTGCCGTCTACCAAGGACCACCTGGGATCCTAGTTGGGCGTTGGATCCTTCGCTGGCGGTTCCGGTTTCTCGGGTTTGGGACGGATGTACTTTTTGAAGAGATGGGGTTTGGGATCTTTCAGGCTCTCTCGGATGAGTGTTTTGATCTTCTCTACCGAGGCTCGACTCTCGCGTACCCATTCGCCGGTATTTCCGGCTCGAACGGCGAGATCAAGATTGGTTCGGTAGATCTCGGCGGCCCGAAAGAGCAGGGGACGTATTTTTTTACGGAGCTCCTCATAATAGATCGCGTAGTCGGATTCGCTGAAGTTCTCGGGGACTTCCGCTCGCATGAGCTGGTCGTACATATTCTCGTATAATGTGCCGATGGCATGGCCGGCCCGGGCGGCGTAATGATTACTGGTATGCCGTACCACCTCCAGGTAACCCGTCTGCACCTGTTTAAAGGCCCGGATCTTCATCTTCAGATCCTCCTTCATACGTTTTACAGGTAGACGAAGTGGCAATTGGTTGAAGCGCGCCTCGAGGATGGACGCCAATGTGAACTTTGCTTTGGAGATGTCCGCCCCGGTCCGTAGAATTGCGATATCTTGGTGGGCTTTCCAGAAGGTGACGGCGCCGTTGAGTTCGGTCTCTGCAGCATCCAGATCTCCGTGTTCGAACAGGGCCTGACCAAGGCGTGCGCGCACGTCCATTTCATCGATGATGCTAAGAGGATGGGTCCGTAGTTCGGTAAGGGACTCGATGGCCTCGGGCCAGTTCTTCGACTGCTCCTGGACCGTCGCAAGCCGGTATAGGATGGTGGCACGTTCCGGAGCAGAACGTACGCCTTCCAGACGGAGCCGGTAATGCATAGCGGCCTCGGTCGGTTTCAGGGCGTACTCATAACAAAGACCGGCGTTAAAGCGGGCCGCCAGACCGGTTTTTGTGGTGGGGATCAGATCGGCCACGCGGACGAAGTCCTGAGCGGCCTCCAGATAACGGGTTTGTTGCATGGCAGTATCGGCCCGTTCGTAGATCTCGACCGGGTCGATGATCTCCGTACGGATGGTGCCATCTTCGCCGGTCCGAGATTGGAGAACCAATGGATCCATGCGCTCATAGCGGCTGACCGGTGGGCGGGGAGTGGCACAGGCCACCAGCCCAATTATGAGAAGAAGCAAGCTGGTCTTTTTTCGATTCATCATATTCCGATCGTGGCTCCGACCATCTATTAAATCAAGTCGGACGATCGCCGTCATTCCTTTATCCCCCTTTTATGGTTCGATTTTGCCGAATGGACACTTGCCAAGCGTTCGATTGAAGCGTATTGGGTAGACATTCGAGAGGCAAGAATGGCGAAGATCCAGGCACGCATCCTGCGCGGATTCCGCGACTATCTACCGGCGGACATGATCCCACGCCGGGCGATGTTTTCGGCGGTGGAAGACGTATTCCGGCTTCACGGATTCGCGCCTTTGCTGACTCCCGCACTGGAATATAGCGAATGCTTGCTGGGTAAATACGGCGACGACGGCGATAAGCTCCTATATCGCTTTGAAGATAATGGCGGTCGCGACATCGCTCTTCGATACGATCTGACCGTGCCACTGGCGCGAATGGTGGCCATGAACGGCGGACTTACATTGCCCTTCAAGCGCTACCAGATCGCACCCGTCTGGCGGGCGGAAAAGCCCGGACGAGGCCGCTACCGGGAGTTCTTTCAATGCGATGCCGATATCATTGGTGCCGCCGGCCCGGACGCGGAGGTCGAAATCCTGTCCGTGGGAGTCGGGATCCTGCAGGCCCTACATGTGGGTGGGTTTATAATCTCGATGAATCATCGGGGCGTATTTGATGGTCTTCTGGCAGAGATTGGTGTGGAGGAAGCCGGGAAAAAGGCCCAGGTGGTGCGAACCCTGGATAAGCTCGACAAGATAGGTAGAGATCGAGTTCTTGAGGTCCTGGGGTCCGAGGCGGGTCTGTCCGACGCGAGTTTGAGCCGGGTTTCGGACTTTCTTGTACTACCCGCTGATGATCTGGCCGCAGCGAAGGCCTTTTTCGCTGGTAACGAGGTGGCCATTGCGGCCCTGGACTCCATGGCACAGACCCTTTCCCTGGCGCAGGAGATGGGGATAGGTGAGCATCTGGAGATCAAGTTGTCCATCGCTCGTGGCCTGGACTACTACACCGGACTCATCTACGAGACCTCGCTCTCCGCATTGCCCGATATCGGCAGTGTGATGAGTGGTGGCCGCTATGATGGCTTGATGAGTATGTTCGGGGCCCCGGCCCATGCCGCCGTAGGAATTTCTCTGGGTGTTGACCGACTATACGCCGCACTGCTCGAGCTGGAGGAGATCGAACAAAAGGAGAGCCCGACCGAGGTTCTGGTTACGGTCTTTGATGAGGAGTCCCGGACAGTCGCTTTCCAGTTTACCCACGCCTTACGCGCCGCCGGCGTGGCTGCCGAGGTTCATCTGGGTAAGGCCAAGAAGTTCGGTAAACAGTTCCGCTATGCGGACAAGAAAAATATACCGTATGTGGCGATTCTGGGCCCTGACGAACGAGCCGAGGGCAAGGTGCGGATCCGTACCCTGGCCGATGGCAGCGAGCAGCTTCTGTCCAATAAGGACGCTATCGCGACTCTGGCGAAAAACAGCGAGTAGAAGGGCTCCGAATCAGGGCACTCGGCTCCCGGGACTGGGCATATTCCATTTCTTTCGTAGGCGTGGGAGGGTGCCGTTCGACTCCAGAGACTCGAGGGCCTGGTTGATACGGTCGAGAAGAGGACGGTCATCTTTGCGCACGGCGATGGCCCAGGGCTCCCGGGTATAGGGGCCATCCTCAAGTACACGGAGTCCCGTTTTTCGGGTGTTCACGGACGAAAGGGCGGAATAATCACCGACGAAGGCCGCGCAGTGTCCACTGCGTAGACAGTCGTCCACGTCGCCGATCTCCGTGTTCTCCTTGATGGTATATTGGCTGCCCATATACTCTGTAGCCCAATGATGGCCCGTTGTACCTTTATTGGCCACCAGGATTTGCTTCGGTTTGGGATTTACCGGCAGATCGGATAGCTTGTGCCAGGGCCGTTGGGCCCCTACCAGCAGACTTACCCCATCTACGGTATAAGGCCGACTGAAGGCCACCCGTGTTTTGCGTTTTTTGGTCACGGAGAATTGGTAGATAACACAATCGGCCGTGCCCTGTTCCAGGGCCCGGAAACGTTGCTTAATCGGATTGTTCTTTCGGCCCGATAGATCTAGTTTTAAAGGACAGCCCATATTGGACAGAACCGCCTGGATGACTTCTCCGTCGAAGCCGCCGGGCTCCGAACCCGTCTCCCAGACCAGCGAAGGAGGCTCCACGATACCCGGGAAACCCATATAGACCCGGGGGCAGTGATTCGTTGTGGTCTTTGTACTACGGACTTGCGCGTACAACGACACCACAATCGCGATCACCAGACTGACGGATAATACAAAGACGAAGGTTCTTTGCATCGAGGGCCTCCCATGGCCGATCGATTATGCCTCTAGCCGGTGTCTGGCGCAACCGTGGTGAATGGGATCCGATTTTGCGTCAGGGAAGCATGCCGCCGTCGACCCACTGGATGATCAGATCCAGCTCCTGGGCGGTCAGAGTATAGGTCGCGTAGTATACCGCCTCGGGCAGCCCACCCACCCAATTATAGACCAGCTCCGACCAGGGAGGAGGCATCGGATGTGTGGTGCTCAAGACCCGCTCCTTAAGGCAGGCCCCCAGGTACCAGGGAGATACCGACGAACAGGCATTGGAGGAGGGCGATGTGGTCGTGAGCAGGTCGTAATCACCCACAAACCTGTAGACATTGCCACCCGCACTCTGGCCCGGGGTATGGCAGGGGTTACATTTGTTGATGAGCACCAGGGAGTTCACCTCGTTAAAGGTGACGATGCAAGCAGGCGCGGTCTCCACGGAGCAGTCTCCTGTCAGCGGATCGCATACGCCCATTAAACAGGGATCGGGGTTGGAACAATCGGTGGGCTGAAAGACGCAGCCCCCCTGGGACGCGGAGCAATAGTCCGTGGTGCATAGATTGGAATCATCACATACCAGGGCCTCGTTCTCACAGGCCCCGGTATCGTCGCAGCTATCGGCGGTGCAGGGATTTCCGTCATTGCATATGGCGGCATCGTTCACACAGATACCCGTATTGGTATCGCAATAATCCGTGGTGCAGACCTTACCATCATCACAGGTCTTTGCGCCTCCTGCATTGCATATACCAGCAATACAGACGTCATTTTCGGTACACGGGTTTCCGTCCTGGCAGAGGGTGCCTTCGGGCGCCAGATCTTCCACGCAGATACCCCAGTCGGCCCTGCAGACATAGGCTTTACAGGGAATAGGATGGGGATCGCAGACAACCGCCGACTGTGGGTCCAGGGTACATTGCCCTCCTACACAGCGGTGCTTGGAGACACATTTGTCGATGGAATCATAAACGACGCAGTCGAGGTCCGTGCCACAGGGACAGGGCGAGGTCAGACAGGAGGACTGAAAGACATCGGGGGTACCCGAGTCCAGCTGATTCGACAGATCGGGCAGGTTGCCGGTATCGACGGGTGGTTTCCCCAGATCTGGTGTTGTTCCGAAGTCCTGTTGGCCACTGATCACCACCGAATCATCACTGCAGGCAGACAGGGCCATCGCAAGGACGAGAATCGCCATCAGATTTGGTTGGGTTTTGGGCAAGGACTTCTCTCCGATCTGATCTACCTCAAGATGCTAGTTGAACCGGGCGCATCCGACAAGATTGCAGACCCATTTGGGCAAGGACCGATCCCGATCCCAAAACGGATTCCGGGTCCCAACACGAATGCGAGGGAGGGTAAAAAAAAATTCCCTTTTTTGAGGTGTCTCATAACCCTATGTTTAGACAACGAAATCCTTCGGGAAGCCAGACAAAGCCAGCATGATATAATGCTAAAAAAACACTTTAAAAACAATGTGTTAAACTATATCTTTCGTTCTGTTTCATGGTGGTGCGAAATTTCAATTTCTGATTGACCCACAGCGGGTCGACGTGTACTAGAGACAGCGCGGGTTTCTACTACATTTCATCCTGGTGGCGTTTCGATGTCGAAACTACAGGCACAACCAATCGAGAACATCTGTGTGGCAGATGCGTCCGATTTGGGAAGGATGATTTTTGAGGCGCGAAACGGAGCGGGAGAAACGGTAGAAAACCTTGCTCGTCGCACTCGAATTTCGCAGCGATTACTGGTCGCCCTGGAAGCCGGAGATCTCCACAAGTTGCCAGCGCCGGTCTATGTTCGGGGTTATTTGAAGGCGATCGGAACGGAACTCGATGTGGATTCATCGGCCTGGGTGGCAATGCTGGACGATTTGACTCTCGCCACCGGGGCCACCAACGATCTCTCTCCTATGCCTTCGACGGGTATTCGTTGGGCTGCATTCCGCGATCTTTTTGGCGGTTCGGTCCGTATCAGTCATGTACTGGCGGTTCTACTGGCAATCATCGCGTTTTTCCTTCTGTATTTTGCCCTCGAAGGAGGGGCGGGCTCCGGGGACACGGATCGAGCCAATAAGGAACACCCGGCCCAGACCTTTGATACCCGCCCATACGAACCCTGACGGGGGTGGGCGCGAATCAGGACCAGTGCTCCTCCAAGTCTCGTAGGTTATGGTGAATTGGAGGCCGCATACCTCTAGTTGGGTATCGGGCTCCCAGGAATAGGCGAAGCATTGACCCAGGGAATCGACAAAGACCACGCCAGGATCCGTATGTTGGCGCAGACCGTCCTTCGGTTTCAGCGGCGTGGTGCGCGTGCCCATATTCGGCATTTGTTGAAGAAACAGCATCCGGCCGATGTGGCCAAGATGCTCATGGAATTACCTTTCCCCCTTCGCGGGGAGATGATCCTGTTGGCGGGATCGCCGGATATGCAAGCCGATGTCTTGTCAGAGCTGGACGCAGAGGTCGCGGGACGGATCATCGCGCGGCTGGAACCGGAAGTCACCGTGATTCGTATCATCGAAGGAATGAGCAGTGACGATGCAGCCGCATTATTACGTACCTTTCCGGAAGATGAGCGTGCTCGTCTACTCGGGTTGATGCGGAACGAAGAGTCCGAAGACGTGGAAGGTCTGCTGACCTATGGTCCGGATTCGGCTGGGGCCATGATGACGCCGGACATCTTCACCCTGCAGGAAGGGGTCACGGTGGAGGATGCGATTCGGGCTTTACGAGACGAGCGAGAGGCTCGGGAAGCGGAGACCGTATTCTATATTTTCGTGGTGAATGAGCTGGACCAGCTCGTGGGTGTGATCAGTCTACGGCAGCTTGTGATTTCGAACCCACGGGCGCTGCTGAAAGATATCATGGAACGGGAAGTGGTAACCGTGGAGGCGGAAACGGACCGGGAAGAAGTGGCGCGGGTCGTGGAACATTATAATTTCATCGCAGTACCCGTGGTGGATGAGCAACGCCATCTGTTGGGGATTATTACCGTTGACGATGTTCTGGACGTGCTCCGCGAGGAAGCGACCGAAGATCTGTTGCGTATGAGTGGCGCCAGCGATCTACCCCAGCGGGGAACATCGATCCTTGCGCGTCTACCCGGACGAATTACCTGGATGCTGACGGCCACGGTCGTAGCCTGGATTATCTCCTGGGTTGTGTACGGTTGGGCCCCGGTTCATGGGCAAAGCGTCCATCACTCCTCGTCGTTGTCGTGGCTGGTCCTCTTGCCCATGTTGATCCTTGTCTCGATCACGATGGCCATGCAGGCGGCCGCTGTGGCCATCGGGGCCGTCACCTTGGAATCGATCCCTACCGAAGCTATCTGGCCTTATTTTGTCCGGGAGACGGGAGCAGGGATCACCATGGCCCTGGTTTGTGGGGCGCTGTCTACTCTGGGTCTGTGGATTATGGTGGGTCTCACGGCGGCCTGGCCGCTGGGCTTGTCGGTAGCCGCAGGGGCCAGCATGGCGAGTGTCCTGGGTTCGGGGATCCCCCTTCTACTGCACCGATTCCATCGCGACCCCACGGAGTTGGGCGGGGTTATGGTCATGTGTCTTGCCGCGATTTCATCGTCTCTTTGTGGTCTTCTCGTGGCCCACGGGCTGCAGTGAAGATGAGTAGATTCCCGACGACTGAAGCCAATGGCTACGTTCTTGGGCGTATAGACTACCAGGAACGGGACTTGATTCTGCGTGCGGCGGTGGAGGACGAGGGGATCTTGTCGTTCCATGCCCGGGGTGCGCGGGGTAGTACCCGCCGCTTTGCCGGCGGGGTGGATGATTTTGTCCCAAGCCGATTTGAGTTTGTAAAAAAGAAGAAGGGTCTTTGCCGTCTGGCCGGAGCCCAACGGCGTTCTATCGCGGAGCCGGCGCCCGCAGATCTCGCCGCCTTTGCTGTACGGTCCTATGTGGCAGAGCTCCTTCTGGTCGTTGTGGAAGAAGGCCATCCGACCCGATTTCCGTTTCGAATCATGGAATGGGTAACAGAGGCCCTGGCGGCGTCGGTTCCCACCGAACAACGGCGTTCCCGGGCAGGTTGGGTGGTGGATCGCGTGCATGTGATCCTCCTGCACCGCGAGGGGCGGTTACCGATTCTTGGGAGTTGTTCCGATTGTGGAATCGAGCTGGAGTCCGCGGAGGAGATCTTTTTTACGACTGAACAGGGACTTCGTTGTGATGGATGTGGCCCGGGTCGTGGTGCCTGGCCGGACTGTGGAGTCGATGATCTTGCCATGCTCTGGGGGCTCTACGCGGGCCAGCCCTTCACGGGTCCACGGGCCTCGAAGCCGCTACAGCATTGGCTGTTTGGGCTGGTTGACCAGGTGGCCGACAAATCATTGAAATCAAGGGCTTCCCTGCAGCAGTTTGTGGGCTGACTCGCGAGCGTGGTAGATCCACCTATATGCCTAAAAAAGACGATACCCTATGCAGCATTGTGTCCCGTGAAGTGGGCGAAGATCCGGTAGGATCGGCGGGACACTATCGTGGGTTTCTATTCGTGAGCATTACCAGTCCGTGGAACCGTGATGTGAGCTGCTCCAAACATGCGCCCGAAGGGTTGAATGAGCTATCCAAAGAGGCACAGAAACTGGGCTATCGGTTGATGGGCATGCTGCCCACGGCGGATTTGGACGAGGGTAGTTCGCGGATTATCGCCTATAAGCGTGAGGGGGATTGGGACCCGGTATTCCAACGCTTCTCCTTTCAGCTGGCGACCCGGGATGTCCTGGGCCTGCTGGAGAGCCTCTGCCAGGGAGGAGAGCCGACCGTAGAAGCGGAGGAACCGTTTGCGGGGCGAGAGTTATTTGTTTGTACCCACGGCAGCCGGGACCTGTGCTGCGCCCGTTTTGGGTTGGCCGCCTATCGCTATCTCGAGGAGCGTACCGCTTCCCAGACGGATCTGCGGATCTATCGTTGTAGCCATACGGGTGGTCATCGTTTTGCGCCCACGCTCATTGATATGCCCCATGGTGTCTATTGGGGCCGTATGGATGAGGCCGCTCTTGACGGCCTGTTGAGTCAGGGCCCCCCAGCATCCTTGCAGGATTGTTTCCGGGGCTGGTCCGGCTGTGGGGAGCGTGGTCAGATCGTGGACCGGGAACTCTGGCTGCAGCGGGGCTGGTCCTGGCTAGATACACCGCGGAAAGTGGAGCTTGTGGGTGGTGACGAGGAAAGCTATCCGGTGAAGATCCACTACCGCACCACCGAAGGCGGTTCGGATACGGTCCTGGCCCAGGTGGAACGTCGGGATACGGTGCAGACCCTGTTGCGGTCCGGGGATGATGTCCGCAGGCCGGTACATCGCTACCAGGTCCTGGCTGGGGCCAGCGAGAACAAGGATTAACGGGGTCGCTCTTGGCAGGGACGTTTGGGACGGGTAGAATCCGGGCTATGGGTGTTTTCAGGACATCGTGGCGGATGGGACTGGGCTTTGCTGTTGTACTTCTCGGCATGGTCGCCTGTGGTGGTTCCAGCAATACGACGGAACCGGCCGATACCGATACATCGACCGCGGATACGACGGTAACGACCGAAACGACCGGATCCGATGCGCAGGAGATCGTGGAGGCGGATCTACCGGAACCGGAGCCCGAGGTGATAGCGGGCCTGGACCAGGGCTTTATGCCGGGCGGTTTTATGGCCAGCTACCATGATGGCGATCTGGACACCCCCGACTCCGAGCTCGGAGCGGAGTTTATGGCTCGTCTCGAGCCGGAACTGAGTCTGACCAAGACCGATGACGGCTTTATGGGTTGGAATGATGGCAAGGTTTTCGCCGCCCATCTACAAGGGGCGATCCATATTACCACCGAGGACAACTACACATTGACGGTGGTGGCGGCCGATAGCGTGCGCCTCAAACTACATGGCGAGGAGGTTCTGTCCGTCTGGAATTATGGGGATGAGTTTACGGCGCAGGTGGAGCGAAGGCTGGGAGTAGGGTGGCATCCGCT
>CAUZEG010000116.1:0-13219 GCA_963578775.1 Myxococcales bacterium
CCGCCGCGGCCGATGGGATCAAGGGCTCCGGCGGGTCCCTACCCTACCTGGGCAAGATCCAGGCCTCCTTCGGTAAGCATGATGTAACGGGCGTACAAGCACACACCGGCGGCGCCGCCGGTGATGCAGCCAAGCAAATCGGCGCCAAGGCCTATGCGACGGGCAACGATGTAGCCTTCGCAGGTTCCACCGACCTACACACTGCAGCCCACGAGGCCGCGCATGTGGTGCAACAACGGGCCGGGGTAGCCCTCAAAGGCAGCGTCGGTGAGAGCGGCGACAAATACGAGCAACACGCCGACGCCGTGGCCGACGCGGTCGTCGCGGGCAAGAGCGCCGAAGGCCTCCTCGACACCATGGCCGGCAGCGGCAAGAGCGAGGCCGTTCAGAGCGAGGCCGTGCAGATGGAGGAGTCGGCACAGCCGCAAAAGGCTGACCAGGCGCATCAAACAGAAGCCGCAGACGGGGCTCACAAACAGGACGGCAAGGAGGGGTACAACGAGACAATTAAGAATTTTAAGAAAAAGGTGAAGGCTCGTGCGACAAAAATTCTAAGAGACAACATCACGGAATTGCACCAAAAACGTGAGGATTACAAGAACGAGGGAAAAGGTACCGAAGAGGACACGCCCGGCAACGAGCGTTGGAAGGTTCTTGAAACAGCCAGCCAAACTGATGTTGCTCTTGCTGAACACTTACAACAAGCCCAAAAAGCACGCCAAACTAATAGAGATTATCTCGTTAATTTATCCGGGCTTGGAGCCGCAAGTATGGGAAAGGACGAACTTGAAGCTCATGAAGCCATAAAAAAGCTCACCCCACGGATCAAACATCTCACCGAGTCTCGTGCCTCGCTCCAGGCCAGTTTTCCGGAACTCATTCTGTTTACTAGTTCCAAGCTTTCCGAGCCGGGTTCAAGCAAAAGTGGTACCACGCGGAATCGCGTCCGTAAGGAAATGAATAAGAACATCGGTACCGCCGAAGCGCACATCAAAACGATTATCGAAAAAGTGGATAGCGGAGACCTACCTACCTGGCAACTGGGCCCACCTCTCGAACAGGTCATGAAAGAAGAGGGGGTTTCGGAGGAGCGTGCAGAAAGCGATAAAACCGGTGCCGGCGGTGGTGGCGGCGGCTGGGGAAGTAAAGACGATCTTAACATTTGCGTACACGCTTGGCTCAAACAGAAAAAGAAAGTTGATGATATAAACGCGGTAGGGACCGCTATCGCTGGGCTTGCACTGACTGTGGCGGGCATTTTTACCGGAGGTCTGGCCGGGCTTTTGGTAGGACTGGTTGGCGGCGCCGTGGGTTTGGGTGGTGCCATATACGAATTTGAACAAGCCCACGATGTATACGACGCATCCAAGGTGAAGGGAGACTCGGTAGTTGGTGTTTCCGACGAACAAGCCAAACTCAACTTTGTCCTTAAGGGAATATTTATGCTGCTCAGCGCTAGTGGAGTTGGCGCTACAAAGATCCCGCTGCGGGGCGCTAAAATTCCAAAGCTAACACCGCAGAAAAAGTGGATAGAGACTCTTAAAGCAGGTGGCGGAGAAGGCGGAGAGTTGCTGATCGAGGAGCTCCTGAAAGACTATTACGAGGAGGAGGACCCTGGGGTCCGAGAGGACGACGCCGGCGCCGACGAATCGGCGGAAGATTTCGGTCGGGGTCACGGGGGTCTCCTCGCGAGGGATTTAGTCACGAGGGTAAAGGAAAACGCACCAACGCCGGGGCGGAAAAAGCTCCGTAAAGGGATGAAGAACGACAAAGACACCGAGTTCTTGCAACAGCGGCTGTTTGATTTGGGGTATGGCGACCAGTTGGGGAAGACCGGACCCAAGAACAACGGGGTAGACGGTGATTACGGCGACGGCACCGAGAAAGCCGTACGCAAATTTCAGAAGGCACACAATATCAAAGAAACCGGCGAGGTGGGCCCCGCCACCTGGGCGCAGTTGGAGCCCGCGTTGGCCGGTGGCAGACAGGGTATCGGTCGTTTGGGAGGTACTCCATTTCGGGGTGGAATCTCCCGCAAAGAATCCACCACCGCCGCCCCCACCGGGGACTGGGTCCAGGCCGTGGCGGCCGATGGGATCAAGGGCTCCGGTCAATCCCTACCCTACCTGGACAAAATTCAGGCATCCTTCGGCAAGCACGATGTATCGGGCGTCCAGGCCCACACCGGCGGCGCCGCCTCCGTGGCGGCCGAGGCCATCAGCGCCCGAGCATACGCGACCGGCAACGACGTAGCTTTTGGAGGCTCTCCCGACCTGCACACCGCCGCCCACGAGGCCGCGCATGTGGTGCAACAACGGGCCGGGGTATCCCTCAAAGGCAGCGTCGGTCAGGTCGGCGACAAATACGAGCAACACGCCGACGCCGTGGCCGATCTCGTCGTCCAGGGCAAAAGCGCCGAGGGCGAGCTGGACAAGATGGCCGGCGGCGGGACCAGCGAGGCCGCTCCCATCCAACGCACGCCGACCTCGGCGGGGACGACAGAAGAGATGGCGGAGGGGATGACGACGGAGACGACCGAGGCAGCCGAATTGGTGGAACCAGAAGCGGCTCCGATGGAAGCTCCGTTGGCAAACTTCATCAGCGATCTCTTCATTCGAATGGATCTGAACAAAGACGAAGGGATCAGCCGTGACGAGGTCATCCAACACCTGAAAAACGTCGGCATCAAAGGCGGCTTCCTCGGCCTCATCCACGACGGCGCAGCCAAGGCATTCCTGAAGCATCTGGATACCGATCAGGACATGAACGTCACCTTCGCGGAGTTCCAGGGCGTGGCGCATAAAGTGCTGCCGGGCGACATCTTCGACGAAGACGGCAACGTCAAACAGGAATTGCTGGATGAGGTCTTTCAGCGGCTCAACCCGGACAGTGACGCCGAGATCTCCGAGCAGGAGATGAGAGAATCCGTGCGGTCCGAGTTGCCTGAAAACACAATGAGCAAAGGTATTAAGTCGAATATCGCGGCTAAGCTCTCGCTGGACGCATTGGACTTCGACAATAGTGGCGGGATCTCCAAGGCCGAGCTTCTTCGTGCCGCCGACGAGGCCGCGGCCGCTTTACGTAAGACCGACGAAGGCGAGACCGCTATCGCCTCACTTGAGAATGGTGTTGATTCGTGATCGACAAACGCCATCCAAACATTCTGCAAAATCACCAAATTCCACGGACCACTGGGCGAGAACGAATATGAGTAAAGCGCACAAACAGAATCCTGGTGCCGGGTTATTGGCCATCTTGATGGTGATTCCACTCATCATGAGCTGTGGTCTCCCAAAGACGACGGCCAATACGAACGAGATACAGTCAGCCGTTGGGAGCAAGGCTCATCGTACAAATGGTGCGTTCAACACATCCGCTGGAACGGCCTATGTGGGACTGCTGGTCGCGAACGTAGCGGGTGATCGGACAACGCCTTCTCAATACTGCTTAGAGGATGGTTTGCTCTATAAAGGAGCAGTCTATCGACTCGGACGAACCAACGTGTTCTTGCGCGGTACAATGCCGGAGGGGGCCGTGAATTCCGCGGTGATTGTCTATGGGAAACGCGTCAAGGGACTGGACCGAAAAATCACCAGGTTGGGACCGTGCCCGGCGATAAAAGATGATCTAACGCCCCAGATACGATCCGATTGGATCTCTGACGAAGCAGACAGGTATGGCCACACAACAAGAACCCGACTTGCCAACACCGAATACATTGAGGCCACTGTTGCCCATCCACTACCGCTCGTCTCAGAGGCTGTGGCCAGCGACCCAGCCAAGATCGCGCTTACAGTCACGAACATCTTTGACCAACCGCTCTCCTCAAGTGTCGAATTTGCACTCTACTATGAGGGCGGTCCGGGCAAACCAATGCCGAAGTTTGAACCACAAGATCTTGGCAAATTGGCACCCGGTGAATCCAAGACGTTTCTCGCGCCAAAGCCCCAAAGAGCGCCCAAAGGGACCCGGAGTTCAAAATGGTTGTTTCGTGGCTACCGCCTGAAGGGGAATATTGGCGATGTTGAATTGGATCTTCTTGTTACCCTATAACCAGGTTACCTACCGCTGAGCGAGAATGAATATGAGTAAAGATCGCAAACATCTTGTCCAACCAGCCGCGAAAAAAACAAAGCCAGCTGCGGAAGCCGAGCTTCAGGCGAAGAGCGCCGGCCCCCATGTCGAGGGCGATCAGACGCAGGCGGTGATGCGCAAGGCCGATCCCAATCTGGGCGCACAGATGATCCAACGCATGCAGCAGGCGGGCGGAAACCAGGCGGTGGTGCAGGCCAAGAAACAAGCGGCCGCCGAAGCCGATATCCAATCCACAGCCGCAGCGGGTGTCGCCGGCAGTGGTAGCACCATGCCCCACGCCGATGCCATCCAGAAGTCCTTCGGCAAACACGATGTCTCCCATGTGGAGGCCCATGTGGGTGGAAAGGCTGCAGATGCCAGCCGGGACATTGGCGCCTCCGCCTATGCCACAGGCAATAAAGTAGCCTTCGCCAACCAGCCCAATCTCCATACGGCGGCCCACGAAGCCGCCCATGTGGTGCAACAGCAGGCGGGTGTATCCCTGAAAGGCGGCGTCGGACAGGTCGGAGATCAATACGAACAACACGCCGACGCGGTGGCCGACCTGGTAGTGCAGGGCAAATCTGCGGAAGGCGAACTCGACAAGACGACGGGTGGTAGCAACGACTCCGCAGACGTGCAGCACAAGGCCATCCAAAAGCAGGACATCGGTTCAAAAAACGCGAAAGACAAAGCGTTGCCCGGTGCCGGGAAAAACGCCAACGAGTCCACTGGCAACGACAAGGAACTGCGGAACCAGCTATACCTCGATATTATCAATTCAAAAGGCAGCTGTGGGGACCTGTTTCTTGGAGGAATGGCGGATATAAAAGAAGAGCTTCTTGCAGCGGCAAAGGCCACGGAAGAGATCGGCGGCTTCGTTCTTGACCTTGCACTTCCATTGGTAGGGAGCGCAGTCGGGAAATCGGTTTTTGGAATCGCAGATCTGCTCACTAAAGGAGGGAAATGCAGCGATGCGGTTATGCAGTTAAGCCTCGCAGCAATAGAGAATGCTGACCTGATCGTTTCCACGGCGACCACAACGGCAAAAAAGGTCGCTTCTTCTGGGTTGAAGCCCAATATTGCGAATGAGGAGGCATACCTTTTGTCGTTGAGGGACGGCTTCGTGCAGGGGATGGATCATCTGGCATCGTCGGCCAATCTGGACACACTATCGGTCCCAGAACTTATAGTCGTTTTGGGGAATCTAAAAGCAATCGTTAAGGAAGGATCGGCCGTATATGGCAACGCGATCAAGGCAAACCTGAAACGATACGAAGCGCAGGTGACGCAGATCGGTATGGGTCGCGGCGTGGGTACGGGCGCATATCCTGTCGTGGAAAAAAACTTTGCGGCCTATGTCACGGTGAAAGGGAAGTACGTTAAAAACAAGGACGGCTCGAGACGAATGGCGATGCTGGGCAGACAGGACAAATATTCGATCAAAGATCACTTCCACCTTGGAGAGCTGGGTACGGTCTGGAAGTACTGGCTCGACGCCGATATGTGTGCCATGGCAAAGCAGAAGATGAAGGGGGTCGTTCCGACGGTCGAACGATCCGACCTGAAGCCTACCGACTCCAGTGGCGTCGTGAAAGAGAAAGAAAAAAAGAAGCCAGAACCAGTCAAATCCCATCATGGGCCCCGGCCGGGTGACAGAAACTGGATCCGAAACTGATTCGACTAGTAAAGCGCTGGTAACCGACTGCTGCTACCAATCCCCCACGGCTGCCAATTCGGTAGGCAGATGCTATGGTATCCGCTCTCGCCACGGAGAGGACGATGGTAGCATTAATACTGACCTTCGCTTTGATGGGAGCCACGGCTGATTTCCAGCTAACCACGCTGGCCGCCGTCGAAACTCAGATAGATGGGGAATGGCAACAGTACGATCGAGGTCGCAGAGATTGTAGCTCAACCCCCATTGCCGAGGGGTCGCGAATACGCGTTCAAACCAAAGCCAAAGGGAACGTCCACCTCTACGCAGTGGCTGTAGACCAGGATCGAAGCTACTGGCTCCTCGCCAAGCGACAACCTACGCCCGAACCGGTCCGCCAGATCTGGCCGGGTGGATATCATATCACTGCCAAAGATACGCAGATGCAAACGCTCGTCATTGTGGCCAGTGAAAAACCTGTCCAGGTCCTGGAATCACTGACGACTGCACAATGTCCAAAGTTGAAAACGGAATTCCCCTCGGATCCCCCCGTATCAACCTGCGATCATCTTGGCACAATCAGCCGAGAAGCCCCCAGACGAGTGCGAGGATGCGTGGCACCCACCACCGACTTATTCCGTGACGGCCGCGCCACACTATTGGGCATACAGAGCCAGAATAAAGGAACTACCCGGGTGGTCACCGAACATTTGTTCCGGACGGAGACCAAACGATGATGGCATTCGTATTGGCCTTCGCTTTGATGGGGGCCACAGCTGATCTGCAAGCCGGGCCGGGAGTATGTGAGCTCCGTGTAGGGCAGACGGACAGCAACGCGCATCCCATCTCCCTACAAAAACTGAAGGTCGGGCTGAAACAACGCCTGATCCCGGGTAAATCAGCCAGTTCATGGCTCCATTCGAATACCGAGGAACAAGATTTCCGCTTTACGAAGGGTGAAGACCTCGTACTCTATTTTACCGGGCTCCAACTCACCGATCATTCTCGCGCTGGTGATACCATCCGCAAAACGGTGTTGTTATTAACCATGCCAATGACTGCAGTGAACGATGGAGGCAAGACAGCCGGTAAACCCATCGAACTGTCGGGACCCTCGATTCAGGCCTTTATGAGCTGGGAGTATGATGTGCTCCATACTCTTCAGGGTGGAAAGCTCACTCTCCACGACCGGAAGATCAGCGCCAATGGCGCCCTACGATTGCAGGCAGACCTTGACCTGACCCTGATGGAACACACACCGAATGGCCCGACGGTTCCACCGATCCTTGTCCACGTGAAAGGACGGTGCCTGATCAATGGTTTCCCCCAACCGAGAAAGAAATAACGGACCCTGGGCGGATACGTCCCTGCCCTTCAGGATTGATATGCACGCTCGGTAGGCAGATGCTATGGTATCCGCTCTCGCCACGGAGAGGACGATGATGCAGCGACACCGTTTCCTGAGTTTGTTTCTTAGCTTCGCGCTGGCGTTTGGCCTCGGGGCCTGCGGCGGGGACAGCAGCCCATCCGATCCCAGCCCCGACGTGGCCGACGCCACCACCGACGCCACAACTGATGCCGTCCCCGACACCACGACCGAAGTGGTCAGCGATCCGGGCGGCCCCGTCGACAGCGACGACAGCTCCGAGAGCATCGCAACAGAAGATGTAGCCGAAGAGACGACCGATCTGGGGCCACCACCCGATCCATGTCCTACCGATAACCCGGTCTACATCATGGCCTACGCCCATCACTACCTGGGGGGCGGCGGGATCTATCCTCGCGCCGCCGACATCGACGCCCTGCGCACCGCCGTAGAAGAGACCCAGATCCCGGCCACCTTCTTCCTGGACGGGATCCTGGTAGCGGAGCTTCTGGCGGAAGACGCCAGCATCTTCTCCAGGCTGACCAATAGCGCCTTTCTGGAATTGGGCTATCACGGTGAAGAGACCCACGGGCCCTATCCGGTACCCATCGCTGCTTTCAATATGGACCAATCCCTGACCGCCGGGATGACCTGGGACGAGGCCTTTGCCGCCGCCAGCGATTTTGCCTCCTTCGCACGCTCCTACTCCTTTCTCGATAGCAACGCCGAAATCCGTGAAGTCGACCGGTTCACCCCCTGGGTTCAAGATGACGTCGAACCCGGTGGCGTGAAACTCCTTCGGGATACGGTCCTGGGCCAACCCCTGGCCATCGCCACCTACCACGGCCTCGTCTCCCCGCCGGTGCAGCTCGCCTTCATGAGCATCGCCCCGGTGGCTGTTCTGCAGGGAACGGTTCCCGTATCGAGCCACGGCATCCAGAACAACGTGCCCGAACCGGGGCTCATCGCCGATCTGCTAGCCCTCGGCGGTCCACAGGACCTCTTCTATTATATGGGCAGCCTACAAACCAAAGAGGTGGCGGGAGCCGAGCTGAACGGCGACCTCGCAAATATACAGCAACAGCTTGCGGATCTTGAGCGGTCACGACCGCGCTTTGTCACCCTGAACCTGATCATGGCTCCCGGCGATGCCAGCGATGTGTCGGAGATCCTCAGCTACATCAAAGATGAGTTCCTGCCCGCCAATCCAGGCAGCCATTTCATCCGCCCGCAGGAACTTCTCAACTGGGTCGAACCCATCCAGGTGGCCCCTGTCGACATAGCCGGCCTCAAGGCTCTGGCCCAGGCGGTGTCGACCCTCTTCATCAACAACGGGATCCCCAATATGGTCACGGCGAACGACCGCACCTACTCCCTGAGCGAGGCCTTTGAAATCCTGGCCGGTGGGCTGGCGCATTATAATCAGACGGGCTCCTTCCCCGAGTCTGTAACCGTATCCCAACTGCTCGGACCGATCGGCGATCCCCACGACGTCGACCATGTGGTCATGCGCTCACGGCCGATTCAGCAGGTCCTCGATGCAGCCAGCACGGCGCTACAAACCATCGAGACCGATATCAGCGCCACGCGCCCGGCCCGTATCCCCTTCTCCAATCCCATCGACGACGAAGCCATCAACAGCGCCGAGCTCCTACGCGTGATGGCCGATACCGTCTTGAAACTGGACGAGGGATCGACACCGACCGACAGCGTCGACCTCAACCCGAGCTACCTGGTACCGCCCTACTCCGACCATCTGGACCTGCTCTACGACCAGACGCCTACATCGCTGCCGCTGTGGTATGCCAAGCTCCAGCTATGGTCCGTGAAGCCCGCCCACTTTAACTGCGGTCTATAACACGGTATACATCGATGGGGTGTTTCGACGCGGGATGCATGATATGATCGGAGATTGCGGCTGAGGTGGCTGGAGTGGCGGACGAACAGCAACAGAGTGGAACGCAGAATCGAGCGATGATCCTCGAGGCTCTAGACCTCGTGGTCGATCTCGTCGATCTGCGCGAACGGCGCCGCAATGGCGAAGAAGCCGACGCCCTGGGAGAGTTCATCCAGGCCTGGACCGCGAAACGCGACGCCTGGTGGGCCAATCTCGAAAAGGCCTCCGACGATGGCGCCTGGATGCCTCTTCGGGTACTACAAAAGCGTCTTGGCCTATCCCCACGCGAAGTGGATATCCTCCTTATCGCTCTGGCGCCACGCATTGATTCGGAGTTCCTCGACCAGGCCGCCCGCGGCCGGCAAAACTTCCTGTTCCGTGGCATCGACATCGACCTGGTATTGGGCCTGCTCTTCCATTCCAGCGAAGAACGCTTTATGGGCCGGACCCTGCTGGGCCCCGAGAGCGCCCTCATTCGAAATGGGCTGATCACCCTGGTGCCCATCGGCACCGAAATCAACCCCACCGAGATGGAGGTCCGGGCCACCGATACCCTGGCAAACTTCGTACTCGAGCGTCCGCTTCTCTCCGGACCCATGTCGCAATACTGCCAACTCGTGGCCCCGGAACATAGCTGGCATGGTGTGATCCTGGATACAGAACAGAAAGATCTGATCTGGGAGGTCGTCTCGGGCGAGCCGATCGTCCATCGAAATCTAACCGAATGGGGCTATGGCGGCGTCTTCCAACGCGGCAAGGGCGTGGTGCTTCTATTCGCCGGCCCTCCCGGCACCGGTAAGACCGCCTTTGCCCATGGCATCGCCTCAAGAATGGAACGCACCCTCCTGCAGGTGCATACATCCAAACTGCTGGGCACCCGCGCGGCCCTGCAACCCGTTCTCTCCGAGATCTTCCGCATCGCCTCTCTGGCCGATGCGGTGGTACTTCTGGACGACTGTGAGAGTCTGTTAAGTGATCGCGACGCACGCTTCCTGGCCATGTTGGAGACTATGGACCGGCAGGAAGGTCTGATGATCCTTACCACCAATAATGCCCCTTCCATCGACTTTGCGATGGCCCGCCGGATTCTGTACCGCCTCGACTTCGAAGCGCCCAATCCGAGCCAACGTGAACTCATCTGGGAGGTGCATCTGCCCGCCAGTGCCCCCCTGTCGGAAGACATCGACGTGGTCACCCTGGCCAACACCTACGAATTCAACGGGGCCAAGATCCGCAATACCGTGCTGATCGCCTTGTCCCGAATGGCCAGTGAAAAAGGCGACGAGCTCAGCATGCAACATCTGCGGGATGCCGCCGAGACCCAGCTGGGGGCGCGTTTCGACGATCTGGCCGTGAAGGGCGGCGGTGATATCGGCCTGGACCGGCTGATCCTCCCCGAAAAGGAGATGCAGCAGATCGACGAAGTACTGGCGGCCTGCCGGCATCGCGAGTACGTACTCAACCGCTGGGGTTTCGGTAAACGCCTCCCCACCGGCCGCGGCATCTGCGTGCTCTTCGATGGCCCGCCCGGTACCGGTAAGACCTTTACCGCCGAGATCCTGGCCCACGAACTCAAACTTCCTCTCTATCGGGTGCATATCCCCAATGTGGTGAGCAAATGGGTCGGTGAGACGGAACGGAATATCGCCGAGATCTTTGTTCGCGCCCGGGCCGCCCGCGCGATGCTCCTATTCGACGAGGCAGACTCCCTCTTCGGACGCCGTAGCACCGACGCCAAGAGCGCCAACGACCGCTACGCCAATATGGAAGTCAATCTGCTGCTTCAGGAGATCGAGCGCTACGACGGAATCACCGTTTTGACCACAAACCTCTTCGGGAACCTGGACGAGGCACTCCAACGACGGATCCAATTCCGGGTCACCTTCCCCTTCCCCGAACCGGAGGAGCGGGCCAATATCTGGGGGATCCTGATGCCCCCGGAAGCGCCAACCCTGGACGATGTGGACTATCCGGAGCTCGGTGACCAATTCGAACTGGCGGGTGGGCATATCAAGAACGCACTCCTTCGCGCCGCCTACCGGGCCCGCGACGAAGATTCAGCGATCGGCCAGGCCCATCTGATGAAGGCCGCCATGGCGGAATGCCGAGCCCAGGGAAAGATCGTTCGAGAAGTGGTGGAGCCCAAGAAGCTCGTCCTCCCGCCCTCTCCCATCAAAGGCCAGGCCAAAGCGGCCGTGGGTGGACAGAAACCGGCGGCGAAAAAATCCGCCAAGACCCTCGTGAAAAAGGGCTCTAAAAAGTCATAGCCCACCCCCTGTGACATGCCCCATATACGAGGGATGAGCGCCCCTGGATCCAGCCCTATACGGCACCGTAAGCCGGGTTTTCCGGCAATGATGTATTCCTATGTTTGGCCTGTAAATACAACAGGTTACAAAACCAGGCTTCTCGCGCGCGCGGATTGATGGGGTCTGGCATACCCCTTGCCTTTATATGGGACCGAATCAGACATGGGTTGGGTCTATCATGGCAAGTTTCGCACATATCAACGATCGCAAACGTGAACATCTCATCGAGCCGCAGCAGGCAACGGGAATCATCTCGAATATCGGACCAATCTCCGAGCTTCGGGGCCTGGCCGCTGGGCAACTTCAGTGCAAGCAGAACCGGGCACAAAGCCAGGGTTCGGATGTTACGAGCCTTCGGGGGCTGGGCAAAGAGACGGCTGGGGCCGGGACCGGCCAACACCAGGACTGGGCCTTGAAGATCGCAAAATCGGGGATCCGTGGTTCGGGACAATCCCTTCCCCACCTGGACCGGATCCAGGCCGCCTTCGGTACCTACGATGTGGGCAATATCAGCGCCCATGTGGGAAGCCAGGCCAGCGAAGCCGCCACTCGCATCGGCGCCAAGGCCTTCGCCATGGGCGAACATATCGCCTTTGACGGCTATCCTGACCTCCATACGGCGGCTCATGAGGCCGCCCATGTGGTGCAGCAGCGAGCGGGGATCAGCCTGCGCGGCGGGATGGGCCAGGCCGGCGACAAATACGAAAACCACGCCGACGCCGTGGCCGATCTCGTTGTAAAGGGCCAGAGCGCTGAGGCCCTCCTGGGCACCATGGCCGGCACCGGCTCGGCCCAAACCAAAAGGAAAAACTCCCAACGTGGCGATCGAAAAAACAACATATTTGAGAAGGCCCTCGATGAATATAGTCCGCTACTGACAAACGACCCGGAGTGGGCCTTCACTTTCTTGAACGAGGCCTTTAACAAAACGACCGTACGAAACCAGCAGCGAGCCATCACAACCCTGATGCGGCGTGCGTTGATGTCGGATATTCGACGCTACCAGGATCGCGTTGGAGATGCCCTTGTAACGATTAAAGGTGGTTTTAAAGATCGTGCGCGGACCATACGTAAACTGGGTAAGGTATCCAAACGACTCCGGGTGAATTACGCGCGGCTCAGCAGGAAAGACACCTCAAAAGGCAACCCCAAGGTGATGCGTTCCCAGTTGCAGAACGCAAATAGGCGCGCACGACTTCTAATGAGAAGGACGATGCTCTCCAATGACCACGCAACCGAAAATCAGAAGAACCGGATCTCGGGCAAGACTGCGTTGGTGGAAGCTGTTAAATCCGCCCCATCAGCTACAGTGGCGACGGCCAATGGTGTCATAAAGTCCGTCCCCGCGGCAGCTGACGCCGTGGTGAGTATCACCATAGGAGAAAACTTCACGGGTTGTAGTGACGCGTACGATAGTTCTGTTGGAAAAGTAATGGGTGAAATCAACGATTTTACCGACAAAGCAAATACGAAAGGCTTTGAAGTAGACCGAGAATTTGCTGAGTTCGTTGGTGCAATCGTCGCTTCCGTTATCCCGGCTTCAGCCATCGTTGGTGTTCTTGGCAAGGGTAAGAAGGTTCAGGCGGCTCTTAAAGCACTCAAAGGCTACAATAAGTCGACCAAATTACGGATGGCAAGAAAGCTCCGTAAGATCGTTTTATGGATAAAAAACAACGGCCCAGCGCTCCAGATAGCTGTTAAATCGGCGTCAAAAATACAAACCGATTGGGAGAAGATTAATCATGAGAAAGACCCATACGAACGTATCAACATGCTACTGGCGATCGTGGCTGAGGTGACCACTGGCGTAGTCGTAAAGGATAAGGTGAATAAATCGATCAACACACAGGTCGAAAGACTGTACCGAAAGCCAAAAGAGAACCTGCAGCACGAAGAGGAAAAAGTAGAACAATACC
>CAUZEG010000117.1:0-13091 GCA_963578775.1 Myxococcales bacterium
GAGAAGACATCGCCATGACAAACCGTCCATTGGGTGGCAGGGGAGGCAGGGGAGGCAGATCCTAGTGGATCAACCAACACAATTCCACCCCATTCTTCGAAGGGTCGGGATCGGGGTCTGGCCGCGACGGACCGTCGATTGACAGCGGCTTTATCGGGCCCCAGAATTATACGGGAACGAGGGAGACCCGACGGCCCAAAACCAAGCAAGCCCCCGGAGATCCGGAGGCTTGATGGTGGGCGATACTGGATTTGAACCAGTGACTTCTACCGTGTGAAGGTAGCACTCTCCCACTGAGTTAATCGCCCAGGGGAGGCGCGGATGTAGCACCCGAAACAGCGCGCTGTCAACTGATTCTGTCTTCCGTTCGGACCTGAATTGTGTGGTTGTTCCGGACTGTTACCTGGCCCGCCGGTGCACCTTTGGCTTTGCGCACATTCTTACATTCGGTCCACATCACATCCACCACCGCGTCGCGCTTCAGGGTGGAGTGCCGAGCGGCGAACCAGGCCGCCCGGTAGATGTCTTCCTGCTTCGCCCGGCCCGATTCACATTTCAACAGCACATGGCTACCCGACCCATCGCGGACATGAAACCAGAGATCGTTTCCTCGGCCGTAACGCCGTAACAGCACATCGTTGGACTCGGCGTTACGGCCGATGAGGATTTTGATCGGCCCAAACTCATGCACGATCGCGACCCGATCGAGATCGGTCTTGGATTTGCGTCTGGCTGCCTTTTTCTTTCGCGGCCGGCTCGGGGCAGGGGTCTGGTCGTCGAAATCGCCTCGTTCGATAGCCTCTAGTCTGGCTTCGAGTGCCGCGATCTGTGCATCCAGTTCCTCGTTCTGGCGTTCCGCATGTTTGATGGTCCGGTCCGCTCGCGTGGCCCGGCGATAGATCCGGTTCAGATTGTCTGGCGGACTGCGCCGGGGATCGAGCTCGATCTCTACCTTATCGGGTAGACCTTCCTGGCCCACATTATCCAGGACCACCACTGTACTGCCTTTCTTTACCAGATGCAGCTGGGCCGCCAGAACGTTGGCACGGGCACGCACCATCTCCGGATCGGGTAGATTCTTTAACTGGATTGCAATGGCCTTTTTTTTACGCCGCAGGCGCTTCAGATCCCGTGCCGACGAAACGCTCAACATACGGCGTAGATCGGTGCGGCGTTGCTCTACATCCTGCACCCCGAATTGCTGCACCAGGGCCTCGTTCAACTCGGTCTCCGACAGAGAGCCATGCTCAGGAAGCTCCGGATCCCGCTGAACCCCTTCTATGGGCGCTGGATCCTCGTAGGGACTACCCGAAACACATGGTCGACGCGCCGTTCCCTTCTGGTAGCGAAAGAGGATGGTTCCATTGGCATCGAGCAGTAGCAGATTCGGGCGATTACCAAAGGCCTCCAATACCAACATAAAGCTCTCATCCGGCCGTTCCAGCTGAATTTCGATCACCTTATCTTCGTTCCGCAGCCGTACTCCGACGACGCGCCCCGGCACCAGTCGTTTGCGCAGATCCTTTGTGAATGCGTCGGCCAGATGGGGCGTTTTGGCGATGGGTTCTGTCGAGATATAAAACCGCGCCCCGAGCGCCCCCGCACAACATCGAACCCAACGGCGCCCCTCCGGTCCAAAAAGCTCCAGGACCAGATCCCCCGCGTCCTGGTGTTGAATCTTCTGGAGCCGAAGGCCGGCGAGCTCGGTATTCGCTAAGGCAATAAGCCGAGCCCAGGTATGGTATGACAAACGTCGCATAGCCGGGGCAGTGTATCCGATTGACGCAAAGATGGAAGTGGGAAGAGGGGGGATCTCTTTACCCGGACTACAGAGGTAGGTATGGTACCTGCGTCTACAAGGACAGTCGTTCGCAAAGTGTATGGGTTGAGGTAGGAAATGAAACAGATTTTCTTGGTGCTTTTACTACTGCTGTTCGCGACCCCAGCGAATACCCAGGTTCTCTTTGAGGAGAGCTTTGACGGCGATACCAATAACCTGGCGACCTTCATTATCGACCAGCAAGGCACGGGCGACGATATATGGGTCGGCTTCTACTGCTCCCAGAATCCATCGAACGGCGACCGCTGGCGAACCGACAGGTCGGGTGGCGTGATGGCCAAGACCGACGACGGCTGCTGTGGTGAGGACTGCAACTACGCCGTATATTCGAACTGCAGCAATAGTGATCCTCTCGATAACCACATCACAATCGGGAATAAGGAATGGGAGAATTACCGCTACCAGGTGCGCTTTCGGAATAGCGATAACGACACCATGGGAGTGGTCTTCCGCTACCAGAACACCGGTAACTTCTTGATGTTCATCATGAGCCACGACCGAACCCCCGTTCCATTGGACACCTGCGCCGAAGATGTGGAGGGTAGTTGGCTCATACGGGTGGCCCAGGACAACCCCGAAGCTCCGGGGATCCCAGAGATCATCGCCGGAACCAATGCCTCGTACGACGAGGACGAAATCCATCTTCTCACGGTGGAGGTCGAGTACGCCCAGATCCGGATTTGGCTCGACGGTGATCGCCCCACGGGATCCGAGCCCGAAAACCTGATCTTCGACGTAGAAGACGATGACCTTCCCGAGATATTGTTTCGTGGACAAATCGGGCTTTTCGCGTTCGATAACGGGACCGGTCAGGGCCCATGCGGCGCAGAGAACGCGTGCTGGTTTGATGATATTCGGGTCACCGACCTGTTCGAAGAACCCGAACCGGTCGATAGTGACGGCGACGGGATCCTTGACGAAGATGATAACTGCCCCAACACACCCAACGCACTGCAACGGGATCTGGACGAAGATGGTCTTGGTGATGCCTGCGACGATGATATTGATGGCGACCAGCTTAGCAATGACGAAGAAACGGAAGCCGGCCTGGACCCCAAGGACGCCGACAGCGACGACGACGGCGTTCTCGACGGTGACGAAGCCGACTGGGACGAAGATTCGGACGGCGACGGAAAGATCAACGCCCAGGACCCCGATAGCGATAATGACGGCGTAGGCGATGGCGTCGAAGTAGGGGTGCCGGGGGCAGGTCCCTTTACGGATACAGAAAAAGGCAATTTCACGCCCGATGCCGATCCCTCCACAACGACCGACCCGACCAATCCCGATTCGGACGGAGATGGCTATTCGGATGGGGATGAAGATCTCAACGGGAATGGCGCCGTCGACGGAGAGGAATCCGACCCCAACGACCCGGACTCAAAACCGGGGGACACTCCCATTACACCGCCACCGAATCCCCCCACCACAGGAACGTCCGAAAACCTGCCGGCACCACCCCCTTCGTCCACCTTCGCGCCCGGCCCGGCCGCCGGCACAAGCGTGGAAACCAGCACTGGCTGTAATCGTGGTCCGGCACCGATCCACAATGGTCTTTCCTGGATTCTGATAGCCCTGTGTTTTGCAATGGCGTTACGGTTCCGGTTGACCCAAAGGCCACCCCTACGCTAGGACCACGGGACGCTACCAACCCACAGCGCGGAAGCCGTTGTAGACGGGGATTTTTATGGCCTCTTTGACCTATCGTGACGCCGGGGTAGATATCCATAAGGCCGACGCCTTTATTGAAAAGATCCGCGCGAAGGTCCAAAGCACCCATGGCCCCGAAGTGCTGGGCGGTCTTGGCGGCTTTGGCGCTGCCTTTCTACCCGATATAGCGGGCATGGAGGAGCCTACCCTGATCTCGGGCACAGACGGTGTCGGGACCAAGCTCATGTTGGCCCAGGAGATGGGCCGGCATGATACGGTCGGGATCGATCTGGTCGCCATGTGTGTCAACGACATCCTGACCCTGGGGGCCCGACCACTATTCTTTCTGGACTATCTCGCCACGGGGCGACTTGATCCACAGATAATGGCCGATGTGGTCGGCGGAATCACCGAAGGCTGCCGCCAGGCCGGCGCAGCGCTGGTCGGTGGAGAGACCGCCGAGTTGCCGGATATGTACGAGCCCGACTGCTACGATCTGGCGGGCTTTTCGGTGGGGCTGGTCGATAGGAAGAAGATCTGTGACGGCAAGCGGCTGGCACCGGGCGATGTCTTCATCGGGCTGCCATCCTCGGGCGTCCATAGCAATGGCTTCAGTCTGGTACGCCACGTCCTTCGCGAAACGAATACGGCTTTAAGTGCACCCTTCGGGGCCGACGGCAGCACCCTCGGAGCAGCTCTGTTAGAGCCCACCACGATCTATGTGCGCTCGGTCCTGGAGCTGGCCCAACGGGTCGACGTGCGTGCCATGGCCCATATCACCGGCGGCGGGATCGGCGGCAATCTGGTCCGGGTACTACCCGAAGGGATCGCCGCTCAACTGGATCCGGATGCCATCCCCTCGGTCCCCGTTTTTGACTGGTTACTGGCCCGTGGCGTCGAAACAGCCGAGGCGTTTCAGGTCTTCAATATGGGCGTCGGTTTCATCCTGGCCGTACCCGCGTCCGATGCCGAAGCCGCCCTCAAGATTCTGCGCGAACAGGGCCAGGCCGCCTTCCTTCTGGGACAGGCCCAGGCCGGAGAGCGCGAGGTGCGGCTTGGCAGCTGAGCCGACCATACCCGCCACTCGTAACGTCGGCGTACTGGTTTCCGGCCGCGGCTCGAATCTTCGTTCTTTGCTAGACGCACAAGCTCGCGGTGATCTCGACGCTAATTTCGCGGTGGTGATCTCCAATAATACCTCGGCAGATGCCCGGGCTCACGCCGAAGAATACGGGGTTCCATGGGTGGTCATCGATCACCAGGTATTTACCGACCGGCAGGCCTTTGAGGAGGAGCTGGTGGGCCAACTTCGTGCCCACGAGGTGTCGGTGGTGGTACTGGCTGGCTTTATGCGGGTGCTGGGCTCCACCTTCCTGGAGGCCTATGGCGGATTGACCTTGAATATTCACCCTTCGCTGCTTCCCGCATTCGCGGGTCTAGACGCCCAGAAACAGGCGCTCGCAGCCGGCGTTCGGGTATCCGGATGCACGGTCCACCTGGTGGATTCCGGCGTAGATACGGGACCCATTATTGATCAATCGGTTGTTCCCGTTCGCAACGATGATACAGTGCAGACCCTGTCGGATCGGATCCTTGCCCAGGAGCATCGGCTCCTCCCCAGGGCCCTTGGTTGGGTATTGGACGGGCGGGTGACGGTTCATGACCAGGTTGTGACCCTTGATGCGTAGTCCTCTAAAACCATACCGCCTATTTACCACCGTCGTTTTCGCGCTGGTCCTGGGGTTGAGTTCGGCCGTGGCTGCCCAGGCCTACGACTCCTATACCGCCGACGACCTGGTACAGCGAACTCTGATACGCCATCCGCTCATCACAGCCTCCCAATATACGATTGATCATTTCGAAGCCCGGCTCACAGAGGCCCGCTCGGCGCGGATCCCGCGCCTTAAGCTCAGATCCCTACTGGCCGCCATGCCGGGAGAAAAGGGGAACGCTGTCGTAGGCCATACGGATTTCGACCTGGAGGCCTGGGGGCCATTTTCCAGTACCGAGGTCTCGGCGGCCATGCCCCTCTATACCTTCGGAAAGATCGCCCAGTTGAAAAAACTGGCGGCGGCTGGTGTCGATGTGGCCGAGTCCCAACATGCGCTAGCGAAAGCGGAAGCCCGCCACCAGATTTTGAAGGCCATCGCCACTCTATACGCGGCCCAGGAGGCCCTGGAAGTGATCGCCGACGGCAAGACCTATCTGGATCGCGCTCGAAAGAAGCTGGAAGAGCTGGAAGAGTCCGATGACGACGACTACGATCCGACCGACCTTTTACGTCTGCGCTTGGTGGAAGTCGACGCCCAGGAAAACCTCAGCAATGTACGGGAGCTGGAGCGCTCTTCGAAATCCGCCATCCGGGCCCTCGCCGGACTAGACGCCGCCGATCCCGTAAACCTGGCTCCGAAGGGAGATTGGTCCGCCATACCCGCCGGGTTGAGCGAAGTGAAATGCCTTGAACAGGCTCGGTCCGACCGACCGGAGATGAAAGCGCTAAGCAGTGGCCTTCGAGCCCGCAAGGCCGCCGTGGATCTGGCCGAAACCCAATTCTGGCCGGATATCCTGCTCGGTGGCTTTGTCCGCTACAATACGGCTCCCGGCGCGGACGACCAGGCGAGCCCATTCGCGTACGATCCATACAATATCTTTACGGGCGGTCTGGGGATCATCGTCAACTGGAATCTGGACATCCCATCCAAACTATCCGGTCTTCGGGTGGCTCGTGCCGACCATGGACGGCTGGAGGCCCAGGGAAGGGCGTATGGCGGTGCCCTGATGGAAGAAGTGAAGCAGGCCTACGCGCGCTACAGCATGATGCAGGAACAGAAGGGCCTGGCCAAACGGGGGAAGAAAGCCGCTCGTGGCTGGTTGACCGCCAAATTCAACCTATATGACGCCGGTCTGGCCAGCTACGACGATCTGACCAAGGCGCTCACGGCCTATTTCGCTCGCCAGCTGAAGCTCCTTTGGGCCAATTACCGCGCCGATCTAGCCTATATCGGCCTGGAGCAGGCTGTGGGCAGCCAATTCCCGACCCGGTAAGCAAGGGAATGGGTCGCCCTGGTATGAATGTTATACGTGGGCGAACGTCTGAACTACAAGCGTGTTTGAGAACCCTATGAAGCGAAACTACCACGTACTGTTTTTAGCAGCCTTTCTGGTGCAGGCTTTTATCAGCTATGCATGGGCGACTGCCCCACCCGCTGCAACGGACGACCCCAGGGAGCTGGTGGAAGGGGTCCATAACCAGATCCAGGCCGTATTCAAAGAAAACGAAGGAAGCTCCGCACAGGCCGTCCAAAAGAAGATCACGCCGATCCTCGAGTCCTTCATCGACTTCAAAACGTTCGCACGTCGTTCGTTTAAGAAATATTTCAACGACCCGGCGGTCATGAATACAAAAAAGCGCCGTGAATACGTACAGACCTTCAAGGACCTCATTCGGTCCACCTATCTTCGGCGGATTGATCCGAAATCCAAGTTCAATATGGTCATCAAAGGCCCCACCCAATTCGCACGTGAAAACACGATGGCGCAGGTCCGAACCGTGACCACAACGACAAAAGGGGAATTGGATATCGACTTCCTTCTGCAGCGTTCGGCGGATGGCTCCTGGAAAACCTACGATATCGTTATCGACGACGTCTCCATGGCCAGAAATTATCGAACCGAGTTCTACCGGATCATTCGCGAGAATAAGAAAGATGGTATCGGCCAACTCTTGAAGACCATCCGTGACCGGATCAAGGAACAGCAGGATTGACAAAGAAAAGAGGGCGCTGGTTGGGCCGAGGCTGTCGGCTATCTATCAGTAGCTATTTCCCGATTTCTTCTTGATACCCAGAAGGAACCATGACAACGTACTCGCTGCTATTCTCGAATGAAGGGTCCGATGTCAAAACTCCTCATCGTAGACGACGAACTCGCCATTCAGCGGCTGCTGAAGCGCCTTCTAGAACGTGAGGGATACGAATGCCTGACCGCAGGGACGGCCGAGGATGCTCGTAATATATTGAGCGATACCAACGTGGATCTGGTCCTCAGCGATGTAAATATGCCGGGCGCCTCGGGTATTGAGCTGGTGCAGCATATCGTAAGCCATCACCCCGGCACGCCGGTTGTGATGGTGACCGCCGTCGATGACCCCTCCGTGGGACGAGTGGCGGTGGATGCGGGCGCCTATGGCTACATCATCAAACCCTTCGAGCCTAACGAAGTCATCGTGAATGTGCTGAATGCTCTTCGAAGGCGAGAATTAGAAATAGAAAACCAGAAGCATCGTGACTCGCTCGAACTACTGGTCGATGAGCGCACCAAGGAACTCCGGCAGGCTCTCGATGATCTAGAACACGCACATGAAGAGTTGGCTTCTGCCAAAGAAGAGGTCATCCGCCGTCTATCCATCGCCGCCGAGATCCGCGACGAAGAGACCGGCCAACATATTCATCGAATGAGCTTGTATTGTGCCCTCCTGGCTCGCCTGGTGGGTCTCGATAATCAGGAAGTAGAGCTCATTCGCATCGCCAGCCCTCTGCACGATGCGGGAAAGATTGGTATTCCAGATGCCATCCTACGGAAGCCTGGACGCCATACGCCGGAAGAGTTCGAGGTGATGAAAATGCATGCGGAGATCGGCTACCGCATCCTCACCGGATCCGGGTTCCCCGTTCTGGAGGCCGCCGCAACCATTGCCTGGACCCATCACGAAAAGTGGAGTGGGGGAGGGTACCCAAGGGGCCTCTCAGGCACCGACATTCCCCTGTCCGGCCGGATCACGGCCGTCGCGGATGTCTTCGACGCCCTCACCACCAAACGTATCTACAAACCTGCGTTTTCGGTAGAGAAGTCGGTCAATATTATGCGCGAGGGCCGAGGAAACCACTTTGATCCCGACATCCTGGATCTCTTCCTTGCAAACCTCGACGAGGTACTCAAGATCCGCGAAAAGTTCCCGGATGAGAAGGACCAGATCTCCTACGAATGGCCGGTACCCGCCGAAAGCTGAGGCTCGCTCATCAATAGGCAGAGCCGATGGTGAATTCGAAGACCATGGAGTCTTCGCCCGGACGTCGATCGAGGGGGAAGCCCCACTCGAACCGTAGGGGGCCGATAGGGGCCCACCAGCGGATCCCAAAGCCCACACTCTTTCGTATATTATATAGATCCGGGTATTCGCCCTCGCCATAGGCGTTCCCCATATCGAAGAATAGAACCCCGGCAATCTGCGCCTCGGGAATGATCGGAATCTCGATCTCGGCGTTAAACACAACCTTCTTATTCCCACCGATAACAAAACCACGGAGAGAGGAACCTGGATCGCGTTCAACCCCCACATCCAGTTTTGGCCCCAGGCTATAACGGTTAAAGCCTCGGATATCGAATATCCCGCCTGCAAAGTAGCGCTCGTAAATCGGTAACCCCTCCGGATCCTCGGTAGAAACAAAGGAGTAGTTGCTGTTCACCCGAAGAGTCGTCCCTAAAAGGAAGGGGAAGTACCAGCGCGACTGGAGGATCATGCGATTGTAGTTGGCGTCACTGCCAATCGCCTCGTCGGATCGCTCAAAGGCCGCCATGGAGTACTGTCCTCGTTTCGGAAAGAGACGGTTATCTCGCGTGTCATAAGCCAGCTTGGCCTGTAATGAGGACGTCCAGCCCGTTCGAGCCGCTCTTGCCACAGGCGCCGTCAATCGTCCCTGGGATGAACCCAATACTGCGGCAGCATGCTCAAGTCGATAGGTCATGCTCGCCGTCAGATCATCGGTGATCCGATAGGCCCAGGTCATCGATCCACCCTGTCGCTCACGCTGGAAATTGAAGAAGAGCTCGCGCAGATTGTAGATGTTGAATCCAAATCCCACCCGGCTATCGAGGAAATACGGCTCGTAATATTGAATCTGGAAAATCGTTCGTAGTTGGGAGAAAATGGCGCTGAAACTCAGATTCTGACCACGTCCGAGAAAGTTCTGTTCCGAGACCTGGGCATTGAACATGAAGCTCTCAAAGGACGAGAAACCCAGCCCCAGTTGAAAGGACCCGGTCCGGCGTTCGTTGACCCGGACGGTAAGGTCGAGGACATATTCACCGTCCTCACGACGGCGTGGTTGTTTCTGAATCGAGACGGCCCCACGCTGGCCTGGAACCGGTTCAAAATAGCCCGTTCGTTCAATCTGCCGCTGGCTCAATTGCAGCTTTGTTTCGGAATAGATGTCGCCTTCGCTCAGCTTCATCTCTCGGCGAATGACCCCGTCCAGGGTACGCCGGTTCCCCGTGATTTCGATGGTGCCAACCCGAATGCGACTTCCCTTCTGAATTTTGTAGATCACATCCAGCGTCTTCTCTTTCTTATGCACACGGTGCTCAAAAGTCGCATCGGCAAAGGCATAGCCCTTATCCCGATAATAGAAGGCAAGGCTCCGCATATCGGTCAACATGACGCTCATATCGAAATACATAGCCGGCTTCATTTTCACGAGAGCCTTCAGCTCCTCGCGATGGCCATCTACATCACCAACCAGATCTACACCGGAGATTTTAAAACGATCTCCTTCCGTGATGTTGATCGTGATGTGGAGCCCCTTACGATCCGGCAGAACCATGACCTCCGGTGTAGCTACTCGCGCGAAGGCGTACCCCTTGGTGGCGTACATCTGACGAATAAACTCCACGTCCTGTTGGAATAGAACAGCCCGGTGATAGGTCCCTTGACCCGACAGAAAGGAGAAGAGATCGCCTTCCCGGTTCATCATTACGGCAGTGATCTGCTCGTCCGAAAAGACGGTGTTTCCAACCACCGACACCTTCGCGATGGAGAGTTTTTCATGGGCTTCAATCTTGAGGCGTACGCTCACCCGATTACCGGACAGTTTTTCGACCTCTACATCGATATCCACAAAGTGGTGGCCCGTCTCGTCGTACAGACGTTGGATCATGTCCACAAGAGCCTTGATCCGCACGGGATCATAGAAGCGTCCCGCCATGGTCTTAGCCTGGGTCTTTACGGTCTTGGACTTCTCTTCATCTACATCAAGTCCCGTGAAAACCACTCGTTCCACGAGGGGCCGCTGCACCGCATAATAGGTCACATTCGCGTGGGTACCGAGCTCCTCGATGGAGACCTGAAGATCCTCAAAAAAACCAAGTCGATAAATTCGTCGCAGGTCGTCGGAAACCTGGGATTCATTCAGTGGTTTTCCTTCCAGGAGCCGGATCTGTTTTCGGACGATCTCCGGATTCAGCCCGGCCGGGACCACAACCACTCGAATTTCTTTGACGATCGGAACCACCATCTCATCGGAATCCAAGGCATCAACCTCTGGCTCGGCCGACTGTGCCACGACGGATCCCACGAAAATGCCCCAGATCGCAGCCGTAACCACGGCAATACGTAGAATTCGCCAGCCAGAGATAGCAACCAGGTGATTCACTGCTCGGTCGTTCCTTGACAGAAAAAAGGGGCAGGGCAGGGCGCTGCACCTTATCCGAAACCACGCCATTGGCCAACCTAATCCCGCACTTTTCTTTGTGCGGGTATCTTTTCGGGAGATCCAGTGCGAAAAACCCTCGCCAACACCACTTCAAAAGTGGATGAATGGTCCGATTATGCGACTTGTACCACTGTCTATAATTCAGGAAACCAATGCCGCCTGACGATCCCAGGGATCCCGCCGACCCAACCGAGGCCTCCGCCGAGTCGCAGGACAGCATTCAGACAGAAGAACGGAAAGCTGTCACGCTCGACGATTCGGAGGCAAAAGAATCTCTGCGCTCCAGGGAAACCGTTGTAATCGATCGTTTACCTGCGCCAGAGCAGGACGAAGAAGACGAAGAAGACGGAGAAGACGAACGCGACGAAGACGACCATGTAACGACGGCTGAAGCGGCCAAAGCCCTCAGTGAGGTTGGGCTCGAAATCCTCGAACCAGTCGGTACGATCCTGGAGGACCAGGCCACTCGAGTAGAACAGGTCCGAGCTTTCATTCGGGATCTGGACTCCCAATATCTCCGTGTTTTGTTGGCTCTGCATATACTTGCTGCCTTCATTCTCCTGGCAAGTGTGCTCTGGTACGACGTAATTGACCCCATCATGTGGTTTCTGATGGAGTTCCTGGTGGGTATCGCTGTGCTTCGTTATGTACGTGCAACGGTGGAACAAAAGCGCCTGGGACGATGGATACGAGGCCTGACAACGGTACTCCTATGTTTTCTGTGGGCCTATCTCGTTGCAAACCGGGCGGGGCCCGAACCACGTTGGGATCATCCCCAACTTGCCGTACGCGGGGAGCTGACCACCTTCTGGCTTGCAGCGGCCATACACGGCCTCGTGGGAATCGCCATCCTCATCCATTTACCGCTGAGCCGATTCCTACATAGGCCCAAACTTCGCGAATAGGGCCTTACCAGCTGCTTCCCATTCACATGTTGCCGACACGAAATAAGTCTGAAAATATCACCCTTCGGTCGTGAAATGAGTTCCTTCTACTGCCGATATATACCAACGGGGTTGTCATGCGCTTAGGTCGAGTTCTTTTGTCTATATGCTTCCTTCTCGCTTGTAGCGGTGGTGATTCCGAGCCGTCTAACGATGTCGACAGCACATCTACCGACGATGCTGTTGTGGCCGATCAAGGTCCTTCGGATCAGGGGCCTTCGGATCCTGGTTTCGTCCCCGAGGATATACCCAATAACGACGAAGTACTGGTCGATGTGCCAGACAATTCTCCCGAGCTGGACGAAGGTGCAATCACCGACGAAGGGCAGGGCGTTGATGAAGGACCGAGCCCTGCGGACGCACTAGAAGAGGAGACTGTATGCAATTGTGAGACGCACCCGGTCTGTGTCTCCCTTTCCAGCTACCCAACCCTTCATTTTCGCATGACCACACCCGAGGAACTCGCGGTCTTAGAAGGCTGCACAATCTTAGAGAGCGATCTTTTAATCTACCAATATTCGGGTTCTGACCTCGCACCTTTAAGCGCGTTGAAAGAGGCCAATTCGATCCTGATAACCGAATCACAGCTCATACAAATTGAGGCCTTGTCCAACCTGGTTCGTGTGCATGAGTATTTGAGGTTGCTTGGCAACAGAAATCTCACGTCTCTGGCTCCTTTAGCCAACCTGGAATTTGTGGGGGACACCCTGAAGATAAATGTGCAGATTTCCAACGCGAATTTGGCCTCGGCCACGCAAGCTGCAGCTTCAGACCCCATTCCATTCACAGCATTACACACCATTGGCAATGGGTTAGAGATACGGATGGATACGCTTGTGGAACTCAATGGTTTCTCCAACCTGGTATCCATAGGGACCCTGGTGCCTCCCGTGGCACCAGGGCTAAGCGCGCAATGCGATGGACTCTGTATCGTTGGTAACAAGCAGCTGGCCACAATCAATGGCTTTGGAAACCTCGCCACCTTAGTTGGCGAACTGGAAATTATTTATAACGATGAGCTTGAAGAGATCGCGGGCTTTGAGTCCCTGGCCATCATTGAGGGAGACCTTTCGGTCATAGATGGAGAGTTGAGTTCTGTCGCGTGGCTACAAGCGCTTACTTCGATCGAGGGCAATGTGACGATTCGGCTTGATTCCTTAGAGAACCTCG
>CAUZEG010000118.1:0-13065 GCA_963578775.1 Myxococcales bacterium
AGCGATAGTGCCAGATCTTCACAAAAGGCATCATCAAGACGGCTGGGGCTGGCGGAAACGATACGAAATGGTGCGCCTTTTCACGGGTCCCTACCTTGAGGTCCAGGGTCTTATCGACGATATGAAGATCCCCTTTGAGGCCGAAAAACCAATGTTTCTTCGTGCCGTCCTTATAACGCCATACCCCCTTCAGGGTTTCGCCATCCTTCGTTGTCACCTCGTAATAGGTTGCCCAGTCATTCCCCTTATTCTTGCAGACGAAGTCCGCGTAGCCCGGGGGAACTTTGCCTTTCTTTTCCTGGAGCCGGGTCGGACCGCACCTTTTGTTCAAGAAATCCGTATCCAGACGACCGTTCATGAAGGACTCGGCCAGGTCCACGAAATGGAGATGGGGGCTCGGTCCCTTGACCCGATCGAAAGTGACCAGGGCATATAACCCGAAACAAAGAACGAAAAGGAGTATCGCTTGCTTGGGTGTAAGCCGACCCAGGTATCGCCGAATACGTGTCAATCCAACCCCGTAGATAAGCCCGTGATCACTTCAATCCGGTACAAGCAATGTCGTCACGACACCAGACCCGCTGGTAGGAGGTCTTCAAACGCATCGGACTGACCTCATCGGTTCCCACATACAGTTTCAACTGAATCTCCTCCGCGGCAATCAGCCCACTGGAGCCAGAAACCCAGAGAATCCGTAGACGGCCCAATAAGGTCGCTTCAACTGTCGTTCCCTCATGGGGACCTTTCCCTTCCTGGACCGCCTTACCATCTTCTATCGTGCAGTCGAGACGCCGTGCAGACCAGCCGTTTCGAGCGAGGCCCTCTGCTCTTGTACAGCTCCATCGTCCCGATAGATTGGCGCTACCAGACGCCGACGAGGTCGTCCGTTTGATGTCTATGGAGCGGGGCGTCTCCCCGATGCTTTTCCCGATCATCAACCGCAGAGGTTCGAGCGGATACTCTGGTGGGGTTCTCGACTCCGCCAATCGACCACGTAGCGCTGACGCCAGCATTCCGGCACTGGGTTGAATCTTAGACCTCATCGGTTTGAATTCGGCGTTTTCATTCCATCGTCCAGACGCACTGATCTTCAGAGTGATCGGAGAGCTCCCCTTGGTGTGAATGACCGATTCGATAGATTCGTGGATCTGCGCGCCGGCTTCTCGTCCCACTCGACCCTTATAATCTGTGGCCTGTTCCCCGCGGCTGGAAAAACCCAGCTTGAGTTGTGGGGGCTCAAGAGTTGACCGGATGGGCTTTAGTTGACCGCCTCTACCACATCCAAACGACAAGCCAACTCCGATCAATACCCAGTAGAGTGGACGCCGAACAGATCGGGCCGTCCATTGCAACGACGGCCGAAGAGATCTTGGATAACAGTTCATGCTCGCCTCAATTACACGGCCTAGAGACTTTCGGCAATCTCAACCTTGGAATTACTGGCTCAGTTTGACACACGCATCCAGGCCTTTCAAAATGCTTGGCAATGGTCTATGAGGTATGTATGCGCGGTTTGTTTCAGATCCTTCTGGGCGTTATGGCTTTGTCTTTCGTGGCTTGTGAAGTCCACACCCCGTACGATACATGCCACTTTGACCCGGCCATCAACGGGGCGTGTTTCACCAACGCCAGTGAGAAGGTCTCCTGTGTGGTGGATAACCACCCAGATTGCCCGGAACGAGTCTGTGTCACCTATCAAGGCGATGGCCCGTTCTGCACGAAGACATGTACCAACGCAAGTGCATGCGCTCTCGGTGGAAGTTGTGAAGACTTCCTGAATGATGGCGAGGTAGTCTCCTACTGCGTCGACCCAGAATTCAAGTGAAAACGGACAAACCATTCCACATTACCGGAACGCGCCCCGGGTACGGTTGAATCTATGGCTCTGATCGGTGCAAAGCCATAGGATTGCGCCACCTTCTCAATCCGTAGACGAACCTGTTCGCGTACCTCGGGATCTGCAACCAGCCCACCCGCCTGGATCTGATCCGGCGACGCTTCGTACTGGGGTTTAATGAGCGTCAGCAATTCACCATCGGGAACCAGAGCATCCGCCAGATTTTGCAGAAGCAACTCCAGGGAGATGAAGGAACAATCGACCACCGCCAAATCAAACGGTGGACCCAACTTCGCCACATCGAGGATACGAAAGTTGGTTCGTTCCAATAGCTGAACCCGCGGATCATTACGGATCCGCCAAGCCACATCGCCATAGCCGACATCCACACCGGTCACATGGGCGGCCCCGGCTTGAAGTAGGCAATCGGTAAAACCACCCGTACCAATACCAACATCCAGGCATCGCATCCCTTCAACCGAAAGTTCGAAGTCATCCAGGGCGCCCTTCAATTTCAAGCCACCACGGGAAACAAAACGGGCCGGAGCCCCTCGAAGCCGGACGGACGCATCCTCCGATATACGTGTTCCCGGTTTGTCCACGCATCGATCATCGACCAGAACCGCACCGGAACGTACTAGACGCTCGGCCTGTTCCAGGGACGCAGCCAATCCTCGGTGTACCAACACCGCATCAATACGATCTCGTGCTCCCACGCTCATTCCATCGGTGGAAGAGGCTCGCTATCCACAGATCCGTCCTGGCCAACGGCCAGTACCTTTTCGATACGAGCCTCTGCCGAAGCAAGAACCGACTCCCCTTTCCGGGCCAACACCATGCCTTCCTCAAATAAGGCCAGCGAATCGTCCAGGGAAGGTTGGTCACTCTCCAACTTTTGAACGATATCCTCAAGTCGCTTCAGGATCGCTTCAAAGCCTGGTTCTGCCGCGTTTTCGGACGTTGACTTTGCCATATTCGGGGTCCTCCGGGTCTCGAACTTCCCTCTTATCAGGAAGTCGTATGTATAGACAACGTCGTTGGCCAGATCTCCAACCGGGCATTGCCATCGGGACGCCAGAACACCAGAGCCACATCAATGGCCGCCACCATCGAATGGTATTCCGGATTCTCAACCCGCCATCGCTGGGTAGCACGTCTTATGTGGGCCGATTTCCGCCCCACCACTGTCCACGCCAGATCCCCGGGTTGCCTCCGCATGGAGCTCCGAACCTCCACAAAACGAATCACATCGGAGCGGCATACGATCAGGTCAAGCTCATCCGGTCCCACCCGAACGTTCATGCCCAACACCTGAAATCCCAGATCCCGTTCATATCGGCGGCGCACCAGACGTTCCGCTGCTCGTCCCCGCAGCCAACGCCCACCCCGTATCGATGGAGAAACCAGCACCATATCCGGCAATATCGTCGGCAAGTGGAGAATCGGTTTCAGCTCCCCTCGATTCTGGAAACCACGTTGCCAATTCAGACACAATGACGTATCTGCGCGAAATAGGTTGAAGGGAGATACGAATGGCACAAACCTTTAAACATACAGGTGGTATCTTTCAAAGGATCCACGACCAACTCGTGGATATAGACATCGACTTCGACGCCTTCGATTCCGACGCCTATCCCGCCAGTCGACTCGAGTTCGCACGAAACGTCTGGGCCGAACGGGTGCATAGCGAATTCCGTTCCATTCAGATCATGACGCGATTCACCATCGAAGTGCTTGGGGCCGGTGATCCCCTCGAGGTGTACGCGGGTGCCGCTGATGCCGTAATGGACGAAATCCGTCATACGGCTCTATGCGTGCAAATGCTCGAAACACTGGGTGGACAACCGGTGTTCCCCGATCCGATCCATGCACAGGAAAGAGAATCGTTTCTTAACCGACCGATGGCCGAACGGGCCCTGGGCACGGCGATCTCCATGTTGGCGATCAACGAGACCCTTTCGACGGGCTTCATTCGGGACCTTCACGAACGCTGTACAGATCCGGTTGTAAAAGCGGTGTTGGATGTCACCCTCGCCGATGAGGATACCCACTTCGAATACGGCTGGAAATACATCGAAAACTCTTTGCAGCGATTTGACGAGGCAAGTATCAGCATCTGGCGTGACGTGGTCTCAACCACCCTCCGCCCCCACGAAACCCAGGCCGCAAGAATTCGGGAAACCATGCGCCCGGACGAGTTGGACCTGGCGGCATGGCCAGAACCAGAACTGGCTGCCCTTGGCCTATTCAGCCCCCAGAGACAGCTATTGGTCTACCAGCAAACACTGGAACAAGACGTGCGACCCAGACTAGCACAATTGGGCCTGATCTAGGATTTGGACTGAAACTCGACCATCGACCGAATTGGTTCGAAACTTCGCCGGTGGATGGGGCAAGCCCCAATGGCCTTTAATACCTCCAGATGCTGCCGCGTGCCGTATCCCTTATGGCGTTCAAAGGCATAGCCTGGATATTCCCGCGCATAACCAACCATGGTGCGGTCACGGACTACCTTGGCCAAAACACTGGCGGCCGCAACAGAGCGTGACCGTCCATCCCCCCGAATCACGGCTATCTGACGAATACCCTCCAGGTCGGGAACAGTATCACGCCCATCCACAACCAGCAGATATGGGCTCAAATCAAGGTCTGCAGAATTACGCAGCTCCCCCAGAGCCCGTCTCATCGCTTGAAAGGTAGCCGGGAGAATACCTATATCATCGATCTCCCCGGCCTCCGAGCAACCAACCCCGAAGTATACTCCCCGGCCGCGCAGCTCATTCAGACGCTCAAAAAGCTGATCTCGACGGGTTGGAGTCAACTTCTTACTGTCATCCAGACCGGGCAATTGCACATCGGCTTGCACAACGGCCACAGCAGCTACCACAGGACCTGCTAATGGGCCACGACCGGCCTCATCGACACCGGCAATATGCGAGTACCCCTGGGCCCTCAGATCTGTGTCGAGGGGAAGTCGCTCCGCCTTCGAGGATTCGTCAAAAAGACTGCCCTGTGCCACTCGAATAGCGCTCAGGATTTCTTTTTGCTTTCGACGTGGCGTTGACGTGGCTTCAGGCGTGCCGCCTTTCCTCGGAGCTCACGTAGATAATACAATCGGGCCTGGCGTACGTTGGCGCTCGAAAGGATTTCAAGCTTCGCAACGATCGGCGAATGAACCGGGAAGATACGCTCTACACCGATACCATTGCTGATCTTTCGAACCGTAAAGGTTGCGTCCAGATCAGTACCATTTCGCCGGAGTACCACACCCTGATAGACCTGAATGCGTTCTTTACCGGGATCGTCGGTGATGCGCACATGAACCTTCACCGTATCGCCAGGGCGGAATTCTGGAAGATCGGACCGCATGTGTTTTTCTTGCAATTTGCTCAGCCGTTGCATGGCTACTCTCCTTCGACGATTCAGGCTTGGACTACTGTCGTATGGGACCCAGCCTGGCCAGCCTGACGCAAACGGTCAAGCACAACCGCAAATGCGGCGCGGACAGACAGGTGATTGTACGTTCCAACCCCGTACACAGGTTCAAGGTGTAGATCCGCATCTTCGAGAACCTGCGGCGCAAGCCCCCAGCCTTTCCCGAAAAGAACCAGAGCAGGCCGCTGCTGACGTTCCAGTTCGGTTATAAGCTCTGTACATGTGAACTGTACCTTGGATTCAGAGGCCGAGGTGGTCACAACGACCGGCTCTTTGCCTTGCTCGGCGCGGATTGTAGATACGACCTCATCGATGGACGATGCCGCACTGAGTCCCGTAAGGGCCTCCCTACGACGCGGATGATCCACACCACGAGGCCCCTCCACCCAGTTGTCCCGGATGTGGTTAATGAGGTCCAGTTGTGGTTGAATCGGTGTCACAATGAAGGTCCGTGTCACATTGAAAGTGCGTGCACTGCGCGAAATATCGTGGACATCCACATTCGTGAGGGCACTGGTCACCACCTGTCCATCGCGATTGAGAACAGGGTAGTGAATGAGCGCGACATAAAGCCCTATTCTCTCAAAAAAATCAAGTGGTTTGTGCACAATCTCGGCCATTCCTACGATCCACCGTCTAGTCATCAATCCTGGAAGAAGGCTCCGCAGAGTCGGAATCCATCGGGGTCACGTCTTTGTCTGCCAACAGATCGGGGCGTACACGCCGGGTTCGTTGGAGGGCCATTTCATGGCGCCAGTCGGCGATCTTCTTATGATCACCCGAACGTAGAATTTCGGGAACCTCGTGCCCTCGAAAGTCGCGCGGTCGCGTAAAATGCGGATATTCGAGTAGGCCCGACTGGAAGGACTCCTCGCCGAGACTCTCGTGATTTCCCAACACACCGGGAATGAACCGGGAGAGTCCCTCGACAATGGTAAGCGCTGCCGCTTCGCCACCCGAAAGAACAAAATCCCCTAGACTGATTTCCTCATCCACAAAATGCTCTCCAACCCGTGCGTCAATTCCCTCATAGCGCCCACATACCAGTGCAATGGAGGGCAGAGAAGCCCACCGCTTGAGGTGTTCCTGGGTCAAAACCGCTCCAGATGGCGTCAAATGAATCCGATGCACGTCCTCGTCGGGCAGGTCTTCAAGCGCTGAAACGACGACATCGGCCCGCATTACCATCCCGGATCCACCACCATATGGGGTATCATCCACACTTCGATGGCGATCCGTTGCATAGGCACGGATGTCATGGCATTCGACCTTGAGTAGACCGCCGTCGATGGCCTTTCCCAGTAGCGACACGGTGAAAGGGCCCTCGAAAAACTCCGGGAACAGGGTGAGTATATGGACATGCGGCGCCATCCGATTCAGCCCTCATCCGTCCTGGGCGCCGATGCCAGATTGTGCGGCTCCAAGCCTTCGGGCAAAGTCACATGAAAACATCGCGCTTCATGATCAACAGAGGTCACGACCTCGCTCAAAACGGGGAGCATCCATTCGTTTACCTGGTCGGATACAACGAGAATATCGTGCCCACCAACGACGACCGAGCGTACCTCTCCGAGCACCGCCCCAGACTCCGTACGGACCGTATACCCCACTACATCCGCATGATAAAAACTGTTTGCGTCGACCTCGTCCAACTCGGCCCGATCCAGGTAGACATTTGCGCGACCAAGGTCTTCGGCGGCCTGACGAGAATCAATACCCTCAAAATGTACAATGTATCGGCCCTTACCTGCCGTTCCTCCCAGCGCACGAATCGTCAGATACCGCGCCCCCTCGGAGAATTTGTCCAAAGATAGAACCAGACCGGGTTGGATCCGTTTCGAATCCACATTGTAGACATTCAGATAGACCTGTCCCTTCAATCCTCGTGGACGACCTATGACGCCAAAGGCAAGGTGTTCTTGATCTGGCATTATGGTCTCCACGACAATAGACGAACAGCGGTCCGCCTCAGCCCCAGGGCCACATCAGGTCGGTCCATGCGAACCCCCGAACCCGGCGAAGGACTACTCGCTGGCAGACGCCAGATGCGGAGCAATGAGCTTGGCAACCGTACTTGTAGGCTGCGCGCCTACTCCCAACCAGTGCTGTACACGGTCGACTCGAAGGCTAATCTTGTCGGCCGCCTCGGCAGCACGGGGATCATAGGTCCCAATCCATTCAAGATAACGACCGTCGCGCGGCATGCGCACGTCGGCAGCAACAATCCGGTAAAACGGTTGTTTTTTCTTTCCTACACGGGCCAGTCGAATCTTGACCATTACGAGTGCCTTTGAGACTAGAGAATGGATACACGTAGTGCATTAGAAGAGGTCGGCGCTTCTACGTGACAGCTCTCCGATTGTCAAGGCCTTTCGCAGATCCGCCTGAAAAACGGTCGAATCCCCATCCTGATACATCTGCGCCATACTCTGACCTGTAGTCCTTTGCTGTACAACATCTATAGGATTCCCTAAATCCGTTGACGTCATCGAAACCGTGACTATATTGTGCCCAACCTCTCAGCCGAGAACGGATACAAATGATCCAGGCCATCCTACGGAAAATCATGGGTACGAAGAATGATCGTACCCTGAAACAGCTTGATCCAATGGTCCAGCAGGTGAATAGGCTTGAACCCACGTTCAAGGCCTTTTCCGATGACGACCTGAAAGCGATGACCGGAAAATTCCGAGAGCGCATCGACAATGGGGAGTCACTGGACGCTCTCGTTCCAGAGGCCTTTGCAGTCGTTCGAGAAACCTCCCTACGAACCCTGCAGATGCGCCCGTATGATGTGCAGATATTGGGAGGTGTCGCATTACACCAGGGCACGATTGCGGAGATGAAGACCGGTGAGGGGAAAACCCTGGCCGCCACATTGCCCATCTATCTAAACGCACTCACCAAAAAGGGTGTTCATCTGGTAACGGTCAACGATTATCTCGCACGACGCGATGCCGAATGGATGGGGCAAATCTACAATTTCCTGGGTATGTCGGTGGGGGTCAACGTCGTTGGAATGAGCGACACGGCCCGTCAGGAAGCCTATAACGCCGACATCACCTACGGCCAGAATAATGAATTCGGCTTCGACTACCTACGCGACAATCTGAAATTCCGAATCGAAGATTATGTGCAGCGTAAACACCACTACGCGATCGTCGACGAAGTGGATTCAATCCTCATCGATGAGGCCCGAACGCCGCTTATTATCTCGGGGCCGGCCGAACAGAGCAGCAAGCTCTACTACCGAATCAATGCCATCATCCCCTTCTTGAAAATCGATCGAGACTACGTTGTAGACGAAAAGTCGATGGTCGTAACCTTGACGGATGATGGTGTGGACAGTGTGGAGAAACGACTCGACATCGACAATCTCTTCGATGCAGAGAACATCCAGTTCCTTCACCACGTCAATACGGCGCTACGCGGCCATATGCTCTACAAACGCGACCAGCACTATCTGATCGAAGAGGGTAAGATCGTCATTGTCGATGAGTTCACCGGCCGAAAGATGCCAGGCCGACGTTGGAGCGATGGGCTTCACCAATCGATTGAAGCCAAGGAAGGACTGAAGGTCCGAGAAGAAAATCAGACTCTCGCTACGATTACCTTCCAGAATTACTTCCGAATGTATGAAAAGCTCGCCGGTATGACCGGTACAGCGGATACGGAAGCACCCGAATTTCACAAAATCTACGACCTTGATGTGCTGGTCATCCCCACCAATAAACCCATCGTGCGTGACGACCAGGACGACTTTATCTACGTGAACGAACGAGCAAAGTTTCGCTCCATTATGGATGACATCAAGGAATCCCACGAAAACGGGCAGCCCGTCCTGGTCGGTACGGCCAGCGTAGAGCGAAACGAGTTCCTGGCATTAAAGCTGGGTGAAAATAATCTGCCATTCCAGATTCTCAACGCCAAGAATCACGGCAACGAAGCCCGCATCGTGGCACAGGCCGGGCGCAGAGGGGCGATTACAATCGCAACGAATATGGCCGGACGTGGTACCGACATTATATTGGGTGGAAATCCTGAGCTTCTGATTCAGGAAGAGCTGATGAACTCGCCGGATGCAGACGAGCAGGAGGTTCGCGCCCGGGTCCAGGCAGACTGCGCCGTGTCCCGCCAGGAAATACTCGATTGTGGTGGGCTCCGCGTTATCAGTACCGAGCGACATGAAAGTCGTCGTATCGACAACCAGCTTCGCGGCCGCAGCGGACGCCAGGGCGATCCCGGTTCGTCGCAGTTCTATCTCTCATTGGATGACGATCTTCTACGCATCTTCGGCGGTGAAAATCTGAAGAAGTGGATGCATCGATTCAAACTCCCCGAAGACGAACCCATCTATCATAAATGGGTTACACGGGTCATCGAATCGAGTCAGCAGAAAGTCGAAGGCAGAAACTTCGATATTCGGAAGAGCCTTCTCGAATACGACGATGTAATGAACCAACAGCGAAATACCATCTATTCGCTACGAAAACGTGTTCTCGAAGGCCGTGAAATCCACGAATGGATGCTGGAAGCTGTGGCCGATGTCTCCTACAGCGTCGTCGATCAATTCTGCCCAGATGGCCTGCTGGCTGAAGAATGGGATCTTGACGGTCTTGTGGAGCACGCCCATACCGAATGGGGTTATGAGCTGGATCTGGAAGGTGTGGATACCGGTAGTTTTCCCGCGATCAACGACCATCTGTCGGCAAAACTGGTTATTCACTATGAACAACGCTGTCGTACAATTGCCGATCAACTCTACCAGCTTCATGTCCACGAAGAAGAAGCGGACCCCGAACAATATTGGGATCGCTGGGTTGAATACGAACAGGAGCAGCTCCTTCGCAGTCTGGATGAACATTGGAAGCAACATCTTCAGGCCATCGATCAACTGCGAGAAGGGGTCTATCTGGAGGCCTACGGACAACAAGATCCGAAAATGGTCTACAAGAAAGAGGCCTTCGAATATTTCCAGAGCCTTCTGGTCATTATTCGTGAGTCGGTGGTCGGCACCCTCTTCCGGGTGGAGGTCCGCAGTGACGACCAGATCGAACGCTTGAAACTAGAACGCCTGGAACGTGCCCGAAAGATGGCCGAACAACAACAGGCCAGCCACGCCGACGCACAACATCTGGTCGGTGGCTCGGAACAGGACCAGGCGGGACAGCGCGCGCAGGCGGCCGGCGGGCCAGGACAAACCGTACGTCGTGTGCAGCGCAAGATCGGCAGAAATGAGCCCTGTCCCTGCGGGAGCGGAAAGAAGTTCAAGCAGTGTTGCATGAACAAGACAGAGCAGCCCCAGGCTTAACCCGATCGTCTTGGGAACATAGGGCCGAAAAAACTGTTTTTTTCGCCGTCGAAAAACTTTTTTGGAGTTGGTGCGTCTACCACGTATTGATAGCTGGATCACCCGTATTGCTGGCACCTAATCTCCCTTCACGGAGGTCGCAGAAAATGGAGTTCGGAATTGTACCTACGCAGCCCGATTCCTTACCAACAGACAAACCCCTGCTTTCAACTTGACTTGTTTACCATCCCACCCCTAAACTGCGACCCTTGAGTCCAGTGCTAGCCCCCATTTCCATGAAGGTAAGATGAAAAAGGCTCAAATACTCACCATCATCGGCGGTCTTCTCGTTCTCGTTTCCGCGGTACTACCCTGGATGGTGACCCCGAATCTGCCCGTCCCCGATCCGAAAACACCAAATTTGGACTCCCTGGCGAGTACCGGGCTGCAACTCAAGCTGGGTATATACGCTGCGATCGTGGCCGTCATATGTATCGCAACGTCATTGTTTACTCTGGTCAAGCGAAACAAACGCCTGCTCATTCTGAACAACTTGATGGGGGCTCTCGTTATCATGGGCACGGCTGCTTATGCCTTCTGGTATGCCCCAGCCCTGCTGGCGGAATCGGAACCCTACGTGAGCCACCCAGACACAATGGGATTCTTAGAGCCGGCCGAATATATCGTCGGTGGTATGGGCTACTACCTGACCATCGTAGGCTCCCTGATGATCATCTTTGCAGCCTGCATGGCCTATGCAGCCCGACCGGAATACAAGCTGGGCGTCAAGGCCCTCCGTGTAGAAGCGCGCTGGCGCGGTGAAGTCCTCAAAGAGATGACCTACCTCGAGCCGGAATCCGTATCCGTTGGTGAAGATCTCAAGGCCAGCTTTGTCGTTCCGGAATCATCCGTTGGGCGGTACCACCTTCTGTTTCGGCCCATTGGTCGTACGGGAACGTACAGCATAAACTTGAACGGCAATATGCAGGGCGACGTTTCCATCGGTGGTAAGGTCGCTGACATCAAAACCTACCTGAAGGACCTTGGTGAGGTCGGAACCAATCCGATCACAATTGGTGGAAATGACTTTGGCGTATTGAACTTCGGAGAACTGGAGTTGGTGTTCCGCTTCGTGAATCCGGAACAGCAGATTGCACGCGTCCCCATGTGGAAGACCTTCGATCATGCGGTCGCCGCAGGTCTCCTGATTTCCTTCTTCGTTCAGGGTGGTGGGGTTAGTTCATTTGTGATCTTTTCTCCCGAGGCAAAGCCAAGCTATAAGCTCGTCGAGAACCGCGATACGGTGTGTAAACCCCTCAGCCTCCTCGTTGAAGTCATTGGGGCGGAACCACCGGCCGACGAACTCTGGGACCTGGAAGAAGAGGAAGAAGAAGACACAGGTAAGAAAGCCGGCGGTGAAGAAGGCAAGTTCGGTGATCCAGACGAAGACCCGGAGAAGGAAAGCCAGATCCCCAAGAACCAGGGGAAAATGGTTGAGCGAATCGATCCAAAGAAGGTCGGTCTTGCCGATGCCCTGACTTCGAATAGTCTTATGGGCGAAGGCGCTCTCAGTGACATCATGTCGAACGATCAGGGCGTAATGATGAACCGATTGGCCCAGAATATCGCCATGGCTGGTCCCGATGGTGGCCCATTCGTAATTGGCCATGGAACCGGTGGCCTCGGCTTCAAAGGCAGTGGTACTGGTGGTGGTGGCTCCGGACTCGGACGCATCCACGGTCTGGGCAAGATCGATGGTACCGGTGGGACGGGTCGAAGAGTACGTTCTGGAATGGGCCGGAAGAAGAAGCGTCGCGTAGGTAAGATTCGCGTTGGGCGTGGTGATACCGCTGGTTTCTGCAAGAAAGAGAATATTGCCAAGGCCGTTCGGCGTCGCGCTGGAGCCATTCGTTCCTGTTATGAAAAACAGCTTATGATCGATCCACAGCTCAAGGGGAAACTGGTCATACAGTGGAAGATCGGACTGGATGGGCGTGTAAAATCTGCGAATTCCAAGGGCGGATCGCTAAGAAACCCGGCGGTTGTAAAATGCGTAGTACGTACAATTCGTGGGATGCGATTTGCTAAACCGGATGGTGGTGTTTGTGTCGTCCGATGGCCCTTCGTGTTCAATAGTGGCTAAAGCCGAGGGAGCCAATCCCGGCCCCACTTCAGAGTGGGTTGGCCTTGCGTCTATCTACGATCGGCGAACACATTCCATAAACTGGAAGTAGACTTGCCGTGCAGCCCAGTAGCCCCGATAAGAGTGTGTCTTTCGGCCGATATCGCCTACTACGTCGTATCGCAACGGGCGGCATGGGTGAAATCTATCTCGCCGAAATGGATGCCACTGCCGGCATCCGAAAACGCGTCGTAATCAAGCGAATCCTTCCGCGCCTGGCCCGCGATCCACGCTTCGTCGAACGGTTCCTCGATGAAGGCCGGCTTGTGGCCCAATTGAGCCATAGTAATCTTGTGCCTATCTTCGATGTGGGGGTCATAA